>JAKAQB010000021.1 GCA_021811865.1 Actinomycetes bacterium | reverse complement strand
GCTGGTGGACACGCTGTCGCGCGACGTCGACAAGCTCCGCCGCAGCGTCGCCCGGCGTCAGGCGTCCTGATCATCGCCGGAGGTCCAAGCCTAGCCTGAGTAGGCGCGTGCCCCATGCAGGGCCCGTGACCAGCACGAACGCAGGATCTGTAGAGCGAAGCCGCGCGAACATGCAATGTCACCTCCACCCGCTTACTTCGCGCCTTTCAGGCTGACCGGTCCTGGGTGTTCATGCTGTTTCGTCGCCGGGTGATCATGACGGCGGCACACACCAAGATGACTGTGGGCCATGCGGCGAGCACGCCCATCGAGAGGCTCGGTGAGAGCAGCTCTCGGCGGGGGTGCAGGGAGACGACCTGGCTGGCGGCGCCGAGGAGGTGAAGCCGGCGATGCGCTCGTTCCAGGGGGCGGGGAACGACAGGGAGACGAGGGGCGGGCAGATCACCGCCGGCAGGGCGGCGACGGCGCCGGCGGTGTGGTGGATGATGGTACCGAGGCCGACGCCGACCATGGCGACGGCGGATAGGGCGAGCCCGACGGCGGCTACCGCCTCGGCGACGTGCGGCTCGCCGAGGGAGAGGCGGCGATGGTCCCCCGCGAGGATCGCCTCGCTCAGAAGGAACGACGCGAACGCGAGCACCTCGCCGCAGCCGAGGGTCACCATCCCGACGACGCCGGCCTTGGCGGCAAGGACCGCTCGGCGCTGGGGCACCGCGGTGAACGTCGTGCGGATCTGGCCACTCGCGTGCTCGGAGGTGAAGGCGAGCACGCCGAGGATCCCGACCGAGAGCACGGGGTCCTCGAGCCAGGAGATGAACACCGACGCGAGCGGGTCGAAGGCCAGGTGCCTGGAGCTGGCAGTGGTCACGGCGACGAGAGCGCCGCCGCCGATGGCGGTCACGGCGGCTATGAGCAGGATCCACCAGGTCAAGCGGACCGAGCGGAGCTTGGTCCGCTCTGATCAGACGGCACGGATGCACCCGGACCGCAGCTGAGCGAGACGTCGTTGGACGGTCGCTGCGGCCGGTGGGGGAAGTCGGACATCGAGCACTTTGCGGCGGGCGGTTGGGCCGTGCAGGCGCGTGATCGATCGACGAGGCACACCGAGGGCGTCGGCCACTGCCCGTACCGCAGCGCGGTTCGCTTGTCCGTTGTGGGCGGGCTGGGCGACGTGGACGACGAGGGCGCCGTCGTGGGTTCCCGCCACCGACACGGTCGCCGAGCGAGGCCGGACGTGGATCTCGACGTGTAGCACGACGTCGTCGTCGCCTGGCCCCGGGGTTTTCGGGTCGGGCTGGGTCACCGGTGTGCCGTCAGCGAGTCGCGGGGACGAAGAGGACGATCGTCACCCGTCCGTCGGCGCGGCGGCGTGCAGTGAGGAAGGGGGAGGAACTGAAAAGTGCATCGGCAGCGAGCGCGTCGCTGGGGTAGCTGGCGGTCAGCCGACGGAGGCCGGCCGAGCCCGCTTCGCTCACTGCTGCGTGCAGGAGGTCGCTGCCTATCCTGAGCTTGCGACGGGCCCGGTCCACGATGACGACGAGGGCGGCGCTGCTATTGCATCGTCGCGTGAGGGTGGCGACACCGATAAGTGTGTGGTGCTCTTCGAAGGCGCCGAGGGCGATCTCCGACGAACCGGACGCCTGATGGTCGAACCGGGCGAGGAAGCGGTTCGCCGTCTCGGCGGGGATCCGCCTGAGGGTCGCGCCCGAGGCCGTCGTGGCCGGCATTGCGCTGGCCTGGTCGGTTGTCGGCTGTCGGTCGAGCACGTGGTCTCCGGACTGGGCGGGTCGCTGGTGGGAGCTAGGACTTGTTCGGCTGTGCCCGGCTGGGTGAAAGATCTGGGCGCTCGGGTTCCGAGGGTAGTGCCGTAGCCATTACATGATAACTTAGTCATTCCGTCATAGATGGCGGCGGCTGCCTTGCCTCCGGGGGACCGCACTCGCCCGAGCGGGTGGTGTCCCGACGAACGTGAGGAGGAGCAGCGTGTCGACGGGGTCGTTCAAGCTGGTGGTCTGCGAGGGTGACGAGACGGGCCAGGAGCTTTGGACCAGGCGCTGCGGGTGCTGGCCCCGTCGGTGGTCGGTGTCGAGATCGACCTGGCGCGCTTCGACCTGTCGTTGGCCAACCGGCGCCGGACGGAGAACGCGGTGGAGCGCGAGGCGGCCGAGGCCATGCGGGCCTCTGGGTTCGGGCTGAAGGCGGCGACGATCACGCCGGAGGGTGGAGACGACGTCGGTTCCCCCAACCGGATCTTGCGGGAGGGTGTGGGTGGCTCGGTGATCGTCCGCCCCGACCCTCGCCGGCAAGAACGTGGCCAACCCGATGGCGATGCTGCTTGCCTGCGCGGCCGTCCTCGACCACGCGGCCAGGCGCGGCGATCCCACCCTTGCCGAGGCCGGGCGCGCCGTCCGTGAGGCGACGCTGTCGGTGGCAGCGGCGGGGACCCGCACCTTCGATCTCGGCGGGAGCGCCTCGACGAGCCAGGTGGTTGACGCGGTCGTCGCGGCCGTCCGGGCAGCCCGGGCAGCGAGCTGACCCACCGAGCGCTCACGGGTGCATGCCCGCACCGTCTCGGGACGTTCGACTGCTCGGCGCGCGGCGGCGTCGGTCACCGGCAGGTTGCTGGTCCGGGTCCCGTCCTTACGTGCTGCGCCAACGAGGAAGAGCCAGCTCAGCGGCCCAGGCGATGTCGGGGTGCAGGGTAGGCGCCGCCCCTCCCTCGCGCCGAGCGGAAGGCCACCGACATCGCCTGTTCGGCCCGGCGCTGCTCGTGGGCGACGAGCAGGCCGAGATCGGCGGCGAGGAGCACGATGAAGGGCGCGATGACCGCGGCGCCGAGTGGTGGTGCGACGGCGAGGAGCACCGCACCTGCTGCCACTCCGAGCCCCAGCGCCCCGAGCGTCACCCGCCGCCGCACGAGCGCCTGGCGGCGGTCGCTACGAGCGTGGGGGGAGCGGCCGCCGTCGTCACCGATTGGATCGAGGCCGACGAGCGCGCCGAGCGCGCCGAGCGCGCCGATCCAGGGACGATGGCGTCCTGGCTGGCTCACCGCTGGGCGGCGACGCCGGGCGGTCCGGTCGCCGGCTTGTCGGGGGAGCGATCATCCGCCGAGGGGAGAGGCGAAGGGTCGGGTCGTCGCGTGCGGCGCCGTATGCGCCGCCCGAGCCAGGCGACCGGGTCCTAGCTAGGCGGCGTCGACGACGCGCTCTTTCAAAGGGATGATGGCGTTGTCGGTGATCTTGATGTGCTCGGGGCAGACCTCGGTGCAGCACCTTGTGATGTTGCAGAGCCCGAGCCCCGGCTGGTGGCGGACCAAGGCTCTGCGGTCGGCGGTGTCGAGGGGATGGGACTCGAGCTCCATGGCTCGCAGGAGCAGCCGATGCCATGCGGTAAGTGCCGTCGGCACCAGGTGGGCGGGGGCGAAGGGTGGGAGCCGGCGAGCCATCTCGTAGTTGAACGAGACGTCGGTGACGAGGTCGCGGATGACGGGGAAGGTCCGCATCGGGGCCACCAGGACCGGTTCGGCTCGGGGGAGCTCGTCCATACCACACGGGTCATGCAGAAAAGGCGCGGGGTGCCGTTGACCTCGGCCGAGCACGCCCCGCACTTGCCGGCCTTGCAGTTCCACCGGCAGGCAAGGTCGGGGGCGGGCCCGGCCTGGAGGCGGTGGACCACGTCGAGGACGACCTCGCCGTCGACGGCGGGGACCGCGTGGTCGACGAAGGCGCCGCCGTCGGGATCGCCACGCCGCACCCGCATGGTCACCTCGGCCGTCACGTCCGCGCCTCGTCGAGTAGCGCCCGCAATGCCTCGGGCATCTCCGCCAGCGGTTCGCGCACGAGCTCGAGGTCGCCGTGCTCGCTGAGGCGTTGGACGAGGTTGAGCGAGCCGAGCTCGGGGTCGGGGCTGGGGAAGTCGTCGCGGGTGTGCCCGCCCCGGCTCTCGCGCCGCTCGAGGGCGCCGGTGGCGACGAGGGTGGAGACCTCCAGCATGAACGGCAGGTCGGTGGCGAGGTTCCAGCCTGGGTTGTAGGCGCGCCCGCCGGTGACGGCGAGGGTGGCGGCGCGTTCTTTGAGCTTCGCCAGCTCGTCGAGGGCTTGGGCGAGCTCGGAGCCGGTGCGGATGATGCCGACCAGATTGTGCATCACCTCGTGGAGCTCCGCCTGGAGGGCGTAAGGGCTCTCGCCGGCTTCGCGTGCGAGCGTGGCCTCGGCGGCGGCGAGGACCGCGTCGATCTCGGCGGCGTCGAGGACCGGGGCCCCGGGGCGTCCCTCGGCGAAGTCCGCCGCCGCGGCGCCGGCCCGGCGCCCGAAGACGAGGAGGTCCGACAGCGAGTTGCCCCCGAGACGGTTGGCGCCGTGGAGGCCACCGGCCACCTCGCCAGCGGCGAACAGGCCGGCGACGGTGCTCGCCGCGCTGTCGGCGTCGACGCGGATCCCGCCCATGATGTAGTGGCAGGTCGGCCCGACCTCCATCGCCTCCTTGGTGATGTCGACCCCGGCCAGCTCCATGAACTGCTGGTACATCGAGGGCAGGCGGCGGCGGATGTACTCGGCGGGGTGGCGGCTGGCGATGTCGAGGTAGACGCCCCCGTGCGGGCTGCCCCGCCCCGCCTTGACCTCGGCGTTGATCGAGCGGGCCACCTCGTCTCTGGGCAACAGGTCGGGAGGCCGGCGGTTGTGGACGTGGTCCTCGTACCAGGCGTCCGCCTCCGCCTCGCTGTCTGCGGTCTCCGCCGCGAACATCGTGGGGATGTAGTCGAACATGAAGCGCCGCCCTCCCTTGTCGCGCAGCACCCCGCCGTCGCCGCGCACGCCTTCGGTCACGAGCAGCCCCCGGACCGACAGCGGCCAGACCATGCCGGTCGGGTGGAACTGCATGCACTCCATGTCGATCAGGTCCGCCCCTGCCCACAGCGCCAGCGCCTGGCCGTCGCCGGTCGACTCCCACGAGTTGGTGGTGTACTTCCAGGACCGCCCGATCCCCCCGGTGGCAAGCACGACCGCCTTGGCCCGGAAGGCGACGGGCTCGCCGGTCGCGCGCCAGTAGCCGACCGCCCCGCTCACCTGGCCCGAGGGGTCCTTCAAGAGACGCAGGATCTTGCACTCCATGAAGACGTCGATGCCGAGAGCGACGGCGCGCTGCTGGACGGTGCGCAGCAGCTCCAGGCCGGTGCGGTCGCCGACATGGGCAAGGCGGGCGTAGCGGTGCCCGCCGAAGTCGCGCTGGGAGATGCGACCGTCGGAGGTGCGGTCGAACAGCGCCCCCCATGCCTCGAGCTCGAGGACTCGGTCGGGGGACTCCTTGGCGTGCAGCTCGGCCATCCGCCAGTTGTTGAGGAGCTTCCCGCCGCGCATGGTGTCACGGAAGTGCACCTCCCAGCTGTCCTCGGGCCAGACGTTGCCCAACGCGGCGGCGACGCCGCCCTCGGCCATGACGGTGTGGGCCTTGCCGAGGAGCGACTTGCACACGACCCCGGTGCGAAGGCCACGCTCGGCCGTTTCGATCGCGGCGCGCAGACCCGCCCCGCCGGCCCCGATGACGAGGACGTCGAGGTCGTGGACCGGGGCTTTCGGCATGGGGCTCCTTCAGAACAGCTTGGGGTCGGAGAAGACGCCGCTTGCCACCAGGCGGACGTAGACGTCGGTGAGGGCGACGAAGGCGAGGCTCGCCCAGGCGAGCTGCATGTGGCGGGCGTTGAGGGGGGTGACGAGGCGCCAGAGCCGGTGGCGGAACCGGTGGCGGGAGAACTGGTCGACACCGCCGCCGCCGAGGTGCCGGCAGGCGTGGCAGGACAGCGAGTACAGCCACAACAGCCCGGCGTTGGCGCACAGCACGAGGGTGCCGAGGCTTACCCCGATCCCGCCGTCTCCGGGCAGACGGAAGGCCATCACGGCGTCGATCGTGAGGATCACGTTGAACACGAGCCCGGCCAAGAAGAAGTAGCGGTGCAGGTTCTGCGGCACGAGGGGGAAGCGGGTCTCACCCCGGTAGCGGCGGTGACCGTCGGTCACCGTGCAGGCGGGCGGCGATCGCCAGAACGAGCGGCAGTAGGCCTTGCGGTAGTAGTAGCAGGTGAAGCCGAAGCCGAGCGGCACGGCGAGGACCAGGGTCGCCGGCGAGATCGCCCACCACGACAGGTAGAGGCCGCCCCGGGCGCCGGCCACGCAGCTCGCGGCGACGCACGGCGAGCAAAACGGCGAGATGAGGTCCCGGTGGGCAGCGGCACCGACGAAGTAGTCCCGGTTCTCCAAGGCCGCCCAGGTGGCGTAGGCGACGAAGGCGGAGAGGAAGGCGACGGTGGCAGCCGGCGCGTGCCACCAGCGGTCTCGCCGTAGCGTGCGGACCAGCGGCCCGCCACGGGTGCCGCCGATGGCCACCGGCACCGCCGTCAGCTCCTCGGTCGTGGCCACCGCTCCCTCCGCAAGACGCGCTCATCCCATGACGAGATGACGACATAACGAGATCATCAAATCGTAGGAAGGTTAGCAGGCGCGCCCGGCTCGCTTCGTGGGCTCGCATGCCGGCGCCGTCGGCGGGTCAGGGTGGGCAGGACGCCGGGCGGTGGCGGATCACGCTGACGCCGGTTGCCCGGCGGGCGGGGGCCTCGGCCGTCAGGGGACGAGGCGGGCGGCGTGGGTGAAGTCGCCGAGCGCCGCGGCCACTGCTGCCTGCCCGAGGAAGGCGGCGAGATCGCCGCCTTCGAGGGACGCCCAGCACAGCCTGTCGGCGTGGGCGATCGCCTCGGCGGCCAGTGCTGCGAGCTGGTCGGGACCGGCGCGCTCTACGTCGCGGCGTAGCTCTTCGATGCCGTCCGGACGTGCCCCACGCGCGGAGCGGTGCAGCTCGCCGACCAGGATCGAGAGCTCGCCGACGAGGTACTGCTGGGTCACGTCCATCACCACCGTCACGACGGCACCTGCAGCGGCGAGCCTATGTCCGAGGGCGTACGTCGAGAAAGGGAGCCGGGCGGCGCCAGGGACCGGGTTGCTTCCGCCGCGATCCCGGCGGCCGGGCGGAAGGGCAGAGCGGGGGTCAGGGAGGCGGGCGGTCTGCGTCCCGGCGGGCCGCCGCTTCGACCGCGCCCGAGACCGCCGGCACGACCGCAGGGTTGAAGACGCTCGGGACGATGTAGGTGGCGGCCCGCTCGGTGTCGCCGACGACCCCGGCGAGCGCCCTGGCGGTGGCCAGCTCCATCTGCTCGGTGGTGGCGGCGGCGCCTGCGCGCAAGAGGCCGCGGAAGAACCCGGGGAACACGAGCACGTTGTTGATCTGGTTCGGCTGGTCGCTGCGCCCGGTGGCGACGATGGCGGCATGCCGGCGGGCGACGGCCGGGTCGACCTCGGGGTCGGGATTGGCGAGGGCGAAGACGATGGCGTGCTCGCCCATCGAGGCAAGGTGCTCGGCGGTCACGAGCCCGGCGCCGGATACCCCGACGAGGATGTCGGCGCCGGCCAGGGCGTCGGTGAGGCTGCCGGTGCGCCGGGCGAGGTTGGTGTGGGCGGCGATCCATGCCCGGTCGTCGTCGAGGCCGGGGGTCGCCGGGGTGAGGATGCCCTGGCGGTCGACGGCGGTCACGTCCCCGATCCCGGCCGCGACCAGCAGTCGGGTGATGGCCGTGCCCGCCGCGCCGACCCCGAGCACCACCGCCCGGACCTCACCGAGCGCCTTGCCCACCACCCGGAGGGCGTTCACGAGGCCGGCCAGCACCACGATGGCGGTGCCGTGCTGGTCGTCGTGGAAGACCGGGATGTCGAGGCTGGCACGCAGGCGCCGCTCGATTGCAAAGCAGCGGGGCGCGGCGATGTCCTCCAGGTTGATCCCGCCGTAGGAGGGGGCGATCAGCTCGACCGTGCGGACGATCTCGTCGACGTCGTGGCTGTCGATGCACACCGGCCAGGCGTCGACCCCGCCGAAGTGCTGGAACAGCGCCGCCTTGCCCTCCATCACGGGCAGCGCCGCGGCGGCGCCGAGGTCGCCGAGGCCGAGGACGGCCGAGCCGTCGGTGACGACGGCGACGCTGTTGCGCTTGATGGTGAGGTTGCGCGCCGCCGCGGGGTCGGCGACGATCGCCTGGCAGACCCGGGCGACGCCCGGGGTGTAGGCCATGGACAGGTCGTCGCGGGTCTTGAGCGGCACCTTCGGGTTTACGGTGATGAGCCCGCCGAGGTGGACGAGCATGGTGCGGTCGCTCACGGCCCGCACTCGGGCGCCGCCGATCTCCTCGATCGCCCGGCGGAGGCGAGCGGCGTGGTCCTCGTCGACGGCGTGGCAGGTCACGTCGAAGACGATCTCGTCCCCGCGCTCGTCGGCGTGGGACTCGACAACGTCGAGCGCGACGACACGAGCGCCGAGCTCGGTGATCGTCGCGGTGACGGTTCCGATCTGGCGGGCGTCGTCGAGGGCGATGCGCAGGGTGACCGAGAACGAGGCGCTAGGAGCTTTCATCGTGACGCCTCCCGCGCGTTGCCGGCGCACGGGGCGAGAGGGTTGGGCGTCCTCATAGGTCGTTGCCGGCGTAGGAGAGGTTGAAGCTCTTGTTGGCGAGGGGGAAGTCGGGGACGATCGTGTCGGCGAGCGCGACCGACAGGGCCGGCCAGGTGAGGAAGGAAGGGTCGACGACCTTGGCACGGGTGAGGCGCCCGTCGGCGTCGACCTCGACCCGGTGGACGATCGTGCCGCGCCAGGCCTCGACGATCCCGAGCCCCGATCCGCCACGTCGGGGAAGGTCCCCGCCGCTCGCATCGAGCGACCAGACACGCCCGGCGAGGTCGGCCACGAGGCGCAGCGACGCGGAGATCTCACGGACCCGGACCGAGAAGCGCGCCAACACGTCGCCGTCCTCCTCGACGACCGGCACAAGGTCGGTCCCGAGCTCGCAGCACGGGTGCGCCACGCGGGCGTCGACGGCGAGCCCGGACGCCCGGGCGACGACCCCGAGCACCCCGATCGCCTCGGCGTCGCGACGTGACAAGACGCCCGTTCCCCCGAAGCGGTCCATCACCACGGTGTTGGAGGTGGCGAGCCCGACGAGCTCGTCGACCCGCCCCGCAACCTCGGTCAGCTCGGCCTTGGTTGGGAGGCGGTCCAGCCTTGCCGCACCGGGGCGGATGGCGCCGCGCAACAGGCGGTGGCCGGTGACCTCGGCGGCGAGGCGCAGGAGCTGCTCGCGAAGCGTCAGGGCGCGGGCCTGGGCAACGCCGAAGCCGACGTCGTTGCAGAGCGCCCCGATGTCGGCCACGTGGTTGGTGATCCGCTCCAGCTCCACCACGAGCGCCCGCAGCAGCTGGGCGTCGTGGGGGACCTCGATGCGCAGGGCGTCTTCGACGGCGAGGCAGTAGGCGAGACCGTGGCCGGCTGCGGTATCCCCCGAGATGCGCTCTGCGAGGACGACGCCGTCGGTGGCGAAGCGGCCCTCGAAGAGCTTCTCGATGCCACGGTGGACGAACCACAGTCGGGCCTTCATTTTGAGGATCGTCTCGCCCATGACAGAGAAGCGGAAGTGGCCGGGCTCGATCATCCCGGCGTGGACCGGGCCGACGGGGATCTCGTAGACGCCGGGGCCTTCGACGGCAACGAAGGGGAACGGCTCGGTGTCGACGCGCATCGGGGGCGCCGGGCCGGCGTCGCGGCGCATCGGGTGCCAGTCGGTCGGCCAGTGCTGGTGGCGCACGAGGGGGCGGAGGAAGGGATGGCCGACCGGTTCGACGCCGAACAGATCGGCAAGCTCGCGCTCGAAGCGGCTGGCGGGAAAGGACAGAGGAGCGAGAGAGGGGACGGCGGGGTGGCCGGGGTCGAGGCGGACCTGGAGCTCGACGCGGCGGTCGGGCGGCCCGGCGCAGAAGACGTAGACCACCCGCAGGCCGTGCCCGTCGTCGTGGCCGGCGACGAGGGCGAGACGGAACCCCGCGCCGAGCAGCGCACTGGCTCGCTCAGGCAGCTCCGCGGCGGCGACGAGGTCGCTCGTGCGCACCGCCACGGGAGTGCCCTGCGCTCGCAGGGTCACCGGACCACCACTCGGGCAGCGGCGTATAGGAGCGACTGGAGCGGCCAGGCGGAGAGCCCGAAGAAGGCACAGGCCACAAGGCCCCCGACGAGGGGGATCCCGACGAGCCGTGACGTGGCCGAGGGCGTGGCACCCTGCCCGCCGAGGAGGAGGTGGCGGCCGTGGGCCATGACGGCGGCGAAGATGACCGCCATCGCCACGAGCGACAAGGCGGCCGCCCAGCCGAGGCCGACTGCGATCTCGCCGCGGATCATGTTGAGCTCGCTCACGAACAGGCTGAACGGCGGCAGGCCCAAGAGGGCGACGAGGCCGAAGCCGAAGATCCCCCCAAGCAGCGGACGGCGGGCGAGGAGGGAAGGGATCTTCTCGATCTCGCTCGTGCCTTCGACGAGCAGGATCTCGCCCGAGGCGAGGAAGAGCACAGCCTTGGCGAGCCCGTGGCCCAGGATGTGCAGCAGCACCGCAGCGATGGCGAGCGTCGTTCCCGCGGCCGCCCCCAAGGCGATGAGGCCCATGTGCTCGATGCTGTGGTAGGCGAGCATGCGCTTCACGTCGCGCTGGGTGAGCAGCAGTGAGGCGGCGACGAGGAGGGAGGCGAGGCCGACGATGACGAGTAGGGTGCGGCTGAAGTCCACTCCGAGGGCGGCGTCGGCGACCGCCTTGAACCGCAAGAGCGCGTAGAAGGCGACGGTGAGCAGCACCCCGGACATGAGCGCCGACACCGGGGCGGGGGCCTGGCTGTGGGCGTCGGGGAGCCAGCTGTGCAAGGGGGCAAGGCCGACCTTGGTGCCATAGCCCAAGACGAGGAGCGCCATGGCAAGGCGGACCACGCCGGGGTCGAGGTGGCGCGAGGCGTGCATGAGCGAGGTCCAGTCGAGGACCGAGGCGCCCGTGGGATGGTCGGGGGCGTGGAGGGCGGCGAAGTAGACGAGCACGGTGCCCAAGAACGCCAGCGCGATGCCGACCGAGCAGATGAGCACGTACTTCCACGAGGCCTCGAGCGCCTTGTCGCTGCGGCGGTGCCCGACGAGGAAGGTCGTGGCGATCGTCGTCGCCTCGACCGCCACCCACAGCGCCCCGAGGTTGGCAGAGAGCACAGCGGCGAGCATGCAGGCCACGAAGACCTGGACGAGGAGGCTGTAGAGCGAGGCGTGGCGGCGGCCGTGCTCGCCGCGGGCGATCTCCGCCTCCAAGTAGCGGATCGACTGGATCGACGCCAGCAGCGAGATGGTGCCGATGACGATGACCATGAAGGCGCTCAGCGCATCGGCGCGAAGCGCTCCGTTGAGCCCGCCGGCCACGTGGTGGTGGTCGGTCTCGACGCAGAGGGTGACCCCGAGGCCGAGCACGGTAGCGTTGGCGGCGACCATCACCCAACCCACCGTTCGGCGCCAGGAGATGGCGACGCCGAGGAGGCCGGCGACGAGGGGGACGGAGACGATGGCGACGAGCAGCATCAGTCGTGGAGCTCCCGGAGCTGGTCGAGGTCGATGTGGCCGAAACGGGCGCGCATCGTGGTGGCGAGCACCTGGAGCACGACCACGACCAGCAGGACGTCCAACGAGGCGCCGAGCTCGACCAGGAGCGGCACCCCGGCGGTGAGGAGGAAGGCGACGAGCGCGACCCCGTTGTCGACGAGCAGCAGCCCGACGATCTGGGAGACGGCCTTCCTTCTCGTGACGAGGACGAAGAACCCGACGAGCACCGTGGCGAGCCCGAGCGGGGCGAGGCGGGTGAGCGGGCCGGGGAAGAGCGTGGTGAGCGGGCCGGCGACGAGGTAGGAGAGGACGACGAGGACTGCCGCGGTGACGAGGGAGGCCGGGACGTTCACGAGCGGGGCGGTCTCCCGGCTCCCCGGGTCTGCGCGGACCACCCGGGCGAGCAGTCCGGGGATGAGGAGCCCCTTGGCGACGAGCACCACGGCGGCGACGACGCCGAGGCCGACGTCACCATCGTGGACGGCGAGCACGCCGGCCAGCGTGGCAAGGGCTACGCCTTGGAGCGTGAGCACCGAGATCAAGGCTCGGAGGTCCCTTCGCCACAGGGCGAGGACCGCACCGGCGAGGACGACACCGGCGGCCAGCCCCACCACGTCGAGCGCGGCGCCAGACCTCATCTCGTCACCAGGCCGGCCGTGACCGCCACGACGGCGAGGACGAAGCCGCCGGCGAGCAGCTCGGGGACCCGGAAGAGGCGGAGCTTGGCCGTCGAGATCTCGACCAGGGCGATCATCCCGGCGAGGGCGGCCGTCTTGGCGCCGAGCACGACGAGGGCGACCAGCAGGGCGAGCCCGCCGCCGGAGGCGTCGACGCCCCAGGGGAAGAACAGGTTGGCGACGAGCCCGAGGAGGAGGGCGAGGCGCATCGACTCGCCCAGCGTGACGAGGGCGAGGTCGGGTCCCGCGTGCTCGAGGACCATCGCCTCGTGGATCATGGTGAGCTCGAGGTGGGTGTACGGGTTGTCGACCGGGATGCGGCCGGTCTCGGCGATGACCACGACGACGAGGGCGACGAGCGCGAGGAGCCGCTGCGGGCTGGCGAGCCATCCGGGGTGGGCGAGGCTCGCGGCGACGATGCCCGGCAGGTTCGAGGTGCGGGCCTGGACGGCGAGAGCGAGGATCCCGACGAGGAGGGCCGGCTCGGAGATGGCCCCGACGGTCATGGCCCGGCTCGCCCCCATGCCGCCGAACGCGGTGCCGGCGTCGAGGCCGCCGAGGGCGAGCGCGACCGATCCCGTGAGGAGGAGGTAGACGACGGCGAAGACGTCGGCACCACCGGCCATGACCGGGCGGTTGGTGACGAGCGGGGTGACGGCGGCAGCCACCGCAGCGGAGCTGACGAGCACGAGCGGCGCCAGAGCGGCCACGGCGCTCGTGTGCTCGGCCCTGATCGACTCCTTTCGCACCAGCTTGCGCAGGTCCAGGATCCCCTGGGTGAGCGGGGGACCGACGCGGCCCTCGGCCCGGGCCCGGACCCTCGCCATCAGGCCCAGCAGCAGCGGCCCGCCGAGGGCGACCGCTGCCACCTGGAGGACCGACTCGCCGATCCTCTCCCATAGGCCTGGGCTCGCGGTGCCCAGCGTCGCGAGCACCCCGGTCACGCGAGGACGACCAGGACAACCACGAGCGCGGCGAAGCCGAAGGCGAGGTAGCGGTGCACGCTGCCGTTGGGGACCCGGCGCGCCAAGCGCCCCCACCAAGAGACGGCGCTGATCACGGGCCGGTAGACCACGCGCTCGATGGCGTCGTCGACCCGCTGGTGGAAGGAGATCGCCTCGGGGAAGTACCGGGACTCGGTGGCGTGGGTGACCTCGAGGTCGTGGTCGGGTCGCAGCACGTCGGCGAACACCCGCTGGAGCGGCTCGGCAAAGGACGTGGCGGTGATCTCCATGCGGGCGGTCTGCAGCTCCCGCCCGCATCCCCATGCCTCGGCCCGCCGTGCCCGTCGCAGCTCCGCGGACCGGGGGACGAGCCGCAGCGCACCCCAGGCGACGAGAGTCCCGGCGAGAAGGCCGGCGACGAGCAGGGCCGGGTCGATCGCGCCGTGCAGGGAGGCGAGATCGAGGCCGAACCCGGAACGCAGCGCCTGCGGCGCGCCGCCGGCGAGCCCGGCGGACGCGGCGCGCCCGAGGACCGGGAGCGCCACGCCGGGGATGACGCCGAGCACCACGCACCCGGCGGCGAGGATGCCCATGCCGGCCAGCATCGAAGGTCCGACCTCGTGGGCGTCCCGGGCCCCCTCGCTGCGGGGCTGGCCGAGGAAGCTCACCCCGAGCGCCTTTACGAACGCCGTCGCGGTGAGCCCTCCGGTGATTGCAAGGGCCGTGACCCCGGCCAAGAGGGCGGCCTCGGTGACCGCAGAGTGGGAGGAGAAGCCGTGGAGGAGCCCTTGGAGGAGCAGCCACTCGCTGGCAAAGCCGTTCAATCCTGGGATGGCGCTGATCGCGAGCGCCCCGATGCCGAAGAAGACGGCGGTGGCGGGCATCCTCCTCGCGAGGCCGCCCAGGCGGTCGAGGTCTCGGGTGCCGGCCGCGTGCTGGACGGCGCCGGCACCGAGGAACAGGGTGCCCTTGAACAGGGCGTGGTTCACCAGGTGGAAGAGGGCAGCGAGGAGCACCAGCCCGGCGAGGAGGCGCTCGCCGCCGGCGTCGAGCGCCCCGGCTGCGCCCACCCCGACGAGGACGAGGCCGACGTTGTCGACCGTCGAGTAGGCGAGCAGGCGCTTCAGGTCGGTGCTGGCCGCGGCGTGCAGCGCCCCGAAGAAGGCCGAGGCGACCCCGAGGGCGGCGACAAGGAGCCACCACCACAGTTCCCCACCGCCGAGCAGGTCCTCGCCGACGCGCAGGATGCCGTAGACGCCGAGATTGACCATCGTGCCGGACATCAGGGCGGAGACCGGGCTCGGAGCCTCGGGATGGGCGCGGGGCAGCCAGACGTGCAGCGGCACCGCCCCCGCTTTGGAGGTGAAGCCGATGAGGATCAGCAAGAACACCACCGACTTGAGCGGCACCGACAGGTACCGGTGGTGGGCGGCGATGGTTGCGAAGCTCTGGCCGCCGGCGTGGGTGGCGAGCAGCACGAGACCGAGGAGGATCGCGGCTGCGCCGACGTGGGTCATCGCCGCGTACCACTGCGCGGCGTCGCGGGTCTCGGGACGCCATCGGTGATCGGCGAGCAGCGCGAGCAGCGAGGTGAGGGCCATCAGCTCCCAGGCCACCATGAAGCTCGCCACGCTCGCGGCGGCCGGGACGAGGAGCACCGTCGCGAGGAACGCCGGCAGCATCGCCGTCGCGGTGCGGCTCGGCGCGCCGTGGGCGCCGTAGCCGACGGAGTAGCACGAGGCCGCCAGCCCCATCACCGCGGTGACCGCGACGAACAGGGCCCCGAGCGGGTCGAGGGTGAGGTCGATGCCGGTGAGCGGGAGGACCTCGGTCGTGTGCAGGCTGAAGGAGTGCCCCGAGACGAGCACCTGGCCGGCGCCGGCGAGCGCCGCCACGCACCCGGTAGCGGAGAGTACACCGGCGCCGACGAGGCGGTGCCGGGCAGGCAGGACCGCGCCGAGCAGGGCCGCGGCGCCGGCGGCGCCGAGGCCGATGAGGTACGCCGTCGCGCTCAACGCCCAGTGAGCCCCCGCAACGCCTCGGTGATCGCCGTGGGATCCGGCGGACAGCCCGGGATCTCGACGTCGACGGGTACAACGTCGCCGACCGGCCCGATGACGCCGTAGGCGCCGGCGAACACCCCGCCGTCCACGGCGCAGTCGCCGCAGGCGACGACGACCCGTGGCCGGGGCACGGCCTCGAGCGTCTTGCGCAGCGGCGTCGCCATGTTCCTCGTCACTACCCCGGTGACGAGCAGGCCGTCGGCATGGCGGGGGGACGCCACCAGGCGGATGCCGAAGCGCCCGGCGTCGCAGACCGGGGCGAACGCCTGGGCGATCTCCACCTCGCAGCCGTTGCAGGAGCCGGCGTCGACGTGGCGTAGCTGCGCCGAGCCCGGGAAGCGCGCCGGCGCCTCGTGCCTAGCCGGTGGCGGGGCCGCCTCGGTGACCGGGCGAGCGAAGAGGGCCTCGAGCACGGGGATGCGGCGCACGGTTGATGAAGTTATCATACGCTCAGATGATCGAAACCTACCGGCTTGCCGCACCTGCTGTCCGGGTGATCAGCCCACCTGCCCGGTGGACGAAGGGATGACGACGCGCCCGCAGGGCATCGAGACCCTCGTCTGTGGGTTCTGCTGGTCGAGCGTCGAGCGGGCAGACGCCGATCGTTGCGGGCGCTGCCCCCGCTGTGGAGCTCCACCCACCGGCCTCCGGCCGGGACGAGCCCCGGGCCCGTGTCGGCTCATGTCGAGCACCGGCGAGACGCCGGAGCGATCCAGAGGGATCGGTCCGAGGCTCCGTCTGCACCGCAACCCCGAAAGGAACCGATGACCACGCCACCGACCTCGGACAAGGGCCTGCTGCGCTTCGTCGAAGACTTCGCCGCCGCCGCCGGCCCCGAGCGGGTCGTGTGGTGCGACGGCAGCCCCGAGGGGTGTGACCGGCTCTCCCAGCTGCTCGTCGACCAGGGCACCGTGGTCCGCCTCGACCCGGCGAAGCGGCCTGCCAGCTTCTGGGCCCGCTCGGACCCCCGCGACGTCGCCCGGGTCGAGGCCGGGACCTGCACCGGCGCGGTTCGCCGACACGAAGTTCTCGGTGGCCTCATCCACGAGTACGAACGCGCCGCCTGATCGACAAGGCCATCTGCTCGGCAGAGCAGAGCTGATGCGATGGCTCAACCCGTATTGGTGCGCGCCAGTTGGAGCTGTCACCCGCGCCCGTGCCGTTGTGAACCGCGCTGAAAGCTCCAACACCTCCGTCGTTTGCGTCCGCGGTGTCCTCCGATTCGACGTCGACGATCGGCATGCTCCGGTTGTTGGACCCTTCGGGGGTCGCGGCACCGTCCTCATTGCCGACGGCCTCCACGGGGCGGAGCCCGACGACCCGAGCGAGCTGCGTCGCATCCGGACCGCACTCCTGCGCCAAGCCGACCAAGCAGGGCTCGGTTCGGGGGTGGCCAGCCGTGCGCTCGCAGCCGTACGGGGTCTCGATCAGCTTCTGGCTCTCGGTCCAGACCGGCTTACCGTGCTGACGCTCGATGACGACGAGCTGAAGCTCGAGTTCGCCAGCGATGACGAAGACGGACTCACCGTCTGGGGAGCGTTGACCGCTGCACCCGGACGGCGGACCCGGGACCTTCTCAGGTAGCTCGTCACCGACGGGATCGCTGACGAGGACGATGCAAGGGCCGTGCACCACCTGCTCCAGAGCGACGACCTCCACAACCTCGGCGGACCGGCCTCGTAGATGGACCATCCAGACGGTCTGCACCCCCATCTTGCGAATCGAGCTGCCGGCTGATGGTGGTCCAGCCCCAGCCGCCATCTCTGAGCGTGGCCCACGCGGGTCTGGCCCCGGGGTGATGGACTGCGTGGGACCCTCCGGACAGGGCCTGTCGCACCCCTCAAGTACGGTCGTTGGGAGTGGGCAGGAGCGTGCCGGAGATGGGTGGAATAGGGATAGCGATCGTCGCAGGCCGAGCCGGCGAGAGGGATCTTGGGGGGACCCACGGGGGGACTGGCCCCTCATCGGTCGACGCAGTTGAGGAGGCATCCTCGGACTCGACGGTCGCTGCTGGAGTAGATCCCGTCGATGTCGGCCTCTCGGTTGACCAGGCGAGGCGACTCGACGCGTACCGCTACCTGGGCGTACCCGACCGGGCGCTGTATCTCGCCATCATGCGCCTGTTCGCGTCGGTACTGCTGGCCGAGTGGTCGGCGCAGGACATCGTCGAACGCCTCGCCTCCGATGGGGTCGAAATCGAAACCGACGTCGCCGACGCGAAGCTCCGCCAGCTGGCCGCCTAGGGGAACCTGCTCCCGTCACCCCGAGAGGTGCGGGTCACCAGCATCGCCGAGTACCACCGTCAGGCCGCCCGCTACCGGCTATCCAAGCTCGGCACGGCGGTGCAGCGCGACGTAGACGCGGTGCTCGCCGCCACCGAAGGGGCGCGAGAGGTGTCCCGGGAGCTGCTCGGCCTGGTCGCCCGCGGCCTGGCGGACCTGGCCGACCTGGCCGCCCACGGCTCGGAACCCATCGAGCCGGCCGAGGCCGCCGAGCGGGTGTCCACTCTGTTCCTGCAGTTCGGCGACTTCGCGGCGTCCATCAGCGACTTCTGCGCCTATGTCGGCGTTGCTCCTCGACTACCTGGAAACCGTCGTTGGCGAGGTGGCCTTGTACACTCCCGCCGTCGAAGTGGCCCTCAGCCGGCTGTGGTCCAACCTGCCATTGCTGCTCGGGGTCCTCGACGAGCACGGCGCCGACTTCCGGGCGCTGCGGGATGCCCAACCGGGCGGCGGCGTCGACCGGGCCCGGGGGCGCAGCCAACGCGACTGGGATGAGCTGCGTGCCTGGTTCTCCGAAGGCGGCACCGCCTCGGGCGCCTACCAGCTTCGGGCCGCCGCCAACCGCGCCTTGTCCGCCCTGCTCGCCAACCTCAAACGTATCAACGCGACCACGAGCCGTGCGACGTCCCAGCGCCGCGACCTGTTGAAGTTGGCCGGCTGGTTCCGCGATTCGACGACGACCGAAGCCCACGCGTTGTTCAACGCGGCGTTCGCCATGCACGGTGCCCGGCATCTCGGGGTCCCCATAGGTGAGGACGGCTCGGTGCCACGGGCAGGCAGGATCGTTGCTCGGATCCCGCGTGGTCATGGTCAAGCTGGTGATCGCGTCGTTGGACCCTTCAGGGTCTTGATTGGGTAGGTCCAGCGTCGTCGGACGAGCACCCGATGCCAGCCGAGAATGGTCTTTGGGGTGACGAGGAACGCCGTCCAGCGCTCCTTCGGTACGAGATGAGCAAGCGGCGCGACGAGCGCCCGATCCGACCAGGTGAAGTGGGGACGGGCGACCTGGCGGGAAAGCACGGCCAGTTGATGGCCGAGAGAGGACGAGGATCTCGGCGTCCTTGGAGATGGTGTCCAACCGATGGACCCGAGCACCTTCGAGCACGGGACGGGCCAGGTAGAAGAAAGAGAGCCAACAACGCCTGGAAGCGTGCCGTGCTCGTCGCCCCCGTTCAAGCCTGGTCGTCGTGTTGTTGGACCCTTCAGGTCAGCTGCACGCCGCGGTGAGCGTCGCGGTGTGCCCACCCGACGTCTGGGTCAGCCGGCTGAACAGGTAGGTGGTCACCTGCTGCGTGGTGTTCGTGGAGAGGTTGATGACGGTGACCGTGCACACGGCCGGGGCGCTGGCGTCCAGGTCCACCTGGCCTCCTGGCGGCGGCGAGCAGTTCGGGTTCTGGCCGCAGGCGAGCTGGCTGTAGGAGAAGCCGGTTCCTTTGGCGCTGGTGATGCCAGCCGTCCACGTGAGGTCCTCTATCCCGGTGTCGCTGTTGACCCTGATCGTCGAGGGGAAGTGCGGCCACGAGTAGACGCTCAGCGTCGCCGGCGCTTGCACGTACAGGTCGGGAACGGCGCAGGCGGCTGGTGTCGGGGCGGTCAGGCCGAGGGGCGCCGGGCAGAACCTGGTGACCGGTGACACCCACACATTGCCTCCGCAGGGTTGGATCGCGAGGCTGATCACCAGATAGTGGAAGTCGTTCGGCGGGGTCACCTCCACCTGGGAGGACACCTGGCAGGCGCCCGACTCGCCGCCCACCTCCGAGTAGCCGTAGTAGAAGTGCGCCTGATCGCCGGGGGCGAGCGGCACCGCCTGCGCAGGCAAGGCGGGCACCGTCACGTAGGAGCCTCTGATCACCTGGGTCGGGAGCAACCCGCCGGCTGGTCCGAGGAGCTGCAGGCCCGGGTAGCCGTAGAGGGTGCAGGGCCCGCCGCCCACGTTGGTGAGCCCTATCGCGCTACCGACCGAGCCCGTAGCGCCGTTGAGGCTGTACGCCGAGGCTCGCAGGGCCGAGCTGCGGCACCGCCCCGGCGAGCCGCCGACGGCGCCAGCCCCGGCGGCGCTGGTCGGGGGGACCGCAGTGGTGGACGGCGCCGCGGTGGTGGGCGCGGCGCCGCTGACCGCGGTGGTGGACGGCGCCGCGGTGGTGGGCGCGGCGCCGGTGACCGCGGTGGATGACGTCGTGGTCGGCCCGGCAGCCGGGTGACGAGCCGTCCCGCCCACGCTGCAGGCCCCGAGCGTCAAGGTGGAGACGAGCAGTGCTGTCGCGAGGCGACGCATCAGCTGCACGCCGGGTTGAAGTCGACAACCTTGCCTGGCTGCGGTCCGCTCAGCTCACGGTACTGAAGCTTGTTGTAGACGTACGCCTGCTCAGGCTGGCGGTTGCCGGTCTGGGGGTCGGTGACTGTGACGGTGCAGGTCTCGGGCTCGGTCGCGCTGAGCTCGAAGGTGCCTTCTGCGGTGGGCGGGCAGCTCGCCGCGGGCGCGCCGCAGGAGAGGTTGGTGTAGAAGGTTCCCCTGCCCGACGAGCTCTGCGGCCCGCCAGACCAGGTGATCCCCGATATCCAGTCGTTGTCGTCGAGGTAGATCGTGGCTGGGAAACCGGGCCAGGTGTACAGCGCGTCAGTCATGGCGTTGGAGACGAAGAGATCCGGTGTTGCGGACACGGTGGAAGACGGCGTCGACGGCGTCGTCTCAGTTGCTGAGCTCGGAGCCACCGAAGCCGGCGTGGCGGTACCGGTCGGCGAAGCCCCCCCTCCGGTGCCCCCGGAGGCGAAGGACGCGGCGAACCAGCGACCATCGATCTTCCAGGCGCCCAGGGTGTAGCTCTCGCTGCCGGCCGCGGCGAAGCTGATGACCTCCATGGTCACGTGGGTGGGCGCGGCGCTGAGCACCTGGACCTGGACCGACGTCGGGCTCGGCGGGGCGCCGCCGCTCTGGCCCTCGAAGGCGATCTGCAGCAGCTCCGACTGCTCGCACGGCGAGAGCTCCGCCGGGCTGTTCGGACGCGAAGCGCTCGACCCGGCGCAGCCCGGCAGCGGCGCTCCGGCGGCGATGATCCTCTCGAACAGCTCGATGTTGTCCGCAAGGTAGGACGTCGTGATGTAGCCGCAGATGCGGGAGAGGACGTTCTGCTGCAACGGCAGCATCCGGCCCAACGCCGTGGGGCTGGGCGCGCCGATCGCCGGTGCGACGGGGGACCCCGGCGGCTGAAGGTCCCTGCGCCACGCCGGGCCGTCGGCGAAGGAGCTCCTCAGCTCGTCGGCGAAGGTCGCCCGGCAGCCAACCGCCTGCGCCGCCGGCGCGGTGGAGGTCGGCAGCGAAGGCGAAGAGGTGCTGGACGTGCTGGCCGCCCCGCCGGGAGCCCCGGACGAGCAACCGGCCAGGAGCAGCGTTCCGATCAACGCGATGACACCGCTCGACCGTTTGCTTGGTGACATTGCCGGGCCCCCCGTCGAAGGAGATCATAGTCTCGGCAAAGGAGCCGCCACAACGCTGGCGTGGACGACCGCTTCGAGCGTCCGGGTGCAGCCGGGGAACAGGATCTCCACGACCCCCCGTGCCCGTAGGCGCACTGGCACTGACTTCCCGCCACGAGCGCCGGCTCGTCGCCGATCAGCGTCGTCGGGGACCCCGGCGTCCAGGGGGTGAGCATGGGGACGCACGGCATGGGGGCGAGCACCCCGAGCGCGGCTGCCGTGGCCGCCGCCACCTCGGGGTTGGAGAGGCTGGTGCACATGCCGAAGGTGGGGACGTTGAGGATCGTCGAGTCCATGATCGTTGCCGCCGGAGTCCCCTCGACCATGACCATGCGCGACGGGAGTGGGCGGAAGTGCTCGACCGGGGCAGTCGCGTCAGGGTCAGCGTCGCGGGACACGTCGAGATCCGATGGAGCCATAGGCGATCCCGCGGCTTCGCGGAGGCGAAGGTGTACTAGGCCGTTGGTCGACTTCACCCACTCCTCGGTCTTCTTCGCCCTATGCGACGGGTGACCGTCGACGACAAGGAACACGGGCCGGTCCCCATGGTCGTGCTGTAGTCGCTGGCAGAAGTCGATGAACACCTCGGCGTCGACGTTCCCCTCGGTGAGGGCGAATTTCAAAGCGCCCTGGGCAGAGACCGCCGAGATCATGTTGACCCGATAGCGGGCTCCGGTGGTCTTCATGATCGGGGTCTGACCAACGACCCCCCACGTCGTGGCGGAGTGGAGTGGCGAGGATGTACTCGCTGAGGAACAACCCGGGCTCTCGGGCGTCGTTGAGGAAGCCGACCATGTTGGCAGCCAGGATGCCTCGCACGGGCGGTGGTGACGGGTTGGCTCACCGCCTTCTCAGGGCGCGCCGCACGACCTCCACCGCATCTTCGTGGGAGAAGCCCGCTCCTGCGGAACGCTCAACGCCATAGGCCTGCAACTCGGCGAGCCGACCGGCGCGGTCGACCACCTCCATCTGGTGCATCGCTTCGCGCAAGAAAGCCGACCGGTTCCCGTGCCCGAACCGCTGGGTGAGCCGCTCCAAGCGAGGTCCGTCTTCCTACCTTCCACGGTAGCCACCTTCCACAACTATTCCGATGTCGCGGTTACGGTAGGCCGATGTCCGCGTGAAGTCCGAGGTGCCGGTGGTCGCTCCCGCCGCCGGTGGCCGTCACGCTCGGGGAGAGCGTACCGGGCGGCAGGCGGCTCAGCGACGAATCGGACCGGATCGGCCCGGGGATGGCTCCCGGGTGGTGCCCCGGCTCGCCCGGCCGGCACACCCCGACCCGTCCCAGCCGCGCCCGCCAGCCAAGCGCCGGGCGCGGTTCATCCCCCGAACCTGTTGAGCATGGCTGTCATCGCCTGATCGAGGGTTGTTCCTCTGTAGACCTGCTTGCCGTTGTGGGTGACGACGCCGGTCGTGAAGTTGTACTCGTAGAACGGAATCGCGCCCTTGTCGAAGTCCGACCGGATCTCGGCGCGGGCGATGTCGGATTGAAACCCGCCTCCCTCGGCGTTCTCCCCGGTGACCCCGTACAGACCCGGGCCATAGTCGGTCGAGAAGTCCCTACCCTTGCGGACCAGCCACGTTTCCTTGGCAATCGAGTCGAGCAGCTCGTTCTTCTGTGTCTCGCTCGAGCCAGGCCAACCGCCGAGCAGGTTGCCCCACTTCTGGGTCCTGATCGGCACGACACGGCCTTTCTTCCCGGTGATCGCGTCCTTGAGTGCCTTGATGATCTGCTGGCGCCCAGCCGGATCGTTGATCATCTTGTCCAAGATCTTGCTGCCGATCTCGGAGTTGTCACTGCTGAGCATGGCCGCCTGGTTCTTCTGGGCCTCCGCCTTATTGTACTGGCCGAACCCTGACTGCACAAAACCTCCGGAGCTCGGAGCGGAGAACGCCGAGATCATCGCCATGCACGCCGTCGTCTACAAGGCCCGGCCCGACGCGGGCGGCATCATCCACACCCACTCCCCGTCCGCCACCGCCTTCGCGCTGGCCAACAAGGAACTGCCCTGCCGGGCCGAGCCGCTGCTGCGCTTCGGCCAAGCCGAGCCCGTCCCCATGGTCCCTGGGGTCCCCGGGGCTCCGACGTGTCAGTGCGCGGCATCGCCGCCGCCCTCGACGCCCACCCCGGTACCGCCGCCGTGCTGCTCGCCAACCACGGCCTGCTCGCCTTCAGCACCGACCCCATGGCAGCAGCCCGGCTCGTCGTCGCCATCGAAGAAGCCGCCGAGGCCGAGCTCGCCGCCCAAGCCATCGGCGGGGCGGTCGACTTCCCCGAAGGAGCCCTCGACGCGGTCCGAGCGTCGATGAACCGGGTACGGCCATGAGGGCGGCGGACCCAACAGCTGGTGCACTTCGCCCAACTCGTCCGCCCAGGCGTGGCACGAGACCCAACGCAGCGGTCGACCCATCCTCGACCTGCGCACCCGGACCACGTCCACCTGGAGGGCCCCAGCGGCCTCCGCGCTTCGCTCCAGCGTCAGAAACTGAGCACGGTGAAGCCCTGGCGGGCGAAGTCCTCGACCTCCCCGCCGGCGGCCACCAACCCGATCGGGCGGGCGCTGATCTCGTCTGCGAGCCCGTAGTGCTCGACGTTCGCCGAGCACGCCGCCGGCCGGACCGCGGCCGCGGAGAGCTCGGCGAGCTGCTCGTCGACCGCTCCGCTCGCAGCCAGCCTGACGCCAGGCCCGAAGAACAAGACCCGCACCTCCGCCCCGCGGTTCTGCTTCATCCGTGACGCCATCACCAGACCGGGCAGGGCCCGCTCCCGGTCGTCGCTCAGGATCAAGAACGCCACCTTCGCCGCTTCGCTCGTTGTCACAGTCGCTCCTCGCTCAGCCGGCACCCTCTCGCTCACCGGACACCGCCTCGGCGTGCAAGCCAGGTCTCCGGCCGGACCACTCGAGCAAGCACCCCGCCACCGTCACCCGGCTCGCGATGCACGGCACGAGCCTCACACTACCGGTCGTCCGAGACAGACCGGCCGTGCCGCCCAGCGCGCCAGGCTCGAGGTTGGGGGCGGGCCTCGACGATCCACGCCGCGGCGGCCATCTCCAGGCCGGCGAGCGGATCGCTGGCATCGACCCGGTAGGAGGCGAGCCCAGCTACCGCCGTGGCGAGCACCTCGCGCCGGCGAGCAGGGTCCGCTTCGAGGTAGAGCGAGCGGGCAGGACCCATCACGAGACGCTGGTGGACCCACTCCTCGACAGGCTGGTCGGCGCTCTGCTGCAGGCGCAGCTCGTGTGAGACGACGCTGAGATCACCGAACCCGGCGGCGTCGGCGATCCCCACCAGGCGCGACCGCTCGGCAAGGGAGAACGGCCCGGGGGCATCGTGGGGCGGCGGCTGCAACCCGAAGATCTCCGCCGCGGCACGGTTCACGACCGCCATCCAAGGATTCGCCGACGGTGCCTGCCAGCACACGAACACCATCCGGCCCGTAGGCCGAAGGGCGCGCCGCAGGTTGGCGAACCCGGCGACGGGGTCCGCGAAGAACATCACCCCGAAGCGGCTGAAGACCAGATCGAAAGCCCCGGCCCCGAAGTCGGTGACCTGGGCGTCGGCGCGGCGGAACCGGGCCTGGGCGGCACCCGGGGTGGCAACGCGCTCCGCAGCGCGCGCCAGCATCGGTGCGCTCAAGTCCACGCCGAGCACGCTGCCGGACGCTCCGACCGCCTCCATGAGCGCCACCGTCGTCGCCCCGCAACCGCACCCCACGTCGAGCACCGCCTCCCCCGGCCCCGGCGCGGCACGCTCCAGCGCCGCCTCCCCGAACGGACTGGTGTGGCGCTCCGTCTCCTCCTCAGCTGCCACCCACAACGGACCGGCGACGTCGTTCCAGAACTGCTCCTGCTCCACGTTCACCACCGCGGCCGTGGCATCGCACATCACACAGCTCCTTCGAGGATCGCCAAGGCGTCGACCGCCGAGCCACGGTAGCCGCGCCACCCGGGTCGCAGAGCACCTACGCCCCCTCCATTCCCCCGCGTGTGCTGAAAGCCCGGCTGGCTGTCACGATGGGGACGACCCTGCGGCGCGCCACATCACGGTGATGGTCGGCGCGCCGGCGGGGAGGGGGGCGACGCCGGTCGGCTCGAAGCCGAAGTGCTCGTAGAGGCCCACGCTGCTGGGCTTGCTCGACTCGAGGTAGGCGCCGGCGTGGTCCACGTCGCAGCGGGCCAGCCCGTAGCGCAGCAGGGCGGAGCCGATCCCGTGACCTTGCCAGGAGGGCTCGACACCAACGTAGGCGAGGTACCAGTGCGGTCGGCGGGGATGGGCGCTGCCGAGGGCTCGAGCGAGCGCGCCGGCCGGGCCGAGGCGCCGGCCAAGAGCCCGGATGTTGCCAGGAAGGGTTGCGAGCTGGTGGCCGAGCGAAGGCGGCCAGGTCCCGGGTGGGTACCAGATCGCCGCGCCGACGGGCCGGCCTTGCACGGTGGCCACTTCGACGTCCGCCAGCGGCCGGCCGCCGAAGGCGTCGGCTTTCAGCGCAGCTGAGAAGAACGTCCCGAGGCGCCGCTCACGAGTCGCGGCAGCGGGCAGCACCCACGAGAACGGGGGATCGTCGAGAAAGGCGCGGGCCATGACGGTGCTCGCTGCGGGGAGGTCGTGCCGTCGTGCCGGGCGTACCTCGACCGGTCCATCGGCTTCACCCCCCTCGGTGGTTGATGCCACGAGGGTCAAGCGTATTGGCCACCGGGTGGCACAGACCACCTGCTCCTGACCGGCGGGGCAAGAAGGAGTATGATGAAAGTGTGCAGCGCGCCCGTGTCACCGTGACGGTGCGGCCTGAGGTGCTGGCGGCCGCCGAGGAGGAGGTTGCCGCTGGCCGAGCCTCCTCTGTGAGCGCCTGGGTGGACAAGGCGATGGAGGAGAAGGCTCGGCGCGAGGAGCTGGCCGTCCTGCTCGCCGAGATGCAAGCCGAGAACGGGCCTGCGACCCCCGAGGAGGACGCATGGGCCCGGCGAGTCCTGGGGCTGTAGTCCTCGACGCCGGCGCGCTGGTGGCTTTCGAGCGCAACGACCGGAGGGTGCGCAGGCTGGTCGAGCTGGCAGCTGAGCATGGACGGCGGCTCCACGTACCGGCCGGAGTGATCGGCCAGGTCTGGCGCGACGGAGCCCGCCAGGCGCGCCTCGCCCGACTGGTCGGGTCCGGTCTGCTCGACGTGCGAGCTTTGGATCAGGACGAGGCGAGAGCGGCTGGGATCGCGTGCGGCCTCAGCGGTACCGCTGACGTCGTCGACGCCAGCGTGGCGATCCTCGCTCGACGCCACGGGGCCATCGTGGTCACCAGCGACCCGGCAGACCTTCACCGGCTGGACCCCGGGCTGACGCTGGTCGTCTGTTGACTGCCGGCCGCGCCATTCCCTCGGTCAGTCACACCGTTGTCGTGGACCAGATCTCGGCCAGCCAGGACAGGGCCGAAGGTCCCGAGCCGGGGATCCCGGCACCTTCAGCCACAAGGGAGGGCCTCGGGTCCCGGTCGTCGGGCGCCGGCCGTGGCATCGTGAACCCATGGACCTGGCCGGCGGGAGCGGCGGTACGAGGGCAGCGGGTGGGACGGGCGCGAGCAGGATCGGTGCACCGGGGCAGCCGCCGTGGCCCTGACCGTGGTCGGCGCCGCCGGTGCGGTGGCCCTGGCGACGCTGCTCGGGGTGAGCGACGCCCCCAACGGCTCGGCTGCCTTGCTCGCGGCCCGGACCGGGTCGCTGGCGGCGGTAGCGGTGTGGTGCGTGGGCTGGCACCTGATCGGCGGGTTGGTGGCCGGGGTGGCCGTTGCCCGCACGGTGGTGGGCATGGTCCATGTCGGCCGCACGTCCACCACGGCGGTGCTGGCTGCCGCCTGCTGGACGTCGGTGGTGTTCACCGGGGTGACCACCCGCCGGGGGCTGCCGACCAGCGCCAGTGTCGGGCTGGTCGGCGGGCTGGCAGGGGCCGGGATGGCCGCCGGGGGTGCCAGAGCCGTCGACTGGGGTGGCGTGCACGGCGACCGGGTCGCCGGGGTGGTCGGGGTCCTCGTCGGTGTCGTGGTAGCGCCGGTGCTGGCAGCAGCCGTCTCCTGGGTGGTGGCCCTGGGGGCTCGCCGGCTCGCCTTCGTGCTGCCCCGACGGGCCGGGCGCGAAGTCCACGGCGGGCTGTGGCTGTCGTCAGCGCTCGTGTCGGTAGCCGACGGCACCAACGATGGGCAGAAGGCGATGGGGGTCCTGGCGGTGGTGGTGGCCGGCTCGGGCACGCTCGGCCCGTCGGGCTACACCAGGTGGGAGCAGGTCACCTGCGCCGCCGTGCTGGCCGTGGCCACCGCCGTCGGCGGCCGGCGGATCGTCGCCCGCGTCTCACGCGGCCTGTCCAAAGGTGGCGCCGTCGACGACCTGGCCGCCCAGTGCACCTCGGCGACGGTCATCCTCGTCGGCGCCGCAGTCGGCCTGCCCCTGTCGACATCGACGGTGGTCACGTCGGCCATGGTCGGCAGCGGGCTGGCGGCCCGGCGGCGTCACGTCCGTTGGCGCGGCGTGGTGACGATCCTCGGCACCTGGTTGGCCACCGTCCCTGTGTGCGCGGTGTTGGCCGCCGCTGCCTTCGAGCTACTGCGCCTGGTGCCGTGACCGGCGGCCCGCGGCGGCGCCGGGGTAACCCGGGGAGGCGCCGATGAACTGGTGGCGATCACCGGCAGGGGGGTTCCACCGCTTGTTCCGGCAGCTGGCGCCCGACGTCGTCGGCCTGCTGGTCGCCCAGGGCGACGTGTCCGTGGCAGCCATGGCGGCGTTCGCCGACTGGTCCTCGAACGGCCCCACCACCGCCGCCACCGTCGTCGACCTGGAGCACCGGGCCGACGCCGCCCGCTCTGCCGTGCTGACCGCCCTGCGCGGGGCGCTGGCCACGCCGATCGACCAGGAGGACCTCTACATCCTGTCCGAACGCTGCGACCGGGTCGTGAACGCAGTGCGCGACATCGTCCTCGACGCCGAGGCGCTCGCCTGGCGCCCCGACGAGCACGCGGCAGCGATGGCCGCCGACCTGCACCGGGCGGTCACGGCACTGGTGGACGGGTTCGGGCGCCTTCGCAGGGACCCTGGCGCAGCCGTCAGCGCAGCCGACCGGACCCGGGCCCACACCCGGGCGGTGTTCCACCGCTACCGCGAGGCCCTGCCGGCGGTGGTGGACGGGAGCGAGCTGCGGCCGACCCTGGCGGCGCTGGAGCTGCTCCGGGCCTACCTCGGGACCGCCACCCTCGTCGAGGCCGCGGCCGACCGGCTGTGGTACGTGGTGCTGGCCGAGTCCTGAGCCAGCGTCACGCAGTCGACGCCGTCCCCGCGCCACCGCTGGGCCACGACCGGGAGCGTCTCTGCCCAGGCGAGAAGCGCGGCGCTCAACCGGCACCAGCGGTGAACCCAGCCGGCAGGCTCACGCTGATCGTCGAAGCCGGTCCGGAGATGGGGACCGACTCGGCCCACGTTCCCTCGTCTCCGGTGGAAGAGTTGTCCACCGCCAGGTGGAGATCGCTGACGGGATAGCCGGCCGGGACGCTCAGCGCGTACACGTAGACGGCGCTCCGGCCAGGACCGAGCATGGTGGGGTTCACGGTCGGAGCCCGAAAGATCGGCCCGACGCCCGCGTTGAACAACTCGACGCAGAGGTCGCCGTCGTCGTCCTGACCGAAGGTCGTGGCACTCGGCGACGACGGGCTCGAAGGGCACTCGAGGCCGGTCGGACCAGGCGAGGTGACGCCCACGACGCTCGGGTTCGCGGCCACCATGAGCGGCAGGCCGTTGGCCAGCGCTGCCACGCCCTCACCGTCGGAAGGCTCCGGCCCCTTGCCGGTGTTCGTGAGCTGGAGCTCTACTCCCGCGAACGGGCCGGCACCCTGCAGGCTCGGTGGGCCGGGGATGGCACCAGCGGCCTGAGCCGAAGCCTCCACCTGCTCGGTGAAGCTCGTCATCGTGGACGCCGATCCCTCCACCGATCCGAGCACCCGGATCCGGAAGCTGTAGGTGCCGACGGTCTCGATGATCGTGGCGCCGCCCGTTCCACTCCCCCGCCTCGAGGAGGAGGAAGAGGAAGAGGGAGGCTGGCTCGTCGAGGCAACGCCGCTCGTGGTGGCGCCAGGCCCAGCCGCCGTAGATGGCACGGCGCTCGCCTTGCTAGCCCCACTGCTGCAAGCCGCAACGAGCAACGCCGAGCAGGCCAGGAGCACGGGCGCGAGCTCCCTGCGGCCACCTCTGCCCGAGCCTGGCATTCCGAGCCACCCTGGCACTCTCTCGAAGCAGCGCATCCATCCTCCTTGATTGGTGCCCACCAGCGCAACGGTCTGAGCCTCATCGTCCAACCCCCTCCACGAGCCTCACCTCTCACCTCCGAAGTCCCCCACGACTTTCCTGAGCGAGGATCTTGACTCTATCTACTGGGTTGTGGCTACTGGGTTGTGGCTACTGGGTTGTGGCTACTTGGTTGTGGCTCTTCGCCTCGTCCTCAACGCAGCGACAACCCCTGCGAGAGCGACGCCGAGCCCAACAAGAACCCAGCGCCGCCAGGCCACCGTCGGCCTCGAGGCTCTCAGGTAGAAGAAAGCCACGGCCAGGAGCGGAGAACCAGAACGGCTGGTGCCGGCAATGGTGACGATGTGGTGGCCGGGATCAAGCCCCATCGAGGGCATGATCCGCAATCCGACATGACCACTGGAGGCCGAGACGACCCGAGCGAGAACTGTCGGCACCGAGTGGATGCTAACGGTACAGACAGACTTTGGCCTGAATCCCGATGTCTCAACTGTGATCGACTTGCCTGTTAGGCTGACGCCAGAGCTGCAATCGGTCATGTCATATCCGGCTGGATGTAGCGTACTGTAGTTGCACCCAGGAGTAGACCGTAGATTTTGTTCAAGCTGCTCTAGAGGCGTCATCCAGAAGACCTCTGCTTCGTTACTCCCTCGGTCGGAGGCGGTCAGGCCAATCTGCTGGGACGCAGATGCGGTATCCGGAGCAGTAAAAGAGATGGGGATCTCTCCTTGGGCATTCGTGTCGAACACCTGAGTGGCCGATGTAATAGCCACTCCAGCACCCCCCGGCTCGACTGCCGCGAATAGGCCCGGAGAAGACGAGCTAAAATATACGGGTGAGTTGGGCAAGGGGTCGCGAAACGAGTTATCTACCTTCAGGGTGAACGTGACAGTCGTTCCAGGTCGAGCTGACAGTTCCGCGCTGCCGTTCCAACTGGCACCCTGAATGGGAGCTCCAGTAAAGCGAAAGTTTTGGGTAACCTCCCCGCAAGAGAACGATAGTCCCGCGAGTTCTACGTCTCCGCTCCCAGCTGAAATAGCGATACTGGGCAAGGAGCTGTTGGTGAGGTAGTCGGAGAACGCTCCAGCGAGGAAAGTGACACAGGTTGCTCCAAGTGTCGCCGCATCGGTGGTGAGTAGCACAGGACAGATGACGCCATCGCCAGGTCCGGTTGCAGCCCCAGCCGCGCACCCGCCTACAGCAATGATCGCCGCACCGGCGCAGCTGGCCACCCCGGCCAAGGTGTTCATGTCTTGGAGGACTTGGCAGCCTATCTGTTCCGCTGTCGTGAAATACGCTGGGACGACCCGGGCCTTCTGGAAGGAGGAGGTGCAGGCCGTGCTCGCAGCGGCGATGATGTCGGCACTGAAAGGCCCCAAGCAGCTGGCGTTGGGGCCGGTAATGAGCGGCTGCACCTTCCCTATGAACTGGCTGCTGCCCTGGGCCGAGGATGTGGGCGTAAATCCCAGCGAGATGACTCCGCGGAAGCATGTTCCCTGACTCACCACAGTACCATCGAGGCCCTGGAGGCTCCCCTGGGGCGCGGTGTTGGTGAGAGAAGCAGGGCAGGATGGATGACGAAGTGGCGTAAGCGCCACCAATGCAAGAGGGGAGGGATCGCCGGCAACACCTCCCGTTACGACAACGAGATCTCCGAGTGGATTGCTGTTGGCAGAGGGGCAGGGGGAGGTCCGAGAAGACAGAATGGGACCGCTGAGGCACACAACCACAGACGCTTCGCCATCGGTGTTCGTGACCAGAGGCACGGAGAGCGGCGCTTCGAGAAGCCGGTGGATAGTCAGGATCACGACCCGCCCGGAGACGGGCGTCGGGGTCTGGCCCTCGGTGAGGACTGCGGCAGCCACGCAGTACGACGAGACAGGGCCACCATCCACGTGGAAGGGAAAGGCAACGATGTCCAAGCTCTCTGGGCTCGACAGTGTCTGCGCGCCGCCGGTCCCGGAGCCGGTGGGTGTCGCTGTGGTTGGCGAACCTCCCTCCGAGCACGCAGGGGTCGTGACAGGTTGCGAAGAGGAGGGCTGGCTTGACATGGCGAGGCGGAGGATCAGGGGGTGCACGGGCGGACCGGCCGTGCCGGGGACGAATGTCCCGTCGTAGCTCCCAACGGCGAAGCATGTTGCAACTGTGCAGGCCACGGAGGCGACGTGAACCCCGGTGGAGTCCGGCTGGGTGACGGGCACTTCCGACCACGTCCGTCCGTTCCAGTGCTCTGCGACGACACGGTAGGTCGGCACTGCGGTTGCGTAGATCTGGCCTGGGCTGACGGACCACTCGCTGCCGAGGAGCCAGCAGTCGCTCGCCGAGACGCAGGCCACGGATGGGTTCGCAAAACCTGCACTCGATGTGGCGGGCGGCGCTGGGAGTGTCTCTGGCGACCAGGTGCTGCCGTTCCAGTGATCGGTCAGGAATGTCTCGCCGAAGCTGCTTTCCAGGCTGGCGGCGCCGGCCGGGTTGTCGCCGACCGCCCAGCACGAGGAGTCGCTAGCGCAGGTGACCGACGTCAGCTGGTCCTGCGGGGCGACGTAGTCAAACGGCGGGCTCGAGGTGGGTGTCTGCCGCCAGCCGCTCCCGGGGAGGTACTCGGCCGCGAAGGTGTCCGAGCCCGGCCGTTGAAGCCCTGGTGTCGCGGTGTAGGGCACCGGAATGGCTCCCACCATCCAGCACGCGCCGCTGTTGGGGCCGCAGGTCAGTCCCTCGATCCGGACGGCGGGTCGGAGGTGGCGAGCGTCGGTAGCGAGAAACCAGGCCAGGCGGCCATGCTGGCTTCCGTAGCGGAGCAGGGACTGAACGCTGCCACCCAGGTACAGGTATCCCTCGCTCGGCGGCCCGTTGGATCCCGCCGCCCAGCACTCGGATGCCGATGCACACGCGAGCGTCACCACGGGACCGATCGCCTCCATCAGTGCCGAGTCCGGCTCCTCGGTCCAGCGCCGCCCGTTCCAGTGCAGCAGCATCCCGCTGCCGTTCGTTCCCGGTCCTGCGCCCTGCCAGCCCCCGGCCCAGCAGTCGTTGGCGGCCGGGCAGGCGATCGTGTCGAGGGCGTCCTCGGGTCCGGTTGGGGACGCCGGGCTCGGGGTGGTCACCCGGGTCCAGCTCTTGCCGTCCCAGTGGATCGCGACGGTGGCTGATGGCCCTTCTCCCGAGGTGGCTGTCGGTCCGGTGGACACGCTCCCCACCGCCCAGCAGTCGGTGTCGGTGACGCACGTCACAGCGTTGAGCTGCGCGCCGGTCTGGGGAGTGTTGCCGGTGGAGATCGCCTTCCATGGCGAGACTCGAATTCCGCCGGCCGGTGTCCCTGCGGGAGGTGCCGCACCGGGAGTGACATCGATCGTGATCGCCGTGACGGCGACGAGGACGTCCTGTGGACCGCTCTGCATGTTCCAGCGGTCCACAGCGCAGCCGTACCGTTGGGCCTGGGCGATCTTGGAGGGAGTGAGCTCCGCGATGTTGTTGCCGTCGCCCCACTGTGGGGGGAGCCCGGAGGCCCAGTTGGTTGCGGACGCGACGTTGTAGCCGTGCTCCTCCAGAGCGAAAGCAAACAGGACATGGTAGGTGCCAGGCCGCGTCGGTGCTGTGAGATTGACCGAAGCTGTATAGGCCCCGGCACCAACCGGGATGGAGTGCTGCACGGTCCAGTAGCTGCTAGCCGGGTCGCCCCACGACGGAGTGCCAATCAGTGGGGCCACGTCAACGGACTGGCCGGTGTTCTCGGCCTCCAGGTCGACTTGTCCCGAGAGCATCATGCCGGGCGTGGCCGTCACGGAGAGTTGGCCAGGTGTCACTCCAGAGAAGGATCCGCTGCCTCCGGTAACGCTGAGGCGCCCTGGACGCACCGCCTGTGACACCCCTGCGACGCCACCTCCGATGCACTGGGCCACAGAAGTAACGACTGGACTAGTACCGCCCGTCGACTGCGCGCCCGCAGCAGCCGGGTCGGCGACAAACGCTGCCTGGCTTGTGACGAGCAGCAATAGCCCGGCGAGCAAGACCCCAGTTCTGCACCGACGCGACCTTTGTCCCCCCGTGCTCATGACAGTGGTGGCCCGGTACGCTGGTGGGAGCGGGACTGGTCACGCGCCACGTTGACGAGGAGACTCAGCGCGGTGGGCCCCGTCACCGGCCATCGCCACGGCGTCGAGGTTCGGTGCCGGCCCACCTTCGGGATCTTGGATCCTGACATCGGAATGCTGATGCATCCGAGGCGACATGACCTCGAGCTGGCATCCGCCTCATCTCGGCACGACATTGGACCACACTCAACCAACAGTCCGGTTTGGTGCCAGGTTTGCCGGGGCTGGCCGTGGCCCCGCCGAGATCGTCGCACTCGACGGGCTCAGCTTGTCCGCAGAGGACTGGGACCTTGCCGAACGGCTCGAACCGCAGCCCGCCAGCGTCGAGGCCACCACCTACAGAAAGCCCTGATGGCAAGGCACATGCCGCTGATTCGGACATACACAAGCGCGTCTTAGTCGCCTGCGGGTGCCCTGTCAAGGGCAAACGTGGAACTGGCTCGCGCGCGACCGACGGCTCCAACTGCAGGGCCTGCTTGGCGCAGTTCAGGGCTTTGAGCAACCGCTTGCACGCTCCGCCTTCTCCGCTCACTGCCGACGCTGCCGAGGCAACGTATACGTGCTAGCGCTCCGTATGTCCCCGCTGTCTAGCATGCTATCGGTAGGCTGAGCACGGGGAGGGCCGTGGTGTACAAGGTGAAGCGGCGGCCGCCTGGGCAGGTTCCTGCCGACGCCCACCAGCACTCGGTCCGGATGCCCGACGGTGTCCACCTGGCGACCGACGTCTACCTGCCCCTCAAAGGTCGTCGGTGGCCGACGTTGCTGTGCCGGCTGCCGTACGACAAGTGCGGTGACGACTGCTTCATCCCGGCCGGCGCCCGCTGGTTCGTCGGGGAAAGGTGCGATCCGAAGGCGAGCTCGACCCCTTTTCCGCCGAGGTTGCGGACGGATACCACACCATCGAATGGCTGGTCACCCAGGGCTGGTGCAACGGTGCGATCGGCCTGTTCGGCGACTCGCACTATGGCTTCACCCAGTGGGCGGCTGCCAGCTCAGGACATCCGGCCCTGGGAGCCATCGCCCCGAGAGCCACGAGCGCCGACATGACCTACGCTCTCGATCGAGCCGGCGTGTTCCAGCTGGAGTCCACCGCAGCCTGGTGTCTTCATGCCTTCGTCGACGAGGCCTTGTACGACTACGAGGACCAACTGGACTGGAGCGTCCGCCCGCTCTCGGAGGTCGTGCCCGCCGTGCTCGGAGGGGCGCGACCCGTTGGGCTCGACGCGCATGCGACCGGGCACGTACCCCGAGCTGCGAGCGTGCCGGTCACGGGGCGGGTACCGGCGCTGCACCTCGGCGGGTTCTTCGACTTCCTCCTGCCGGGCCAGCTGGCGAGCTGGCGCCAAGCAACGACGGTCGCGACGACCGTCGCTTTGGACCTCGCCGGGCCGGTGGAGCTGTCGGCGACCATCTCCTCGAGCTGCGGCTCGACCCACCTCGTCGCGACGCTCTGCGACGTGCACCCAGACGGGACCACGAGTCGGATCCTCGATGGAGCCATCCTCGTCAGAGGACCCTGGCCAGCGCCGGTGCGGCTACACCTGGGCGACACCGGCTACCGGCTCCAGCCAGGCCATCGGCTGCGACTCACGCTCGCCGGCTCCGGGTTCCCCCGTTACGTGCTGCATCCCGGGACCGACGAGCACCCCTGGACGGCGGTGGTCACCCGTCCAACCGACAACCAGATCCAACTCGGAGGCTCCGGCGCCGCGACCCTGACGGCCCACCACCTCCCGGAAGCAGCGATACCCGCATGAGAGGCTTCAAACCCCGCCCAGAACAAGCACGGCCGGAGCGCACGCCCGTCGGCACGAGGGCGTACAACGAACTACGACGGCGCATCCTCTGCGGCGAGCTCGATCGAGGATCGGTGCTCAATGAGGTCGAGACAGCCAACCTCCTCGGGATGTCGCGCACGCCCGTGCGTGAGGCCATGCGCGACCTGCTCAACGAAGGGCTCTGCGAGGAGGGCCAACGGCGCCAGATGCTCGTCGCCGCCCCATCCGCCGACGTCAGCCGGGAGGTCGCCCTGCTCCAGGGAGGAAGCTCAGAAGGCGGCAGACCACCACGACGCGATCATCGATGCCATCGAGGCGGCGGACCCAGACCGAGCCGAGCTGGCAATGGGACGGCACCTCGAGGTCTCGGGCGTCGCCAGCTCACCGGCGTGATCGCGTCCCAGCGGAAGTCCGTCGACCCGTTCTACGTGGTGTTGAAGCGTGTGGCCCAGGATCCCGAGTCGCGGGACTGGGAGCCGAAAGCCCTCCATCTCCGGCTGCCAGTCCCACGACGGCTGCAAACGCCGCCTCTCGAGATCGCCGGCCCAACAACTGCTGGGCGTCGCAAACGACGACGGGCTCGGCGCGCCGCGAGAGCCGGCATCCCCTTCGAGCTCAGCCGACGACGCGGGCGATGACGGTGTTGGACCTCACGCCGTTGACGACGGCGTAGAAGTGGTTGGTGGCGCGGACGTTGCCGATCTGGAAGGTCCACACCCCGTTGCCGTTGGCGATCGGCTCGGCGACGTGCACGGCCTTTTGCAGGAACTGGGAGGCGCCGTAGTACTCGTCGAAGAGGTGGATCACGGCGCCAGCCTGGTTGGTGGTCACCCGCACCATCACCTCGCCCGGCCCCTGCGCCCCGACCGGAGTGACGTACACCCTGGTGACCGGCGGCGTGACAGGCGTCACGACGGCGGCGACGCTCGACGACTGCACCCCGTTGACCACCACGTAGAAGTGGTTGGTCTTGTCGATGTGCACCGTGAAGCTGTAGTAGCCGGCGGCATCGGAGGTGGTGGCGGCCTTCTCCAGGTAGACCGTGCGGCCGTACCACTCGTCGTAGAGGGTCACGTTGGCGCTGGCGGCAGTCGTGCCGGAGATCGTGACGTTACCCGGGCCGCTGCGGCTCGTGGCCGTGGCCGTCACGTGCGTAGCCGTCGTGGTGACCTGGGCGGCCTGCGACAGGGGTCCGGGGCCGGCGGCGTTCACCGCCTGCAGCGCGACGTAGTAGTCCTGCCCGGTCGTCAGGCCGATGGTGGCGCCGTCGATCACCGTCGACGTGCCCGTCACGGGCTGGCCGCCGTTGGCCGATCCACCGCTGGTGAGGCCCGCCGGGCTCGTGCTCACGTACACGTTGTAGCCCTGGACGGGGGCGCCACCGTCGCCGGCGGGGGCGGTCCAGTTGACGGTGATGTTGGTGCCGATGGCGCTCGCCACCACGCCGGTCGGCGCCTGGGGGGCGACGGGACCGGGCACCGACGCCGGGCTGCTCGCCGGCGAGGCCGGCGAGGTGCCCACGGCGTTGGTCGCCGCCACGGCGAAGCTGTAGTGGTCGCCGGTGGTGAGCCCCGTCACCGTGCAGGAGGTGGCTCCCGTCGTGGTGCAGGTCTGCCCGCCGCCGGCGGCCGTCGTGATGTCGGTGGCGGTGACGGTGTAGCCGGTGACCGGCGACCCGTTGCCGGCCGGGGCCGCCCACGACACGTCGACCGAGGTGGGGCCGGCCACGGTGACGGTGGGGGCCGCCGGTGTGGCCGGGGCGCCGGCCGGCGTCGCGGTGACCGACGGGTTGCTCGCCGAGGTCTGCCCGGCCGAGTCGACCGCCTCGACGCCAAACGTGTACGGCACTCCGTCGATGAGGCCGGCCACGACGAACGCCGTGCCCGGTAGGCCGCTGCCGTTGCGGACGGGGGTGCCGCCCACCAGCACGGTGTAGGTGACGCCGCCCGTGCCGGCGAAGCTCGGCGGGCTCCACTCGAGGGTCACCTGGCCGTCGCCGGGGCTGGCGGTGAGCCCGGCCGGCGCCCCGGGGACGGGATTGCCGGCCGTGCCGGTCGCAGCGGCGGAGCCGGGACCGGTCGAGCCCGACGAGCTCACCGCCTGGACGCTGAAGGTGTAGGACTGGCCCTGGGTGAGGCCGGATGCGGTGTAGGTGGTGACGCCCGCCGCCGTCGTGGCGAGCAGCGCGGTGCCTTCGTACACGTTGTACTTGACCGTGGAGGCGGCACCTCCGTCACCGGTGGACTGCGGCGCCGACCAGTCGAGCACCAGCTCCGTGTTGTTCCCGGAGGGGGCGGTCAGCTGCAGGCTGGTGGGGGCCGACGGGGCGACGACGCCCGGGCTCACGGCGTTGGAGGGGGAGGAGGCGGGACCGGAGCCGCCGGAGCCGCCGCTGTTGGTCGCCGTCACCGTGAAGGTGTAGGAGTGCCCGTTGGTCAGGCCGGTCACGGCGTAGCTGTCGGACGCGCCCGGCGTCGGGGCGAGGGCCGAACCAGCAGGGCCCGCCGCGACCTGCTGGGACGTGCTCGTCCCGGCCGTAGCGTCGTAGGTGGTGATCGTGAAGCTGGTGATGGGGCTCCCGGCGTCGGACGGCACCGTCCAGCCGACCGTCGCCTGCTGGTAGCCGGCCACCGCCGCCACACTGGTCGGCGTGCCAGGCACCACCGACTGGGTGATCTCCCCGGACACCTCCGACGACGCCGGCGAGGGCCCCTGGGCGTTGACGGCCTTCACGGTGAAGTAGTAGGTCCTGCCGGCCGGCAGCGGCGTCACGGCCAACGACGTGGTGGTGATCAGCGACGACCCGTTGACCGGAGTCGAGCTCTCCCCGCCCGGCGCCGTGCCCTCGTAGACGTCGTAGCCCTCGATGGCCGACCCGCCGTTGCTGGCGGGCGGCGTCCAGCCGAGCGTGATCGTCGAGGCGTTGGTGGCGTTGGCGGTCACGCCCGTCGGGGCGGTCGGCGCCGACAGGCCGGGGCTGACCGGGTTGGACGCCGACGACATCGGCCCGGTACCCTGGCCGTTGGTCGCCTGCAGCTTGAAGCTGTAGGCGGTGCCGTTGGAGAGCCCGTTGACGACCAGGCTGTCGGATGACCCGGGGGTGGCGTCGAGCGACGAGCCGGCGGCGCCGGCGTTGACCGTCGTCGAGCTGAGGGAGCTGCCGCCGACGTACGGGGTGACCGTGAAGCTGGTGATCGGCGAGCCCCCGTTGGACGGCACGGTCCACTCGACGGTGGCGGCCTGATAGGAGGACGTGGCGCTCACAGCCGTCGGGGCGCCCGGCGCCCCGATCTGGGGTGTCGCGCTGGCCTCGTCGGAGACCACGGACTGGCCGCTCGAGTTGACCGCCGTGACCTCGAAGTAGTACTTGGTGCCGTTGGCGAGGGCATGGCCGGAGGAGTCGGCGGCGGTGACGGTGTAGCTGGTGGCGGTGACGAGCGCCCCGCCGTTCTCCGGGGTGGGCCCCTCCCCGCCGGGCGAGGTCCCCACGTAGACGTTGTAGCCGAGGATCGCCGAGTCGCCGGCGCTGCCCGGCGCCTTCCAGCGGAGGGTGACAGCGCCGGGGCCGGAGGCGGCCGTGAGGTTGGTGGGCGCGCCGGGCGAGCCGGTTGGGCTCGCGGCCGTCCCGATCACCTCGGGGTGCAGCGCCTGGGCGCCGGCGGCCGTGAAGCCGCCCAGGGCCGGCGCCCCGAGGGCCGTCATCGCCGTGGCGACGACTGCGATGCCAACCTGCTTCAGGGTCCGCTTGATGTTGCTCATGCTCGAGATGTTCCTCTCGTCGTCCTCTGGCGCGACGGCGCCTGCTGCCGGCTCGGGACCGGGGGACACCATAGCAGCATTCTGCTGGTACGTAAGGGATCGCGGCCTTTCAGACCGTACAGTGGGTTATGCGGCTCCTGCCGTGGCGTGGACGCGCCGGTGGGCGGCCCCTGGGGGCCGCCCACCTGGAGCTGTTCAGATTTCAGGCCGGCGCTGAGCCGGTCTTTGGACTACTTGACGAAGACCGTGACCACGTTGGACTTCGCGCCGTTGACGACGGCGTAGAAGTGGTTGGTGGCGCGGACGCCGCTGATGTGGAAGATGACCACACCGGCGTTGCGGGCCGAGTTGGGCACCGCCGTCGAGATGGCCTTCTGCACGAAGGTGCGTGCTCCGGCGTACTCGTCGAAGAGGTGCACGACCCCACCCGGCTGGTTGGTGGTCACCCGGATGGTGATGGTCCCCGGGGCCTGGTGGCCAGGAGGCGTCACGTACACCTTGGTGACCGTCGGGCCCCCGCTGAAGCGGAGCACGTACGAGCCGCGGGCGATCTCGTTGCCGCTGGCATCGGTGACGATGATCGTGGCGTTGATCGTCGAGTTGCCCGAGCAGGTGATGCTGTCACCGGCGGTGCCGTTGGCGTTGGTGGTCGGAGCGAAGAAACCTTCCTGGCAGATGAGGGCGTTGTAGCCGGACCCACCGAAGAAGAACTCGACGCGGTCTCCCGCGATCGGGTTCTTGAACTGGTCGACGACCTTGGCCGACAGGGTGATGACCTGGCCGATGCCGACCGTCGCCTTGGGCGTGACCTTGAAGGTGACGATGGGCTGCGCCAGCTGGTTGTACCAGTTGATGGTGAAGTTGCTCGCCGTGATGGCCGCCGTGCCCGTCGTGTTGGGCACGAGGACCGTCGAGTTGGGCGTCTGGGGTTGCCAGACGTCGGTCGGCAGGCTGCCGCTGACGTTGACCACCTGGGCCCCGTCGAGGACGGCGCCCTGGTCGGGGTTGGTGGCGGTGGCGGTGTAGTAGTTGTAGGTCGGCGCCCGGAGGACGAACGGCTGGGTGAAGCCGTTGTCGACCAGCACCGTGCTCTGCTGCACCTCCACGTTGGTGTTAGTCGGCGTCGTATCCGGGACGGGGCCGGAAGAACCGTTGCAGGTCGTGAGGCTCGTCGAGTTAGCGCAGTAGTACAGCCCGCCACCGTTGTCGGTGCTGGTGATGTTGACACCGGTGGCAGTCTGGTTGCCGAGCGGGTTGCCGAACTGGTCCTGGAGCGTCACGTGGAACTGCTCGGTGTTGACGTCGGGCACGTTGGTCGAGCCAGTGGTGCTGAACGACTTGGCCGGGATGGCCGACACCAGGGGCGACGAGTAGTTGTACGGCGCCGAGTAGGTCTGGACCAGCTGGGCGGAGGCGCAGCCGGCGACGGGCCCATGGCCCGGGGCGTAGATCGGCGAGAAGACGCCGGCATCGGCACCGCTGGCGAGGGCCGCCGGGGTGAACGGCGCCGACTGGAAGTCGGTCACGCCGATCGTCGGGCAGGTCGTGGCCGACGCCGAGGCGCCGGGGACCGTCTCGCTCAGGGCGGCGGTTGCCGACCCGACCGTGACGGTGACGGAGCCGAAGTCGATGCCGTACTTCGCCAGGTTGGCGTCCTTCTGGACCGTGAGGTAGAAGGTCACCTGCCCGACGTTGTTGGTCGTCGTCTTCATGGTCGAGCCGCTCGTGGTGAGCCACCCGACCTGGCTGCCGGAGACGGCCGTGCCCGTCCCACCGTTGCCGGCGAGGGAGCAGTCGTTGTAGACGGCAGAGGTGCATTTCGTGAACACGAAGCCGCCCGGCGCGGTGATGGTCACCGGCGTGTTGGCGAGGAACGTGGGGTTGAGCGTGGCGCTCTGGGTCTGGGTGCCGTAGTCGAGCGGGTACGTGCCGGCCGTCGTCGGCCAGCTGCCCGTGGGCGTCAGGCAGTTGTTGTCGGCGCTCGGGGCGGTGCAGTCAGCCCAGACGCTGCCGGTGATGGCGAAGACGTCACCGGGCTGGGCGGCGGCCGCCGGAGCGGACGGGGCCAGCAGCTGCTCGGTCATGTTGTCGAAGCGGGAGCCCGCGGTCGACGCCACGATGTTGTCGATGAGGTAGGCATCCGTGGTCGCCGGGTACTGGCCGTAGCCAGCGAACGGTATGGCCTCGACCTGCGCCTCCGTGCCCGCCGTGGTCCCGTCGAAGGAGAACGTGGCCTGGCCCGACGCGTTGGTCTGCGATGTCACGAAACCGGGGACCGTCGACTGGCCCGTCAGGTTGAACTCCGACGACGTGCCCACCAGGGCTGCGGGGGGGTTCGGCACGGCGATGGTGACGTTGGGCGTCGGCTTGCCGCCCTGCAGGTAGGTGACCGTCAGCGTCTGGAGCGCCGAGGTGACGCCCTGGGTGACGCAGCCGGTGTCCGAAACGCTGGACAGCGTCGCGTTCGAGACGTCGTCGTTCTGTCCGTCTGCGTTGGCGGGGCAGCCGACCTGCCAGAGCAGGCTGGCGTAGCTGGCCGAGCCGGTGGCGACCAGCGACCCGTTGACCTGGGTTGCGGTGATCGTCGGGGCCTCGGAGACCGGATCGACGAACTCGAAGTTGCAGACCGTGCCGGTGGTGATCGTGCAGGTCGCCGTCTTGGCGAGCGATCCGGAGCCGTACGGGCCGGGGGCGCCGTTGAGGTTGCCCTGGGTGAACAGCACGTTGCCGCTGCTCGAGCTGAGGTTGAACGTCACGGGGGTGGTCACGCCGTTGGCGATGTTGACCGTGGCGTACGTGAAGCCGGCCTGACCGTTGGCGCCCGAGCCGTTGTCCACGTCGGCCAGGACGGCCGGCGGGGTGACGAAGCCGTTGGTGTTGTTGTACGAGCCGGCGTTGGTGACGTTGGTGCTGGCGCCGCTGCTACCCGACGTGTAGGTGAGGTACGCCACCGGCGGGTTGGCCGCCGACGCCGTCGACACCAGCCCGATGACCGGGAGGAAGAGGGCGGTCGTGGCAGCGAGGAGAGGGATCCCGATTCGCCGCAGTGGTCTCTTCGATTCACTCATTCAGTGAGCTTCCTTTCGCGTGGTCCGTGGACCGTTGACTTCTCTGCCTGATCGAGGGCCCGGACCGGGATGCGATCTCCCGCCCAGCCCCGAGGTTTCCGGGACGAAGGTCACAACCCAGCCCCTCCTACGACGACTTGCCGGTCGCCGCCACCTCCTCCGTCGTGCTCGCAGGGACGGACGCCGGCGCAGGCCCCGATGGGGTGGCCGGCGGGCTGGGCGGGGCGGCGCCGGCCACCGGTGCCGCCTGGGGCACGACGGTGGCGACGACGGCCTCGCCCGCGAGGACGCCAGGGGCGCCGCCGGCCGAGCCGGCGCCGGTGGTCGCCGGCGCGCCGGGTGCGGGCGCGGACGGAAGGATGGCGACTACGACCTGCTCGGACTGGAGCGACGAGAGCGTCGGCCCGCCGTAGGTGAGCTCGACGGCCAGCGACTGGAGCACTGGCGCCGTGCCCTGGCCGGTCGTCGGCACCGCCGACCGGCTGAAGAGGGCGACGTCGAGCGAGCCGCCGGCCTGCGGGGTGATCGTGGTCGCCGATCCCTGGACCTGGTAGTCGACGATCACCCCGTTGACCACGAGGGTCGGGGTGACCGTCAGCGAGGACGCGGCGGTCGGGCTGTCGACCATCTGCTGGTCGAGGACGAGGGTTCCCGCTGCGGTCTGCGCCTGGAAGAGAGAGCCCGCAACCGCGGTCCCGTCGGCGGAGGTCGTCGGGGGTGCCACGCTCAGCGTCGGCGTGCCGGTGACCTCCACGGTCGTCGCCAGGCTGGCGCAGGGATCGCAGCCGGCGGCCCTGCCCGCCGGCGTGCCGGCGTTGGGGCCGGCGCCGCCGGGCCCCGGGCCGTGCCTGGCCGGGAGGCGCGGGCGGCGGTGGTGGGCGGGTGGCCGGGGGGAGCGCACCGTGGAGGATCCCTCGGAAGCGGGCGCAACCGGCTCCACGGGCGCAGCGGCGGTGGCGACGGGAGCGGCCGGCGGCCGGCGCGACCAGGTGGGGGCGATCGAGTGGCGGTGCTGGGAGCGGGGAAGCGCAGCCGGCGGCACGGTGAAGGGGCGGGAGGCACCCTTCGGCACCGCACCCGCCGGCGCCGCACCCGCCGGCACCGCACCCGCCGCCGGTGAGCGCCGGACCTCCGAGGGGGCACGGAGCCTGGGGGAGCGGGAAACGGTCGGGCGGGCCATGACCTGGAGCCTCATGGCCACCGGGCCGACCACGACCACCGCCACGAGCAGCAGGGCGACGGCTCCTCCACGCGCCTTGATCGCCGTGCGCCCGAAGCCCTCCAGCCCCGTGAGCACCCGGCGGAAGGCCCGGCGGGCCCGGTACACCACATACTTGACCTGCTCCGGCGGGATGTCGAGCTCCTCGGCGACCACCGACGCCGGCTTCTCCTCGATCTCCCACTTCACCAACGCGGCCCGATGGAGCGGGCTGAGCAGGGCGAGCGCCTCCCGGACGAAGGCGGCGTCCTCGGCGGCGACGACAGGGTCGACGTCCTCGTGCTCACCGGCCATGTCCTCTTCGAGGTCGACGACGGCCGGGCGTCGCTGGCTGGCGCGGTAGCGGTCGATGCAGAGGTTGGTCAGGGCCCGCCGGCAGAACCGGAGCGCCTGGAGCTCGTCCTCGATCTCGGGGAGAGCGAGGAACAGGCGGAGGAAGCCCTCCTGGAGGACCTCGTCGACGTCGCGGCCGTCGCGGAGGAAGCGGCGGACGTGAAGCTCCAGAGAGGATCGGTGACGGATGTAGAGGCTCGCGAAGTCGTGCCCGTCCCCGCGCAGCGGCCTCGCCTCGAGGTCGGAGTCGACGCCGATGGCGATGGCGTCGTCGACGGCATCGACGAAGAGCGGGTCCGCCTCCAGGGGAGGGAGTACCACGGTGCCCTCGCCCGGCCTTCCGGCGTCGAGGTGAACGCTCACTTGGCTTCCCGCACCCTGCGTTGGAACACGCGGTCTCCTGACTGGGAACCAAGCTTTCGGTCCCTACCACCTGTACTGACGATCCAGGTCCCTCGCGGTCGCGCAAGTTCTCCTTCGCTACCGGCCTTCCGAGCGGGTGATGCTACCGGAGGGCGCCGCCGGGATGACGGATCGGCGGGGAAATGCTCCACGACGAGATCGGCCTCCGGGATGAACCGCTCATAAAGGACTTCTTCTCTGCAAAGCTGGACGGAAATGTCTAACCCTCGAGTACAGCATCAGAGCGACCGTCGGCGCCGGCTTCAAGCTCCTCGACCGTCATCAGGACCGCCCGAGCCTTGGAGCCCTCGGATGGCCCGACCACCCCCCGCTGCTCGAGCAGGTCCATGAGGCGACCGGCTCGGGCGAAGCCGACACGCAGCTTGCGCTGCAGCATCGACGTCGAGCCGAGCTGCGAGCGCACGACCAGCTCCTTGGCCTGGCCGACGAGGTCGTCGTCATCCCCGTCGCCGGCGGAGGGCCCCGTCCGCCAACCCGGCTCGTCGCCGCCCTCGACACCATCCACGTACCGGGGTTGGGACTGGCGACGCCAATGGGCGACGACCTTGCGGATGTCGCCCTCGGCGACCCATGCGCCCTGGATCCGGCGGGCGACGCTGGACGACGCCCCGAGCAGCAACATGTCGCCCTTGCCGATGAGGCGCTCGGCACCCGGCTGGTCGAGGATGACCCGGCTGTCGGCCAGGGAGGACACAGCAAACGCGAGCCGGGACGGGATGTTGGCCTTGATGACCCCGGTGATCACGTCCACGGAGGGCCGCTGCGTCGCTATGACCAGGTGGATGCCGACGGCGCGCGCCATTTGGGCAATCCGGACGACGGACTCCTCCACGTCGCGGGCAGCGACCATCATCAGGTCGTTGAGCTCGTCGATCACCACGAGGACGAACGGGAGCCGCTCGTAGCTCCTCGGCTCCGCCCCCAGCTCCGCCGGCCCCGACAGGTCGCCCCGGTCGTAGGCGGCGTTGTAGCCGGTGATGTCGCGCACGCCCACCTCGGCGAGGAGGTCGTAGCGGCGCTCCATCTCGTGGACGGCCCACGCCAGCGCGTTGGCGGCCTTCTTGGGGTTGGTGACGACGCCGGTCAGCAGGTGGGGCAGGCCGTTGTACTGCCCGAGCTCCACGCGCTTGGGGTCGACGAGGATCAGGCGCACCTGGTCGGGCGTCGAGCGCACCAGGACCGAGGTGAGGAGGGAGTTGATGCACGACGACTTGCCGGCGCCGGTCGCCCCGGCGATGAGGAGGTGCGGCATCGTCGCCAGGTTCACCAGGACCGGCCGGCCGGCGATGTCACGGCCGACCCCCACCTCCAAGGGGTGGGTGGCCTCGTGGGCCTCGACGGAGGCGAGGATGTCCCCCAGCGCGACGTGCTGGCGCTGCTGGTTGGGCACCTCGACACCGATGGCCGAGCGCCCGGGGATCGGGGCGAGGATGCGGACGTCGGCCGCCGCCATGGCGTAGGCAATGTCCTTCTGCAGGTTGGTCACCTTGGCGACCTTGACGCCCGGGCCGAGCTCGAGCTCGAAGCGCGTGACGGTCGGCCCGACGGTCATGCCGACCAGGCGCGTCTCGACCCCGTGGGCGGCGAGGGCATCCTCCAGCACCTGCCCCTGGGTCTCGACCATGCGCCGGTCGACCTCCAGGGCCCTGGCCCGCTCGAGCAGCGTCACCGGCGGCAACTTCCAGGTGCCCGGCTCGGCGGCGGGACCGAGCCCGATGCGCAGCTGCTCGGGCTGCACGTCCTCGGGCCCGGGCGGGAGGGTGACCTTGGGGCGTGGCCGCCTGGGGACCTCCGCCCCTTCCCCGATCGGACCGCCGCGCCCGCCGCCGGCGGCATCGTCGGGCGCCATGACAGGGCGCCGCCGGCGCCCTCGAGGTCCCGGCGCCGCCTCGTGCGGATCTGCGTCCTGTGTGGCGCGCCGGTGCGCCTGGCGCCCGAGCGAGCGGGACGCCGCTGCGAGCCAGCCGCCAACGCGCCGCAGCGGCGTGCCCGTGACGAGGAGCACGGACAGCCCGCCGACGGCGAGGAGCACGACGGCGGCTCCGGGGCCGGACAGGGCGGCCCGCAGCGGCGCTCCGCCGGCGAGGCCCACCAGCCCACCGGCGGGACGCACCGTGGCCAGAAGCGGACGCACGCCGAGGTGACGGGGTGTGCGGGCCACGTCGAAGATGCCGCACAGGGCGAGGAGGAAGAGAACCGAACCGATCACGACGCGGACGACAGCGAGGTGGCGGCGCTTCGCCGTCTCGGGATCGCCCCGCCGGCTGCGGAGCACCCCCACCCCCACGGCAACGATTGCCGGCGGCAGGAGCACCCGGGCAAGGCCGAGGGCATCCGCTCCAGCCGATCGCAGGGCCCCCCCGACCGGCCCCGCCAGGTCGCTGTAGATGCCCAGACCCGCCAGCACTCCGGCGACGACCAGCAACCCGCCCCACGCTTCCACCGGAACCCTGGCGATCAGCTCTACGACGCGCGACTCGAGGACCGGCTGGGGCGCGGCCCGGGAGGAGCGAGATCGCCGGCGACGGCCGGCCCGGCCGGCCGTCTGTCGGGAGCTCGGAGCGCGACGACGGGTTTGCGTAGCCACAGCGGCCACGACACTAACACCAGCCACATCAGCCACAGCGGCGTCCCCCGGGGACGGAGACAAGCCTAGCGTCGGGGGCAGCGCAATCCGCCGGAGGCTCCCGGCCGTAGATGGGGGGACGGTCGCCAGCGAGGGAGGACGGCATGCAACTTTCGGGACCGAGGATGTGGGCGGCGGTGGTGGGTGTCGCCGCCATGGGAGTCGTCGCCGCCGGGTGCGGCAGCGGGTCCAGCACCAGCACCGCCGGCGCGGCCACGACCTCGTCGTCGAAGGCGGTGACGGTGAAGACGGCGAAGGCCGGCAAGCTCGGGACCGTGCTCGTATCGGCCTCGGGCAAGACGCTCTACATGTTCACCAAGGACGCCCAGCACGGCTCGCACTGCAGCGGCTCGTGCGCAGCCGTCTGGCCGCCGCTGACCATCAGCGGCAAGCCCGTGGCCGGCGCCGGGGTGAAGGCGTCGCTGCTCGGCACCACCAAGGACTCCGACGGCAAGACGCAGGTCACCTACAACCACTGGCCGCTGTACTACTTCGCCGCCGACCACAAGGCTGGCCAGACAGCCGGCGAGGGCGTCCACGCCTTTGGCGGGTGGTGGTACGGGGTCGCCGCCTCCGGCAGCTCCGTCAAGCCGGCCGCCGCGCCGAGCAGCCCGGGCTCTACCTCCAGCGGGGGCGGCGGAGGCTGGTGAACCCAGCCACCCCAGACTGCCCCGTGCGCCGCATCGCCCCCCCCGTCGCCGACCTCCCCGACGAGACGCTGCTCGCCGGGCTGTGCGCCGGCGACGGGAAGCTGACGGCGGCGTTCGTGCAGCGGTTCCAGGCGAAGGTCTACGGCGTGGCCATGGCAGTCACCGCTGACCCCGGCGTGGCGGAGGACATCGCCCAGCAGGCGTTGGAGCGGGCGTGGCAGCACGGCCGCACCTACGACCCGCGCCGGGGGACCGTCGCCGCCTGGCTCGCCGCGATCGCCCGCAACCTGGCGATCGACGCCAACCGCATCCGCCGCCCCGTCCTCCTCGACGCCGCCGACCTCGTCGCCCGCGTCGTCGCCGGCGACAGCCCCGAGGCGCGCGCCGTGGCCGGTGAGACAGCGAGCGAGCTGATCGCCGCCCTCCGCGAGCTGCCGCCCGAGCAGGCCCGAGCCGTGGTGCTCGCCGGCATCGGCGGGCTGACCGCGTCGGAGGTGGCCCAAAACGAGGGCATCCCCCTCGGGACGGCCAAGACCCGGATCCGCACCGCGCTGCACCGCCTGCGCGCCGCGCTCGTCGACGCCGGAGCCGACCATGGCTGACACCTCCTGCGGCGACACCCGCGAACTGCTGCCCGACGTCGCCCTCGGCATCGCCGACGCCGGCGAGTGGACCGCAGCGCTCGCACACGCCGAGAGCTGCGCCCCCTGCCGCGAGGAGCTGCGCCGGCTGAGCGACACCGCCGACGGCCTCGCAGCCCTCGCCCCGCCCGTCGAGCCTCCCCCCGGGTTTGGCGAGAGGGCCGTCGCCGCGCTCGGCGGGCGGCAGCCCGTGCCGGCACGGACCCGGCGACACGCGTGGCGGTGGGCGGCGGCCGCCGGCGTGGCCGCCGCGGTGGCCGCCGGAGCCGTCGCATGGGCGACGACCGGCGGGACGGCGCCACCGCAGCGGGCCGTGCTCACCGGCCAGCTCATCTCCGGCGGCCACACCATCGGCGACGTGGTCCTCGTCGAGACGGCACGGCCGCACATCATCACCGTCCACGTCCAGTACGGGGCGGCCGACGGCGCCATCCGCTGCGTCGTCGTCGACGCCGGCGGCCGGGTGCTGCCCGTCGGCACCTTCACCCTCAACGGGGGCTGGGGAAGCTGGACCACCGCCGTCCCCGCCGGCGGCCGGCCGCACGAGGCGGTGCTCACAAACCGTTGGGGGACGGTGCTCGCGAAGGCGGTGCTGGCCCCCGCCCACTGACAGCGCAGCGGCATTGACGAGCGGGAGGGCCACCTAACCTGCGGCCGTGACCCTCCCCCGCTCCCCCGCTGGAGCCGGCGTGCGCGTCGCAGCGCGGCGACTTTCGGCTCCGGTGCTCGCAATCCACGGCGGCGCAGGACGCCACCACGGGCCCGGCACCGACGCCGAAGCCGGGCTGCGGGCCGCTCTCGACGCCGGCTGGGCCGTGCTCGAGGCGGGCGGGCCGGCGTTCGACGCCGCCATCGCCGCCGTGGCCTCCATGGAGGACAGCGGAGTCTTCAACGCCGGGCGGGGCGCCGTGCCCACCACCGCCGGAACCGTCGAGACCGACGCCGCCGTGATGGGCATCCTCCCCGACGGGCGGGAGGTCTCCGGTGCGGCGTGCGCCGTCACGTGGCCCGCCAACCCCGTCCACCTCGCCCGGGAGATCGCCGTGGCCGGCGAAGCACTGCTGCTCGCCGGCGCGGGGGGCGACGAGCTCGCGTCGGGGTGCGGACTTGTCCGGCGGGAGCCGGCGGCGGGGATGGGTGGTGGCGGCGGGGGCGATGGCGGGGGCGGTGGCGGGAGCGGCGTGGGTGGCGTGGGTGGCGGGGGCGTGGGCGTGTCGCAGATGGGCACCGTCGGCGCCGTCGCCCTCGACCGTGGCGGGGCCCTGGCGGCCGCCACCTCCACCGGCGGGCGAGCCGGCCAACGCCCCGGGCGCGTCGGGGACACGCCCATCATCGGGGCGGGCACCTGGGCGGACCAGGGGCGGGTGGCGGTGTCGGCGACCGGGGAGGGGGAGGCCTTCGTGCGAGCCGGCTTCGCCCACCGGGTCGACTGGGCGGTCGGGGCCGGCGTGGGGCGGGTGGGGCTGGGGCGGCGGGAGGGGCTGGGGCGGCGGGAGGGGCTGGATCGGCGGGAGGGGCTGGGGCGGGAGGGGCTCGAGCGGCTGCAGGAAGCGGCGGTGTCGGCCCTCGAGGCCGTGGGGCGCTGGGGCGGGCGGGGCGGGGCCGTGGTGCTCGGGGCCGGCGGGGACATGGTGGCGCTGTACGACACGGAGGCGATGGCGTGGGGGTGGCGCAGCCCGGAGGAGGTGGTGGCGGAGGTGGTAGGGCGGGGTGAGGGGCCGGCGTGGGGCAAGTGAGGGGCGTGGGGGGGCGGCGGGCGGCGGCGGGGGGCGCGGGGGGGCGCGAGTGGGGGGGGGCGGGGAGGAGGGGGAGGGCGCGGCGGG
>JAKAQB010000216.1 GCA_021811865.1 Actinomycetes bacterium | reverse complement strand
GTGCTGCGCAACGCCGCCCTGGGCGCGCTCCAGTACAAGTCCGAGCTGGCGCTCGCCAGGGCGCAGAATGCCGACATCACGAATTTCGAGCGCGAGCTCGAGTCGTTCAAGACCGCCTTCAGCAGGAACTACGACCTGGCCTCGCGACACTTTCAGAGGGCGATAGACGAGATTGACAAGTCGATCGACCACCTGCAGAAGACGCGCGACGCGCTCGTCGGCTCAGACCGCCAGCTGCGGTTGGCCAACGACAAGGCCCAGGATGTCACGATCAAGAAGCTGACGCGCGGCAACCCGACCATGGCCGCCAAGTTCAGAGAGCTCGAGCAGGCCGGTCCTGAGAGTGCCGGCTGAGCGCTGCGGTGTCAGCCGCGCTGGGCAGGCTGGCAGCGGCGCGCTTCGGTGTGCTCACCATCCGAGCGTGGTGGGCATGCGGCGTCCCCGGCGGGCGGTGGCGAGGTAGGCGCGCTCAAACGCCCGCTTGGCGTAGAGCCACTGGCGTCCTTCGGATACCGTCGGGATGCGGTTGCGCGGCGGACGCACGGGGTCGACGGCCATGTACGCGCCCCGGTTGCCCATGTCGAGCACGCACCTTGCGGAGAGCTCGGCGGTCTCCCCTTCCCGCCCGGCGATGCGCGCCGCGAGGTCTCTGGCGGCGATGTCGGCCATCTGCTCGGTCATGTGACCGGTCTTGTGGAAGTTGACCGGCACGGGGGTATCGCCGGCCGGGGGGAGGGCGACGACGGCCCCGACGGCAAACACGCCTTCCGCGGTGTGGTGGCGGTAGTGGTCGTCGACGGGGATGAAGCCCTTCGGGTTGGAGAGCCCCGGGCTTGCGGCGACGGGATCAACGCCGGCGAGGGGCGGGATGATGATCGAGCAGCGGGACGGCGTGGGGCGCAGCCCCTCGGCCTCGACCGCCTCGGTGGTGACCTTCGTGATCGCGACCGAGGTGCGGTAGGTGATGTCGCGCTCTTCGAGGGCTGCTTCGAGGAGCTGGCTGATCGTGCCGGCGCCACCCATGCCAATGTGGCCGAGGAACGGCTCGGGGGTGAGGAGCGTGATCGGAACCTGGTGGCGGAGCTTGCGTCGCCGGAGCAGGTGGTCGAGCTCGAAGGCGAGCTCGTAGACCGGGCCGTCGAAGGGGCCCAGGCCGTCGACGGCCTCATTGGCGCTGCGGTGCCCGGTGGCGATGACCAGGAAGTCGTAGCGGTGCTCGGCGCTTGCGGTCGTGACGACCTTCGCGCCGGTGTCGATCCCGGTGACGGTCTCCGCCGCAAAGGCGACCTGTTTCCGGGCCAGGGGCCCAGCGAGGCCGAAGGAGATCTGTTCGAGGCTGCGCCGTCCGATCGCCACCCAGGGAAAAGACGGGGCCAAGCGGAAGCGCTCGTCCTTGGCGAGCAGGGTGATCGCTGCCCGCTTGGGAGGGAGGTGCCGGCGCAGCTCGTAGGCGGCGCTCAGCCCGCCGAAGGAGCCGCCGAGGATGACGATGCGGACGCGGCCCATCAGAAGCTCACCACCTTGTCGGCCCAGATCGTCCAGTCGGTGGCCTCCTCCAGAGTGGAGCGGCGGGCGCCGGGGACGAGCAGATCGTCGGTGAAGCCGCGTGCGTCCATGCAGGTGCCGCAGCAACCGACCTCGCCGCCGTGGCGGACCACGGCCGCGAGCATGCGGTCGAGGTGGCAGTAGCCGTCCGGCAGCTTCTGGTTGGCAAGCGCGCAGCCGACCGCGTCGCCGAAGAGGAAGACGCGCACCTTCACCTCCTCGCGCCGCGCCAGGGAGCCGGCGATGCGCAGCCCGTTGTAGGAGCGCTCGGTGCCATAGGGCGGGTCATTCAGGACAACGAGGACGTTCATGGGGATCCTCACTCTCTGTTCTGGGTTTCGGGCACAAAGTGCTGCTCGCTTACCCGCGTGTCTCCGAGCGGGCTGGTGCCTGCGGCTACCGGGAGGCCGGCCTGGCGCCACTCGGGGAACCCGTCCTCCAGGCAGCGCGCCCGCAGCCTTTGGGCACGGAGCGTCGCGACCGCCTCGGGGGCGAGCAGGCACAGCGGCCCGCGGCAGTAGGCGACGACCTCGACGCCCGGGTCGAGTTCGCCGAGGCGAGCCTCGAGCTGCTCCAACGGCAGCGAGATCGCTCCGGCGATGTGGCCGGCCACGTACTCCTCAGACGGGCGGACGTCGAGCACGACGACCTCACAGGAGCGCGCGCGCGAGCAGCTCTCCGCGCGTCACCCGCTCCGCACTGTTGCTGCCCGCGCCGATGGCGCGCAGGATCTGGTCGACCTCGGCAAGGCGTGCCCGGCCAAGGTCGCTGAGCGCGGTGACGAACCGGCAGACCTCGCCGGCCGCCCGGTAGTAGACGCGGGTGCCCTCCCGGCGGGTCAGGCCGCCTGGTCAGGCTGCCGGGTCAGGCAGCGGGGTGCAGGCGCCCTTCCCAGACCGCCCGGGCGCCCAGGTCGCCGACCTTGTAGACCATGTAGGCCGACAGCAGGGCGAGCAGCACCAGCGAGACGCGGAGGAGCAGGTAGAT
>JAKAQB010000088.1 GCA_021811865.1 Actinomycetes bacterium | reverse complement strand
CGCACAGCGCACCAACAAAAGCCCCGGGGACCTTTCGATCCCCGGGGCTCTCCGCCGTCGTCGGCCGCGGTCGCCGTCGCGGGAGAGGCCGCTCCCGCTCGGCCCCAGGTCACGCGGCCCTGGGGTGCCGGCTGTGAACGCCCGCCGCTACTTCGCGGAGGGCGTGCTGGACGAGGCGCCGGTGTCGCCACCGGGCGCGAGGGCCGTAAGGCCCGCGATCGGGGCGCCGGACGGCTTCATCACCGTCTGGACCTCGACCTGACCCGTGAACTTCACGCCAGCCTTCTGGCGCTTGCCACGAGTCCCGCGCAGCTCGCGGGTCGCCAGCGCCTTCGCCGCGCGAGCGGACTTCTGCTCGCTCGTCAGCTTGGGCGCGTGCTTCCGCGCGATGCCGAGGGTCTGCAGGGCAGGGCTTCCCTTGCCGAACAGACCGATCAGCACTCCCTTGAGGCTCGCCACGAACTGGTGAGCCCCGGGGAGGGCCGCCTTGAGGCCCAGCCGCTCCTCACGGAGCGACTGGACGGCCGCGTCGACTCCCGCGAACTGCGTCACCACCGCCTCGAGGGCGTTGATGACGTCGTCCTTGGTCATCGACTGACCGTTCACCACCACGCTGGTGCCGTCCGGGAAAAGCCCCTTCAGACCCGTGGCGAGGTTGGTGACCTCGTCCCGGAAGCCGCTCTGCGGCAGGGTCGTCGCCGAGATCGCTCCCGACGTCGCCGAACCGCTCTGGCTTCCACCCCCGGCCGCGCTGCTGCCGCCGCCGGTGGTCCCGCCGTTACCGCTGGCGGGGGTGCTGCCGTTGTTGCTGTTGACCATCTTTTTTTTCCTTTCTGACCGGATTGGGCCCAGTCGTTCCCAAGCGCTCGGACGCCCCCACCGTCGGCAACCATTGCCGCCGGGCGGAGCATTCGCTTCGAGGCACCCCGCGGTTCCGGCCAGTCGCTCGCGCTTCCGGCCCTCGCCGCGGGACCCGTGGATCCACCGGGGGATCGACCATCGACCACCCGGAGCCCACGAGAGCGCCCGCTCGCTTCTCTTGCTCTCTACTCCCGCATATGGGCCAGGAGGCCGAGCTCCCTGACATCGGGAGCGGCGATTTCCTCGTTCGCGCTTCTGGGATCGGGTCGGGGCAATGGCCAGTCGACCCGTCCACGAGATCGGATCAGGCCCAGGTCCCGCATTTTCGTCCATGTGAATCCGCCCCCACGTCGCTCCTCGAGTCGCTCACGCACCTGAGGGTCGAACCTCGAGCGAAGTCGCCGAGGTCTCCACTTTGGTCGCCGCCGGCCCAAAGAAGCTGGCCGACGGCGGGTTCGCGGTGCTCCGCTGAGCCGCGGCGAAGCCTCCGCCGGGCCCTTGGCGAGCGGGGCAAGCGGTAAATCCAAGCGCTCGCGATCGCCACCGCGGCGGCATCCGTGCACAGCGGGGTGACGCTGCGGAAGGTGAGGGCGCTCGCGGATGAGTGAGAAGCGGCGTAGCTTCAGCAGCCGCCGCGAGGCCAAGCGTCACCTTGCACGGTCGTAGCCGACTGCGATGCCAGAACGATAGATTTCCGCGGCGCTTTGGCTGCTTGCCAGGACCTCCTCGCGCACGGCGCCGCTCTTCATGTCGATGACCCTCATGCTGCCGTCGACCTCGGTCAATGCTTCGACACGGTGGAATGCGTCACCGTACTTTCGGGCGAAGCTTGCCAGCGCCTTCAGTTTCATCAGCGCATCTCCGAGGTGGTGCCCGTGCGGGTCCACAATCGAGGCGACGATCTTGCCGCCAACCTCGTGAAAGAACACGAAGTCGGGGTGCATGGAACGCCAGTTGCCGGCGTCATCGCGGTAGCTGACGCCGAGTGAGTCGACTGCGGCACGCGACGGGTTGCGGTACCAGGCGCGCGCGCCTGGCCGCGCCAGTTCAGCGAGCACAACCCGGCGCTCCCAGTCGCTGTCCAGTGCCGCGAGCGGGAATTGTCCGCTATCGTCGGACATCAGGTGCAGCGGCGCCAGGGGCGAGGCTGCTACCTGGCCGTCCTCCCCGACGAAGGAGAACCCTTCGATTCGCGTCCGCGGCGGGCGGAGCGTACCTCTTTGCGGCTCCGTCGTCATGGCGCGGATGTCCTCGTAATCTTGCTGCCGCACGTCGGGCAGCTGCTTTATAGCGACTCGGTACTGGGCGAAGTAATGATCGGTCAGCTCGAGCGCCTCGCGGTCGATCTTGTCGCGGACCTCCTTGATCGTGGCTAGCGCCGCCACTCGGACGTACGCCTCGCGCAGTCCGTCGTCGTCGGCGGCTTCGTCGTCCGGGCCGGCAAGGTGATTGACGTAGGATTGCGCGACATCGGCGCCGAAGGCTTTCTTCGCCGCCTCGAAAAGGGTGCGGATGGCGCGATCGTCGGCCCGCTCGATCAACTCGGAGTAGCTCAACCCCGTCTTCCCGAAGCGCCCCTCGATCTCCTTGATGTGGATGCCCCACGCCTCTCGGATTGCTGAGTCGAACTCCTCTGAGTAGAGCGCGGCGCAGGCATCCAGGACGTGGTGCATCACATCCTGGACCTTGCGAAGCGCCCCGGGCCAAACCGCGTCGGCTGCAAGCGCCTGGGCGAGCGCGACCATCCGCTTTACCGGGCGGGCACCGCGCTGCGGCAGCGTCTCCGTCGGTAGCGTCTCCCACAGCTTCCACACTTCGTCGGGAACGTTCGGATTGCGCAGGAGTTCCCTGCCATCGATTACCGCCTTCTTGTCCCCGCCGGGCATGGACTCCAGATCGCCGGTGAGGAACCGGACCACCTTCACGGCGGTAGTGCGGTCGAAGAACGGCAGGATGCAGTCGACGGCGTTCAGTCGCTCGTCACCGGGGATCCGGCGAGCGAGGGGGTTGCGGACCATCCGCCCGAGGAGCTGCGTGATGTGCGTGCTGTCCTTCGCCGGTCGGAATGACACGAGCACCTCGGCGCGCGGGCAGTCCCAGCCAGTCGAGATCGCGTCCTTTGCGACGAGGACGCGCACCTGGGGCTCGTCCTGCACGCGCTGGGGCTCGATCCAGTCGACATCCCAGGCGCCGAACTTCTGCGTGGAATGCTCGCCGAGCACGTGCCGCACCGAGGAAGCCCCAAGCTCGCGGTACTCTTCGAAGATCGTGTCGAGCGCGATTCCGACGTCGTCCGGATCGGGAGTATTCGGTGTCTGTAAGACCAGGAGCGGCTGCACGGCTTCGAGCAGGCCCTGCGAGCGGGCGTACGCCGCCCACCGAGACGTGGCATCCTTCAGCTTCCGAGCGGCGCTACGCACGAGAACGGAGTCGAAGTCGCCAGCCGTCTCGGGGATATCGAGGACGAGGGTATCCTTGACAAGCCCGGACTCCTGTACCCGAACCGGGTCGACCACGACAGCCGGCAGGGCCCGGCGGTCCCTGGTCGCTTCCGCCTCCTGCATCGCCGCCTGAAAATGAGCGATTGTCGCCGATATGCCCCACACGATCGGGATGGGCGGGCGGGCCTTCGTGCCGTTGACTAGCCGCCGTACGATGGTCGGCTTCTCGGATGTGCTCTTGGCATTGAAGCCGCGGTGTGCCTCATCCAGGACGAGATAGAGCGTGAGATCGTCAGCCTCGATCGTGTTGGCGAGCGTCTCCCATATCGTCCAGCCCTGCATGTCGGGGGCGGTGGCCGCGAAGCCAGGGATCTGCTGTTGCCCGCCGGCCACATCCTCGACATGCCCACGCGTGAGAAGAGAACGGTGTGCGAGCTTCTGGGTGTTAAGGAAGTAAACCTTGCCGGGATCGAGACGAGGCTTGGCGAACGGTGGCTCGATGTGTACGAGATTCGAGTAGGTGAACTTTTCGGACGCCTGCCTGAGCCGATTGAAGGTCTGCCTGTTCAAGCTCGGGTCGTCGGAGAACCAAAGGACGATCGCGCCCGGGTCGGGGTCGAACTCGAACGCGTCGCTGCCCCAGAACAGAGCCTCAATCGCGGCCGCCGCCATGACCGTCTTGCCTGCCCCAGTGGTGGCCGTAAGCGAGAAGGACGAGATCTCGCACTTGCCCTGGTTCTTGAAGTTCTCCCGCGCGCGCTTGAGGTTGGAGAGAACGTCTTCTACGGCTTGCTCCTGATAGTCCTTCAGCGTAAACTTCAAAGCGATCCTCGGCCGGATTCGATTTCGAAGTTTCGCAGGTACGCCTCGTAGAGACGCACGGGTTCGACGGTGGCGGGCAGTTCCCGCGCAACGCACTCGAAGAGCCGGTCCTCGTCGGTCACGACGTAGGCGACTCCGACTCCCTGGTTAGCAGCGACTGCTTTGAGGAAGCTCTCGGTGTGGTCCAGATCGGCGAGGACGCCGTACGCGTCGGCGACGTCCCAGCCGGGCGAGATGTCGCTGATGCGCCGACCGCGAGCGCCGGCCCGCAGCCAGAGCAGCGGCGCGATCTTGGCGAATTCTCGGTTGCTTGCCACGCGCAGCGGGGCCTCATAGGTGAGCGTGAAGAACTCGACGTTCTCATCGAAACCGCTCGCCATAGCGAATTCGTCAGTGAACTTGTAGTCGCCGTCGATGGGTACGCCATCTGGAGTCCTCCCCGTGATTGCGGCTTCAATGCGCGGCTTTGTGATGTAGTCGCAGATTCCCAAGCGCTCCCACTCAGGGTCTCCCGGTCGAAGCCCTTTCTCACGCAACTCCTTCTGTTCATCTGCCGCGACCTCATTGTTCGTGACCATGATTGATTGGCGCCGTCCACCATCCTGTTTATTTAGCCGGATTACGGCGTGCGCTGTCGTTCCCGAGCCGGAGAAGAAGTCGATGACAGTGGCGGTGGGCTTGTCGCCAACAAAGAATCGCAAGATGTCTTCAACGGCGAATACCGACTTTGGAAACGGGAACCTCCGGCCTGGGACGAGTTTCGAGAGGAGGGCCGTGCCGCCCGTCTCGGCGTTGTGCGAAGCCATGTTCCAGACGCGTTTCGGGATCACCCCTTTCGCGGACTTGTACATTGCGATGACCGCGCCGTCATCGTCGCGGCCCGTCACCTCAATGTCGCCAGATTTGATCGCGGCTACCGTTCCGCTCGGTAGGTACTGTATTGCGACGTACCCACTGTCCGGTTTGTAGTGTCGGGCACGAAGGTAGCCTTCCGCTGCGTAATTGCGTGCAGTATCCGGCGTGATGCCCCAGAGCCCCTCCGTTCCATTCGGGAGCAGTGGCCACACCGCGAAGGTGCCGTTTGGTCTTTCAACCGTCGAGCGATCGACGTCGTCGGCGATCTCGCTGCCGATCGAGTGGATGTACCCAGTCCTCAGATCGACAAACACGGGGTAGAACTGCCTGGGACGAGCACCACGGCGCGCGCCAGGCTCGCGCCGCCGCAGGCCGAGCCAGTCAACCGGTTTGCCGACCTTGGCAGTGGCGGAGCGCGAGTCATCCAGCATGTTGCTCTCGGACAGCGCAACCTCCTCAGCTCCGAACCGCAAGGTGAAAATGTACTCCTCCACACGAGAGAACTGACCGAACCGCGCGACGCCCTTCGAGCTGATCACCGAAGTAATCATCTCGATCCGTGCCTCCGGGAAGGTCTGCTCCAGCAACAAGCCGAGCCGCAGGTATTCCTTTTCGTCAATAGTGACTATGAGGACCGAGTCGTCGGGATTCAGCAGCTCCTTGGCGAGCAGGAGGCGGCGCTCCATAAAGGCAAGCCATTTCGAATGGCGATAGAGGTCGTCGACCTCGACGTAGTCGTTGTTGTACTTCCAATCCTTCGCGCCGGTGTTGTACGGCGGATCGATGTAGATGCAGTCGACCCTGCCTCGGTGGGTAAACAGCAGGGTCTCCAGCGCGAGGAAGTTCTCGCCGTTGATGACGGCATGGAACGGCTTGTCGCCCCCGCGCTCCACCTTGCCCGTGGAGATCAGGCCCGGGTAGAGCGGGTCGCGGAACTCGGCCACCACGACGAGGTCGCCCAGCGGAGCGGTGTTGCTCTCGAGGCAAGCTTCGTCAGCCACCGGCTCTCCTGGACCCGGAGCCGGCGTGGCAAGGGATTCCAGCATCGCCGAACCAGCAGAGCGCTCGACGGCGGCGACCCGCCAGAGTTTCTCGTCCGATTTCTTGGGACTCTGCCCGCGGGGCGGTAGGATCCGAACCTTGTCACCCTTCCGGACCTTGCGGCCTGGGAGTTCGACGGCTTCCGGCACGTGCCGTTCGAAGTTCAGCCCGAACGCGCGCCGGTCGGCGAGGGCGGCGACCTCCCGCTCAAGATCCCGAGCGAGCGCGGGTTCCTTGGCCCGTAGTTCGCAGAGTAGGTCGTTTAGTCGAGACACGGCCGTCTCCTTTACAGCGTTGCCGACGCCAGGGTGGTGCTAGCATGAAGCTATGACGACGTATACCTCCGCCCAGGCCGAGGCGATCGCGTGCCTCGACGAACCGCTCCAGATCATCGCCTGTGCCGGCTCGGGCAAGACGCAGGTCATCTCACGGCGGATCGCGGCAATCCTGGCCCAGCCCGGCGTCAAGCCACGAAACGTCATCGCATTCACCTTCACCGAGAAGGCGGCGGCCGAGTTGAAGGAGCGCATCCTGTCGATCGTGGATGCGGAACTCGGCGAGGTGACCGGCCTGGCCGAGATGTACATCGGGACGATGCATGGCTACTGCCTCGACCTGCTCCAGCGGCTCGTGCCGGAGAAGTTCAAGTTCTCCGTCCTGACCGAAATCACTGGTCAGCTTCTCGTGGATCGATACAGCGTCAAGTCCGGGCTGAAGAGCTGCCCGACGACGGCGAAGCCCGGCTTCCTGCGCGCCTTCATCAACTCGAAGCTCTACCTACAGGTGCTGACCGTACTGCGCGAGGACAAGATCGACGTCGCGGCCGTGCCGGCAGGTGTCATCGAGTCATTCGAGAAGTACATGACCCTTCTCGAAGAGAAGGCGCTGTTCGACTACACGCAGATCATCCGCAGCGCCGTCGACTACCTCGAGGGCGACCCCCTCGAGGACAACGACTTCTTGCGCGTCCACGACCACATCCGGAACGACATCCGCTACGTCGTCGTCGATGAATATCAGGACGTCAATCCGCTGCAGGAGCGGCTGGTGCGCGGTCTGGTTCGGTTTGGAGCGAACCTATGTGTCGTCGGCGACGACGACCAGACAATTTACCAGTGGCGAGGCAGCCAAGTGGCCAACATCGTCAAGTTTTCCAGCCGGTACACGGGCGTGCGGCAGGTCGTCCTGGCCGAGAACTTTCGGTCGAGTCGGGGCGTCGTCGCACTCGGCCGCTCGGTCGCCGAGCGCATTCCGGCTGGTGAACGGCTGCCAAAGGCGATGGTTGCGGGCGGTCACCAGGCGTGGGAGCGGGGCGACATCCTCGCCCTGACGTTCGCCGACCCGCAGGCGGAGGCGGCGTGGATCGTCGACCGCATCGAGCACTTGCGCGGCGTGCCGTTCCGGGACGATCCGGCCTCCCAGCCGCGCGGCCTTTCATGGTCGGACTGCGCCCTGCTGTTTCGGTCGGTCGCGCGGGACTCTGAGCCCGTCGTCGCCGAACTGCGGCGCCGCGGGATTCCGTTCATCGTCAAGGGTCTGAACAAGCTCTTCGACAGCCCGGAGATCCAGGCGGTGGTCGGCATCTTCCGCTTCATGGTCCGCGAGATCGACGCCGTGCCGCTGAAGGCGCTCTGGGACGCTGCCGCGCTTATCCCGTCAGACGCCGACTGGGGCAAGGCGCTGAGGGTTCTAGAGAATGGTCGTGATTTCGCCGCGCATGGGCGGCACTCGGTCTTCAACATCCAGCGGCTCTACCTGAACTTTCTTGAGGCGCTCGACATGCGCGAAGACGCGCTCGCCGGCGGTGCGGCCCGGGGGGAGCTCGTCTTCTACCAGCTCGGCAAGTTCAGCCAAGTGATCTCGGACTACGAGCAGATCTACTTCACCACGGAGCCAGAATCGAAATACGAGGGGTTCGCCAAGTGGCTTGAGCACCGGGCTAGCGACTACTACGCCGACGCGGACGCCGATGTTGGCTACGCCACTCCGGACGCTGTGACGATCGCGACCGTCCACCAGGCGAAGGGCTTGCAGTGGCCGGCCGTGTTCCTGCCAGCGATGCGCAAGAACCGGTTCCCCTCGCGAGTCATGGGCGGTGTCACCCTGCGGCACGTCATCCCGGACGATGCGCTCGACGATCCGGCCCGGTACCGCGGAACACTCGAGGACGAAACGCGGCTGCTTTACGTCGCCGTGACCAGGGCGCAGAAGTACCTCTACGCGACTTTCGCTCCCATGGCGGACAATCAACAGCAGCGGACCCGCTCGGAGTTCTTCGACCACCTCGCCACACTGCAATGGGTTTCTACAACCTCGGCTCCGATCAAGGACGACCGGCTGACGCCGCAGCCCGTGCACGAGACGCCCCAGGTTACGTTGTCGTTCTCCGAGCTGAAGCACCTGTTCGAGTGCTCCTACCAGTTCAAGTTGCGGTTCTTGTACGGCTTCAACCCCCCGATCCACGAGGCGCTAGGATACGGCAAAGGGCTGCACGACGCCCTGTCGGAGATCCACAAGCGTGCACTCGAAGGCGACATCGTCCAGAAAGCTTCGGCCGCGGCGCTCATTGACCGTCACCTGAACGCGCCTTTTGCGTACCCGGCGTTGCGGGAGCAGCTGCGCACCGCCGGCATCAGGGCGATCGAGCGCTACTTCGACAGACACGGCAAGGAGATCGCCAACACTCAGTTCTCCGAGAAGCAGATCCAGGTCCACGTCGCGCCGGGAATCACCGTCGACGGCCGCATCGACCTCATTCGTCGCCTCGACACGAACGAGGTGGCGATCGTTGACTTCAAGTCCACTGAATACGCCCAGCCCGATGACGTCACCCGCGACCAACTCCACGTCTACGCCGTGGGGTACCAGGAACTCACCGGGAAAGCCGCCGACCTGATCGAGGTACTCAACCTCGACGAGAAGGGCAAGACCACTCGCGAGCCGGTGGAAGACCCCCTGCTGGCTGCCGTGCGGGACAAGGTCCGCGATGCCGGCGAGGCACTGCGTTCGAACAAGCTCCCGCGTCTTGCAACGTGGGAGGAGGACAAGTGCGGGTCGTGCGATCTTGTCGGGCTTTGCCGGAAACGTCCGGTGAGCTGACCGGCGGGAACTCGCGGCCATCCCAGAGGAACCACTGCTCTTTCTGCGCGAGCCAATCGAAGAGCCGGTGATCGCCGTGCTCCTCCGGGCGCCGCTTCTGCTCCTCGATTCTGGCCTGGCGAAGATCCTCCTCCGCCGGCTCGGTCTTGGCCCAGCGCCGCTTCAGCCACGACTTGCGAATCCGGTCCCACCCCTTCAGCTCCCCACCGTCGCCGAGCCGGTACTCTCCCCGCGCGGGGTTGCCGCTCACCTTCTCGTAGTGCCGCCGGGACTCCTCCTCGTACCGCTCGAGCGCCTTCCACGGCTCCGTGCCAGCGAGGGCGCCGTAGCGCTCGGACAGCTTCTTTTGCTGGCTCTCTCGCTCGCCTTGCCGGCGCTCCTTCCACGACTGGTGCTGCGCCAGCCTGGAAGCGGCCTGGGCGAAGGCGCCGTAGCCCAGCTCGGCGGGCCCGCCGAGCCGGCCGGGGAGGTCGACGAGCAGCTTGTCGCTGCCCGCCTCGAGCCACTTCGCGCGCTTGAGGACGACCTGCGGGGTCTCCTCGCCGCCCCGAGCCTTCTTCACCGAGGCCTCGAGCTTCGCCTGCAAGGCGTCCGACCAGGGATCCCTCGCGCGAAACCCGGAGTCCGTTTCGGCCTTCTCCACCCAGCCGGGCGGGCGACCGCCGACGACGAGCCGGCGAACCTCGTCCCGCTCGACGAGCTCGGGCTTCTCGAGAAGCTCGTCGAGGAGCTTCCGCCGCCGCGTGCCGTCCGCCGCGCTCTCGGTGGCGGCCCCGAAACCGGCCCCTTTCGACTTCGGATCGGTGAGCGGCCTGTAGAGGCCTCGCGAGGCGTTCGACGCCTTCGTCGCGTCCCCCTCGATCATGGAGAGGACGAGGTCGCGCGCCGCCTCGCCGACCTTCCCTTCGGTCTCCGGCGCCTCGCGCAGCATCCAGCGCAGCCGGCCGCAGTAGTACTGGGCGCCGAGGTTCGCGACGACGTGGGTTCGGACGATCGCGCGCAGGACCTCCGCCCCGCGCAAGGGGCGGCGGCGCTCGTTCTTCGTGCCGTGGCCCTCGACGAGATCGGCGGTCTCGCCCTCGCGCGGGACGTGCAGGCGAACGGTGACGTTTCGAGTGGGCATCCGACGACCTCCCCTGGGGCCAAGGCTTCGGTGGGCTCGCCTACTCCCGCCCGAGCGCGTAGCAGAAGGTGCAGAAGGTCGTCGCGGGCGTGAACTCCATCCGGCCGCCGACCTGCCGGCCGTTCACGTCCGTCTTGCTCCGGCGCACGACGTGGCCGCACGCGAGCCGCAGGAGCCAGCGGCTCGGCGCGCCGTCGGCGCGTTGCTCGCCGGCGAGGATGGCGCGGTGGCAGAGGCCCTTGGGTGGGCGGGACATTTCGGGGAACCCTAGCCCGCATTATTCATGAGCGCTGGGTATGGCGACGATCTGCGGGCGCCGCGGCACTGAAGCGTTGTCGGAGGGACGTCGGAGGGGAGGTGGGCTGCAGTTCGGCTTGCTGGTTGAGCCTGGGGCGGGGGTGAGGCCCAACGTCAGAGACACGAGTGCCGTTGGGTCGAAGCAACGGCTCACGGGTTCGTTGCTGCGAGCGCTTCAGGCGGATGAGAGCGCCAAGCTGACCGCGCAGAAGGCCGCCGCCATGGGAAAGGCCTTGGGCAACCGCACCAAGATGCGGCGAGCCGAGCATGTCACGTGGGCGGCGACCTTGAGCAGACGCAGGCGGAGGGTGTCCATCTGCACCTTCGCGAGTTCGGGCGCCTGGGCCCCCGCCTGTCGCCGCAGCTCGTGCATGAGCACGTAGGCCGCCGCGTGTTCGAGCAGGCGGAAGAAGTTGGCGATGAAGGTGGAGCAAGAGAGACGATCGGCGTTGATGGCGTTCTTGAAGTCCTTGATGAGGTTCTCGCACTGTCCCCGTTCGCAGTAGGCGTCATAGAGCAGTTCGGGCGAAAAGCCCTCGATGGTCGTGACGACGAAGCGGGGGTTCTCCCCTTGAGGCATCCGCTCGGCCTTCATGATGATCCGGCGCTGGTGCGACCATGTCTGCGCGGCGTAGCGAAGCTCGCCGAAGTGACGGACGTGCGCGCGTCGCCATTCGAAGAGCTCGTTGGCCATCGCGAGCACCGGCGCGCCCAGCTGGAGCAGGACCGGGTTCTTGGCCATGCCGAAGAGGTAATCGACACCACCCAACTCCCGATTCAGCGCTTCGAGCATCTCCATCAGCCTGGGCATGGCGAAGCCCGAGTCGCCGCGGACGACGATCGCGACCTTGGGAAAGCGGCGCTTGAGTCCTCGGATGATCCGCCGTAGCACGCCCATCGAGCCGCGCGCAGCATGGGTGTTCCCCGGGCGCAGCAAAGCGGTCACGAGCTGGCCGGTCACGCCGTCGAAGATCATGACGGGGTGGTACATGTGCTCGTCGTAGAAGCCGTGGAAGAAGCTGAGCTGCTGGCGCCCGTGTGTCGGGTCGTCGGTGGTGTCGATGTCGAGGACGACCACCTCCGGGTCGTCGGTGAACGACGAGAGGTAGTGCTCTTCGAGCGTCCGTAGGAACCGCTTCGTTGCCTTCCAGTCCAGGCAGTTCTCCAGCCTGCTCAGCGAGGGTTGCGAGGACAGCCCCTTCTCGTCGTCTGGCAGCCGGTCGCAGGCCACCCGCAGGGCAGGGTCGAACCGCAGAGAGCGAGCGTCGTTGCAGTCCTCGTAGCCGAGCGCGATCTGGAACACGCGCTGCCGCATCTGTTCGAGGCGCGTGTGCTCGATGCGCGTGGGGGCGCGATCATCCGGAACGACCGCGGAGAGCCGAGACAAGAGCCCCAGCCGATCGTCGACCTGGCGCAGCAGCAGCGCCCCGCCGTCGCTCGAGGTCTCCGGCGCGTTGCAAACGAGGTGGATTGGAAGATCGGGGTGGAAACCCAGAACCAGCTGGCTACACTCTGTCATGCGGGCTGACCCCTCTCGCGTTGTTTGAGTTCTCGCAAACCCAAGCTAACGCAGGCGGATCCGCCCGCAACTCAACTTCTCTTCTGTCGGTCGTGAATTATCCGGGCTAGCACGGGTTCGACAAAGCCGGCCAGCCGCTCGACTCTCGGAGGGCCGGGGCTCCCACGAGACGCCGGGGAGTCGGCGCTGGCGGGCGAGGGGCCAGCTGGTTC
>JAKAQB010000087.1 GCA_021811865.1 Actinomycetes bacterium | reverse complement strand
GACGCCCACCTCTGCACGTCGGGGACCGAGCGCTGGTCATCCCGCCGGAGGAGCTGCAGCTCCTCGCGGTGCTGGTGAGGTCAGCGGGAGCGGTGGTCTCTCGCCACCGGCTCAGCCACGACGTGTGGGCACCCGGCGTGATCCCGTCGAAGTCCGTCGACGGGCACATCCGCACGGTGCGCGACTTCGGGTGCATCCTCGACACCGTCCGGCCGTCACGCCCCACGGATCGGCACGAGGGGCCAGTGGTGCGACAGCTGCACAAAGGGCGCCGCGCATGCTGAGCACCGTGCCTCTTGACGTCGCCGCCCAGCTGCTCGCTGACCCGCTGCGGGCTCGGGTCGTGGCGCTGCTCGCCGCGGAGACCGTGTGCACGTGCCACACCTCGCCGAGGAGACCGGTGCCCGCCAGACGACCGTCTCCCACCACCTGCGGCTCCTGCGAGATGCCGAGTGGGTCGTTCAACAACTGTGTGGTCGGTTCACCTCTACCGGCTCAGGCCCGAGCCGCTGCGCGCCCTCGTGGTCGAGCTGGGAGCCCTCGCCGATGTGGCCTCGCAGACCGCCGATCGCAGGCGAACCTGCTGAAGTGCACGACGCACCTTGGTGTGGTGCGAGATCGTCGGCTGGCTCCGCCCGAGCGGGGCCTCCAGAACACGGAGAAGGAGACTCGACCTATGAACTGTTTGGACTGCGCCCGAGACCGCCACCTCCTCGTGTCAGCGGTCGCCGCCTGCATCGACTGCGGGGCCGGGGGATGCGAGGACCACCTGGTCGTATGTGCCCACCACCTCACCCGCACCGAACCACTGCTACGCCAAGGTCCCGGTCGAGCCCCCAGGGCGGCGGGTGCGCTGTGGCACCTGCGACGCCGCGTCGCGGGCCGCCCGCCAGCCAGCGGGAGCCGGACGCGCACCGAGCGGCGGTCCGCATGACCCGCCTGCTTTGCATCGAAGGAAGCGCCAGCGGGATCTCCGCCGCGCTGCGCACCCGAGAGCTCGACCCTGGCGCGTGCAGATGGTCGGTGCGATCCACAGCGCCGTCCACAAGCGCATCGACACCGCAGCCACGGCGATCTTCACCGGCCTCGGCGTCGACCAGTTGAGCGACCTCGACCTTCCTACACTCCACCGCTCGACAACCCCTGGGACGTGCTCCAGGCTGCGGCTCGACGCTGGACCGCTGTCGCCACCCCGGTGGGCGGTGGTCATCACGCCTCAGCCGCCAGGTCGCGGCGGAGTTGACACGATGAGAACATGCCCGACGTCGCTCGCCTACCGCGGGGCTGCTCGGCGTCCGTGTCGGCGACGCGATAGTCCTCGCAGACTTCGACTACAGCCTTACCCCACACCAGAACCCGACGCTGCTGTTCATCGACCTCCACGCGTACGCTATGACATGTGGCAGCTCCTCACGCGCTGTGGGCTTGCCGCCTTCTACTGGCATGTCATGCTCAGCGGTCTCTGCAGAGTGCGCTGTTGCTGCCTCCCGCCTGCTCCGCGAGCGCCCCGGCCAGGTGACGGAGGCACAGCGAGACCGTGGACGCCGAAGGTGCCCTCGACCTACAACTCGGCCGTTCAGGGTCGACGGGCTCGGATGATCGCCGAGCCGGCATGCGGGTGGACCCGGTGGGTCTCGACGATCTCGACATCGACGAACCCAGCGTCGTGGAGAAAGGTCGAGTACTCCTCGGCGGTCAGCGCCCCGGCAATGCAGCCGGTCCAGCTTGCCATGTCCTGTTTGGTAGCGTCGTCCATGTCGGGGTCGGCGATGACGTCGCTCACGGCAAACCGGCCGTCCGGGCGCAGGACGCGGGCCGCCTCGCCGATGACGGCCGCCTTGTCGGTGGACAGGTTGATGACGCAGTTCGAGATGACGACGTCGACCGACGCGTTGGGGAGGGGGATGTCCTCGATCTGGCCCTTTAGGAACTCCACGTTCGACACCCCGGCCTCAGCTGCGTTCCGGCGGGCAAGCCCGAGCATCTCATCGGTCATGTCGAGCCCGTAGGCCTTGCCGTCGGGGCCGACTCGGCGAGCGGAGAGGATCACGTCGATCCCTCCTCCGGAGCCGAGGTCGAGCACCATCTCGCCCAGGTGCAACTCGGCCACCGCCGTCGGGTTGCCACACCCGAGGGAGGCGGACGCCGCGGCATCGGGAACGTCGCTCAGCTCCTCGGCATCATAAAGCGAGGGGCCGAAGGCCTCCTGCTCGTCCCGAGCGCAGCAGGACGACCCCCCGCTTGCCGTGACCGCCAGCTCGGCATAGCGACGGCGGACGGACTCTCTGGTCTGGTCCTTGTTCATGGGTGCCTCCTCGGGACCCGCGTCATATCGAACCTCATCAATATACAGCGGGGCCAGGTCTCCCACAAGGATCCTCGGCGATCTCGAACCGTGGCGATCTCGCAGAGGCCCCAGGGTGTCGCGTAACCTGCACCGCCACGAAGAGGGGCATTCCCGAGAAGGTGGGTCTCGCCGGAACCAACCACCAAGGCAGGCGACCGTCGTCAGGTGCTGTCCGCTGGACTGATCTGTCACGTCGTCGCCTCGGGGTCCCTCTCCTCGCCGCAGACGGCTCGACACCTGCGTGGTGACGCCTGCGCTGCCCGATCCGCCTGCGTCGGTCAGGATGTCGTCGTCGGTGGCGAAGAGCAGGTTCACCATGAGCCGGATCACCTCTCTCGGGGTGAAGTGCTCGCCAGCGGTCTCGTTGGAAAGCTCGGAGAAGCGCCGGACGAGCTCCTCGTAGAGGTAGCCCATCTCGATGTTCGACACCGCGTCGGGGTGGAGGTCGATCTCGGCGAAGCGGGAGAGCACGAGGTACGGCAGGTCCGCCCGGGCCAGCCGGGTGATCTGGGTGTCGAAGTCGAACTTGTCGAGGACCTCTCGGGCCCCGGATGAGAATCCGGCGATGTAGGCGCGGAGGTTCCCCGCCGCCTGGGCGGGGTCGTCGAGCAGGCGAGGGAAGTCGAGCGCAGAGGTGTTGTAGAAGCGCTGCCCGGCCACCGCGCACAGCACCGGCTCGACGTTGTCGACCTGGCCGCGGAGCTTCGCCTCCCGGGCGAGGACAGCCGCCTTGGTCGGCTCCAGCACGCAGTCCAAGCGGCGCAAGACGGTGAGGGGCAGGATGACCTTTCCGTACTCGGACTGCTTGTAGTCGCCCCGGAGCAGGTCGGCGACGGACCAGATGAACGCGGCGTGGTTGTTGATGGCGCCCGACCCGCCAGCGGCCCTCCTGGTAGGTCCGTGCGCCGCCGGGGTGCCCGCCGGCCGGAGAGGGCTCAGCGCCGCACCTGCGGCTGCGACGGGGGCTGTCGACCGAGCCCGGGGTGCCTCCTCACGTCCTCGTGTCTGCATCGGCGGGTCGGTTGGTCGCAGCGCACACAGCTGGGCTCACAGCTGCTGACCCCTGTCGGAAAGGGCGAGGGTGCCGCCGCGACCTCGTCCGGCCATGACCAGGCCGAGGTCTTTCAGGCGCACGGCGGCATCTCGGTAGACGTTTGGGCGATGCCCGAGCTGCTCCCGTAGACGACCGTTGCCGAGCGTCGATCCGTCGGCGGGCAACGCTTCGATGATCTCGAGCGCCTCCGCCGGGAGCTTCTCAGTCACGGGGCGCTCCTCCATCGGTCGGTCGAGAGTTTCGGGCGTTCCTCCGCCCAACGACGCACGTCCTCCCAGTCCCAGGCGGCAGCCCGCCCGACATGGCCGACGGGTTCGGGGAACCCTGGCCGCCGTCGCCACAGGCGAACCGCCTCCCTGCTCACACCGAGGCGGCGGCCGATCTCTGCCGCCGAGACGATCTCCACGGTGTGATCTTGACACAGGCCAAGGCGGCTGGTCGGGGTTTGCTGGAGCCGGCTTGCTCCGAGCGAGTGACCCGCGCGCAGGCTCCGTCCGGCCCAGTCAGGGTGGCGGCAGAGTCAAGTCTCCAGCCCGGCGCGCTCACCACGGCGCCCTCCAGGACGGTTGGGCCAGTTGGCTTGATGGTCTCACCGGCGCTGTCCGAGGGCTTCAACAGTGTTGCTGAAGTCGTCCTCGGAGAGCCCCAGCCGGCGTGCCGGCATCTCAGCGCCGGCGCGGCCCGCCCACCAGCTCGACCACCCGGGCGCGCGACAGGCCGACCAGACCGGCCACCTCGGCCCAGGTGCGCCGGCCGCCGTCGTGCAGCTCGACGAGGGCGTCACGCCGGGCCTGGGTCGCCGCGTAGGCGGGCTCACCACCGGCCAAACAGCTCCTCGAGCCGCGCTCGCACCGGCTCGTGGTCGGCGTCGAGGAGGTGGCCCTCACCGCCCCCAGACGGCTTCGCCCATGCGCTCGGCGGCGTCGCGGCGCAGCTCGTCGACCACATGCTGGTACCGCCTGGTGACCCCGAGGTCGGTGTGGCCGAGCAGGGTCATCGCCACCGCCGGCGCCACGCCCTGGACGAGCAGGAGGGTGGCGGCGGTGTGGCGGGCGTCGTGCAGCCGGCGGTAGGGCACCCCCGCCTCGTCGAGCAGTCGCCCCCAGGCGCGCCGGTCCGCCTCCGGGCGCCCCGGGCCGCCGCCCGGGGCGGGGAACACGAGATCCCACTCGGAGCACCACAGGTCCCCGAGCCGATCCCGTTCGGCCACCTGCGCCGCGGCGTGGGCCCGCAGCTCGGCGACCAGAGGCGCCGGCAGGACCATGGACCGCCGCCCGGCCCTGGACTTGGGCGAAGTCAGCACCGGGCCGCCGCCGTGGCGGCGCGGGCAACGCCCTGCCAAGCCCCGCCCGCAGGCCCCGGCGCAGCCGTGGGACCAGGTGCGCCACTGGAGCTGGCGGCGGACCGTCAGCGCGCCGGCCTCCAGGTCCACGTCCGACCAGCACAGCCCGAGCGCCTCGCCCTGGCGCAGCCCCAAAGCGAGCGCCACCGACCAGCGGGCGGCGTTGCGGGTGCCGGCGGCAGCGGCGAGGACCTGGCGGACCTCGGCGACGCTGAGCGGCACCACCTCGGGCGGCTCGGCTGTGGGCGCGCGCACCTGGCGCAGGGGGGAGCGGCCGAGCACGCCCTGGCGCTCCGCCGCGGCGAAGCAGGCGGCGACGGTGCGGTGCAGGTGGGCGACGCCGCCCGAGCTCAGGCCGGAGTCGTGCGCGGCGGCGTACAGCGCCTCGATGTCGGCAGGGCCCACCTGGTCCATGCGCCGCTCCCCGAGCATCCCGACGAGCCGGGCAAGGTCTGGCCGGTACCCGCGCAGGGTGCTCGGCCGCACCTTGCGGCGCTGGGCGGCGACCCAAGCCGTCACCCAGTCGCGCACCAGCCAGCGCCGGCCGGCGACCTGACCGGCGGCTCGCTGCGCCTCGAGCTGGGCGACCTTGCGGGACACCTCCGCCTTGGTCTGGGCCCGCACGTGGCGGCGGAGACGCTTGCCGGTAGCCGGGTCGGTGCCCATGCTCACCCAGCCCTCCCAACCTCCCTTGACCGAGCGGGCGATGCTCGAGCGCCCGTCGGGACCTTTCGAGGCCATCTCAGCCAGCCCGGTCGATTGCCGCCGCCAGCAGTGCGTCGACCGAGGCGGCGGTCACCCAGCGGCGCCGCCCGAGGTGGACGCTGTCGAGTGCCCCGGCGGCGAGCAGCCGGAACACCGTGGAGCGGCCCACCCCGAGCGCCGAGGCGGCCTCCTCGACGCCGAGGTGGGTGGCGGGGCCGGCCCGGGCCGGCCCGACGGCGGGCTCCAGGTGCTCGGCGAGACGCTCCAGGTGCTCGGCCTCGGAGCGCAGGCGGCCGGCGAGCGCTCGCAGGGCGGTGACGTTCGGGGTCATGGCACCCATGAGGGCGGCATTGGGGGCGTGCGATCGCCCGGAGATCAGGTGGCTACCACATGGCACCACTGGGGCCGCTCCCCTCCCCCACTGAGGCCGGCACAACCCCGCTGACCAGGGCTTTTGCGCTACGCGCCCCCGGCAGGACTCGAACCTGCGACCCGCCGCTTAGAAGGCGGCCGCTCTGTCCAGCTGAGCTACGGGGGCCAACAGCCGCCGAGGATATCGGGTGCCCTCACACAGCAACATCCTCGACGCGAGCAGCCGCGTAGCTCAGGGGGACAGGGGGTCGGCAGACCGCGACGATGACCGCTTGTCTGACGTGAGGATCACCGCCGCGGCGGCGCGAGACGCACTTTCTTGGCACGCCACGCGAGACCACCGAGACACCGGTGCGGCGAGACGCCACTGCCGGTGCCTGATCGTCCGCGTCGGACATCCTGGCCTCCTAGACCAACAGATCCGAGGAGTCGAAACCCTGGGCGGCTCCTGGATGACCACCAACCCCCCTCGGGCTATCTGGTCGCTCTTGCGCGCCGACGCGCCAAGTGGCCCCCGGTCAGCTCGCCAACAGGTCGTGGGCGCCGTTGTCCGCGCTCGGGTGGCGGAGCTTCGACAGCGCCGTCCGTTCGATCTGCCGGATCCTCTCCCGGGTGAGGTTGAGCGCGCCGCCCACCTCCTCCAGTGTACGGGGGTCCCCCCGATCGAGGCCGTACCGCAGCCGCAGGATCTGCTTCTCGCGCTCGTCTAGCGGGGCGAGCAGCTTGTCGATCTCGCTCGCCAGCATCCCCTGGGCGACCATGTCGAACGGGGTCGGCGCCGACAGGTCAGCAACGATGTCCGCCAACTCGGTGTCCCCCTCGTTGCCGATTGGCGTCTCAAGGGAAACCGGCTCCGCCCCATATTGGAGGAGCTCGGTGACCTGCTCCTCCGGCATCTGCATGACCTCGGCCAGCTCGGCCGGGCTCGGTAGGCGGCCCAGTTCGCCCTCCATCTGCCCGCGGACACGCAGGAGCCGGCGGATCTGGTCTCCGGCGTGGACAGGCAGGCGGATCGTCCGGGAGCTGTTGTCGATGCCCCGACCGATGGCCTGGCGAATCCACCAGGTGGCATAGGTGGAGAACTTGAACCCCTTGCGCCAGTCGAACTTCTCGACGGCGTGGATGAGCCCGAGATTGCCTTCCTGGATGAGGTCGAGCAGCGGCATGTCAGCCGACTGGTACTTCTTGGCGATGGAGACGACGAGGCGCAGGTTGGCGTTGACGAACGCCTCGGTGGCGACGTCCGCGGCGCGCATCGCCCGGCGAAGCTCCCGCGCCTTGGCCGCTGCAACCCGGCCCGGTGTTGCCAACTCCGCCCGTGCCACCCTCCCTGCCTCGATCGCCTGCGCCAGCGTGACCTCGTCGTCCTTGGTCAGCAGGGGGTACTTGCCGATCCCGTCCAGGTACAGCCGGACCAGATCCTGCTCACCGCTCTCGGATGTCGCCTTGGCCATCGCACTCCTCGTCACTCGGCACCCCTCTACCCGGCAACCTCTCCGCCCAACACACCTTCGGGGCGAACCGGAACTGTGCAAGACTGCATGGTCCTTGGTGGCCGTAGCTCAGCTGGTTAGAGCGCCAGGTTGTGGTCCTGGAAGTCGGGGGTTCGAGTCCCCTCGGCCACCCCACCCACCCCACCCACCCACGAAGGTTCGCCTTCGCCACCGAGTCGTCCTGCCCGTCCCTGGGTACGATGACTCGCTCATGCGCCTCTAGCTCAACGGCAGAGCAACGGACTCTTAATCCGCAGGTTCCGGGTTCGAATCCCGGGGGGCGCACTCACTCACTCACTCACTCACTCACTCACGCACTCCCTCACGGCCCAGTGCCAGAGGTACCACGAGTACGAGATCCGACCCACGGCGCGTACCGGCCGGCTCAACACCAGCGACGATCACGGCAGCCGCACCGAGGGCAGGTAGGAGGGCGGCGGTCCCGGGAACGGCGCCGAGGCGCCGTACATGACGATCGCAGCCACGATGGCAACGATGCCTGCCCAACCGAGCACGCCCGCCACCGGCGCGCGGAGCCGCCTGAGACGACCGGCTGATCGGCTCTCACCAACCGAACCGACGCGACGAAACCGCCATCAAGAGGTAGAGCGCTGACCACAGCCCGTCCTTCCAGACGGATCATCGGAGCTGGAGCGGGGGGAAGTGTGCCAGCGACCGGAGGGCGGTGACGACCAGCACGAGCATGGCAGCCGAGCGTGGTAGAGGACCACCGCCACGACGGCGAACGCCCGCAGTCCCTCCACGTCGGCTCGGAAGGTCGTTCGGGCGCCGGTAACGGCTTTCCCAAACCAGGCTGCGGGGTCAAGATCGAGCTCAAGCACCGGGTCCTCGCGGCCGCCGACGGCACCGAGGTCCCCATCGCGTTCGTGGACGGAGTGGATGGCGTGTCGAAGGTACCGCGCTCGACCGTGTTGACCAACCTGCCGGGTGCCGTCGCGGCGGGTCGGTGGGAGAGGGCGAGGACTTTCGGCTAGGCCGTCACGAAGTCGATGAGCGACTCGACCGCCCCGACCAGCGCCGGCTCCAGGTCGGCGTAGCTGCCGACCGACCCGAGCAGCCGCTTCCACAGCCGCCCTGGTGACGGCTCCCCCATCGCCGCGCAGATCCCCTCCTTCCAGGGACGACCTCTCGGCACCTCGGGCCAGGCCGCCAGGCCCACCACCACCGGCCGGATCGCCTGCCAGACGTCCACGTAGGGCGTACCGGTCACGAGGACGTGGGGATGGCCGACCGCCTCGGCGATGCGGGACTCCTTGCTGCCTGGCACCAGATGGTCGACGAGCACACCGAGGCGCGCATCAGGCCCGGGTCGAAAGGCATCCACCACATCGGCGAGCACGTCGATGCCGTCGAGGCGTTCCACGACCAGACCCTCGACGCGCAGGTCGTCACCCCAGACCTTTTCGACCAGTTCGGCGTCGTGCACACCCTCGACCAGCAGTCGTCCCGCCCGGGCCACACGAGCCTTGTGTGGCCCCTCCGAGATCGACCCGCTCGCTGTCCGCCCCGGAGCGTCGGAACCTGCCGGCGCCGGCCTCACGAGGTCGACGGCCTCCCCCGAGAGGGCGAACGACCCGGGGTGCATCCGGAACAGCCTCTCGAGGCCCGTGTTGGGCGACCGGAGGACGACGGCGTCCCCCTCGAGGCGGACCACCTTCCCGGTGAACCGCGACCCGAGGTGGGTGACGAGCAGCCCGTGATGGGCAGCCACGACCCGGCGTGCCCGTGCCGCGCGCCACGGGCCGTCCACCGGGCCCGACAGGATCCCGCGGCCGGCGCTCGGGGTATGCGGCGTTGGCACCTCGCGAGAGTAAGCATGTCGGGGCCATCCGACGGGGCCATCCGACAGGGAACCAGCCGAGGCCGATCAGGCCATCTTTGCGGGCGATGCGCACCATCTCCATTACTCATTGGACATCTCTTGTGCACGCGGGCACAATGTTGGTCGAGCGATCCGATCCGTCTCCCCCCCACGGATCTCGCTTTGCGAAGGGACCCAGCCCTCCCCCCCCGGGCCAGGTCCCTTCGTCGCGCCAGGGGTCCCCCGGCCGAGGGCGGACCAGGGCAGGCGCCGTACAGAGCCCGTCGACGCTTGGTCACGGCAGACCAGGGCTGTGCCGGGGCGGCCCCGGACCTTGGGTCGGGCATCGCCGCGTAGCCTCCCGGAGCGTGCCCACACTCTCCCCCTCCTCCACCATCGACGGCGTGTGGATCGTCGACCCCGAAGGCCACGGCGACGCGCGGGGACGCTTCTCCGAGACATACCGACGGTCCTGGTTCCCCGAGGGACGGGAGATGGTTCAGGGGAACCGTTCGGACAAGGGGGCGGGGGCGGTCGTCGGCATCCACTACCACCTGCACCAGGCCGACTACTGGCAGGTCGTTGTCGGGGAAGCCTGCGTGGTGCTCCATGACCTCCGGACGGGTTCGGCGACCGACGGCAACACCGAGATGCTCCTGCTGTCGGGCGACAACTGCCGGGGCGTGTGGATCCCGCCGGGCGTCGGCCATGGCTTCGCGTCGCTCACCGACCTCGTTCTCACCTACCTGGTCGACCAGTACTACAACCCAGCCGACGAGCTCGGCGTAGCGTGGGACGATCCCGAGATCGGCGCCGACTGGGGGGTCGGCGACCCAATCCTCTCCGAGCGGGACAGGCGCAACCCCCGCCGGGCCGACATCGACCCAGCCCTGCGGCCGCGCGCCGGCCTGCGCCGCTGACCGCCGGCCTGCGCCGCTGACCGCTGGCGGGCGCCGATCGGCAAGACTGGGGCGATGGCTTCCCCCGGTACCGCCCTGATCACCGGCATCACCGGCCAGGACGGCTCCTACCTGGCCGAACTGCTGCTCGACAAGGGTTACCGGGTCGTGGGCCTGCACCGCAGGAGCAGCACGGTCACCTTCGAGCGCATCACCCATCTCATGGATCGCCTGACGCTCATCCCCGCCGACCTGCTCGACGAGGCATCCATGATCCGCGTGCTTCGCGAACACCAGCCGCGGGAGGTGTACAACCTCGCCGCCCAGAGCTTCGTGCAGACGTCGTTCATCCAGCCTGTCCTCACCGGCGAGGTCACCGCCCTCGGCGTGACCCGCCTCCTCGACGCCATCCTCCTCACCGACCCGACGATCCGCTTCTACCAAGCCAGCTCCTCGGAGATGTTCGGCAAGGTCGTCGAAGTGCCCCAAACGGAGCACACACCGTTCCACCCGCGAAGCCCCTACGGCGTCGCCAAGACCTACGGCCACTGGATCACCGTCAACTACAGGGAGAGCTACGAGCTGCACGCCAGCTCCGGGATCCTCTTCAACCACGAGAGCCCCCGGCGCGGCTTGGAGTTCCTGCCGCGCAAGGTCGCGTTCTCCGCCGCGGCCATCAAGCTCGGCATGCAAGCGAAGGTCAAGCTCGGCAACCTCGACGCCCGGAGGGACTGGGGCTACGCGCCCGACTACGTGCGGGCCATGTGGCTCATGCTCCAGCAGGACGCCCCCGACGACTACGTGGTGGCGACCGGGAAGACCCACTCCGTGCGTGAGCTCTGCGACCTTGCCTTCTCTCACCTCGGGCTGCGGTGGGAGGACCACGTCGAAGTGGATGAGCAGTTCCTCCGCCCGGCGGAGGTGGACCTGCTCATCGGCGATCCGAAGAAGGCGCGCACTGCCCTCGGATGGGAGCCCGAGGTCGGCTTCGAGGACCTCGTGCGCATGATGGTCGACGCCGACCTGAGGGCACTGCGGACGGCTGGGTCGTAGCCGGCGCTGGGTCAGCCGGCGCTGGGTCAGTAGAAGGCGAACCAGTCCGAGCAGAGGCCGAGCGTGGCGGCAAACAGCGGGCCGCTCACCGTGACCGTCTGCGTCGATACACCCTGGCGCCCGATCAGCTCCACCTCGACCGCCCGCCCGCCGTACGCCCCGTCACCGTTCCGGGAGATGACCCTCGCTCCGACGACCGTACCCACCCCGAAGTCCGCACCGACCGTCGCCGCCGGGACAACCGTCGGGCAACCGTCGCCCACAACCCACGTGTGGAACGGGTTGCCAGCGACGGCATCCCCTGCGTCCGGCACGGCCGAGAACGTCTCACCCTGAGAATTGACACCCTGCGTCCAGCCCCCCGTCGACGCCCCATACTGGGCGACGGCGACCGCGGCCAGCGGGCAGGGATCTGCGTTGCTCGTGCACACCACCTCGCCCGCGGTGGACGAGACCGCCGTCAGCACATATGGCAGCGACCAGCCGAGACCTTGATCGGCCGGGTCCCCGAGGTAGTTCTGGCAGAGCGGCGTATCGCAGATCCAGCCACGGGCAGCGATCGAGGCGAGGGCGTAGGAGCGGGCCGCCACCGCCTGCGCCTGGAGCGCCGCCTCGCCGGCACCACCGGCGGCGGCACCCCACGAGGCGATCGACTCGGCCGGGACGACACCAGAGACGTACTCCTCGAGGGGCAGCACGTTCCACGTACTGCCGTCGGGCTGGACTTGGATCATCCCCTGGTACGCGCGCCAACCGACACCGGGCAGGTCGACCTGGAGGTCGCCGCTCGACGCGGTGACGTCCACCGCCCGCCCCGGCGGATGACCGACCCGCACCGTCGTGCCCCGCACCAGCCGGCCGTTGATCGCCACCCCAGCCCCCGGCGCCGCCCGCACCAGGGTGACGGCCGCACCGTTCAGCTCCAGCAGCTCCACGTCCACCAGCTGGTGGGCGACGGCGGCCGCCAGTGGCTCGAGATAGGCGCCGGCGTAGTAGTGGCCGATGATCCACTGCCACGACGCGTGCAGGGCCGTGGCGTACCCGAAGGCGCCGTACTGGCCCAGTCCGACACCATCGCCGGCACCGTGGCCGGCAAGGCGGAGCACCGGCGCCGGCGCCGGCACCGGCGCCGGCGGTGCCGAGGCGCGAGGCGCAGCGACCGCGGACCAGCCGGCGGCAGCACGCCGGCCGGCGGCAGCACGCAGGCCGGCGGGGAACCAGCCGGCGGCCGGTGAAATGGCCCTGGTCGCCGGGGCGTTGGGCCCGGCACCGGAGAGCGTCCGGCTGCCGGCGAGTGCCGGGCTCCGGTCGGCGAGGCT
>JAKAQB010000086.1 GCA_021811865.1 Actinomycetes bacterium | reverse complement strand
GCGGGAGGGTAACAGCCCCTCCGCGCCCAGCGCATGCGCGGCGTGCTCGTCGGCGGCCAGGTCTGCTCGTCTGGACAGCAGGTCAACCTCTGCGGAGGACACGGCGTCGGACAACCGCTCGACCAGGTCGACGCCGTGGTGCAGCAGGTCCGGCTCCGAGTCCGCGAGGAGGTCTCGAACCCGGACGTCGTCGGCGACAATCCTCGCCCGGTGGTGCAGATCGTCCAGCCGCTTCCTCGCGATCTGGGCCGCAACCGCTGCGTCATTTGCGGATTGGCGGCGAGAGTCGACATCGGAGCGGGCCGCTGGCAGCTTCTCGGTCACCGTGCCCAGTGCAGCGACCAGGTCCGCCACGCGTGCCTCGGCGCTCACCGCGGACGCACGCGCAGGTTAGATGCCCGGCTGACAGAACAGAGCACTGGGGCGCGGCACCCGAGTCCAGGCCGGCACGACGAGAGGGTTGCCGGGGTCGGCATGCATCATCAACCTAGATGTACAGAGCCCTCGTATCCCCATCGTGATTACCGGCAAGATGGCAAGAGTCTGCCTTCGCAGCCCGACCGGCGCCTGTCTACGCCCAAGCGATGCCCGGATTGGCGGATCCGCCCGGCTCGACCTTCGGGGAGAAACTCCAGTGCCCGATCGGGTTGGGGCGGACCTCGTAGACGACTTCGACTCGTTTGAGTGAGGAACCCGCGAACCAACCTGCCAGGGCCCCTCCAGCCGCGGCGATCAAGGCCACGAAGCCGTTGTTCGACGTCGCCCCGAGCGCGCCTCCGCCGAGGCCGGTCAGGATGGCACCCTCAACCGCTGAGTCGACGAGCTTGCTGATCTCGCCGTTGAGTAGGTCGTACCCGAACTGCTGGGCGAGGACGAACAGATCGTTCAACGCCGCTTGGTGATCGTCTCGGTCGAGGGTCACATCGAGCGTCACGTTGCCCCACTGATCGGTGGTGACCTGGTGAGCCTGGATCGGGGCGAGCGACTCGAGCGCCTCATCATGGGCCCGCAGCGGGGCGGCCCGCGGATCGTCCCGCCACCACATTCGCCTGTCGCGGAGTACGCTAAACCTCACGCAGACTTGGAAGACAGCAAGTGACACTCTCGATGACGACTGGGACGGGATTGGCCGAGCGCATCGGAATCGTTGCCTGCTCGGCAGAGGGAGCGGCGTTGTGTTACCGCACGTTCTGCGCCGAGGCGGCCGCCATACTGGGACCGTACGCCCATCCCGATGTTTGCCTCCACGGTCGCTCCCTTGCCTGTTACGTCGAGCTTCTCGATCAAGGTGACTGGGAAGGCGTCGCCGGTCTGATGCTGTCTTCGGCGGAGGCTCTTGCCCGAGCCGGCGCAGACCTGTTGGTGTGCCCCGACAACACGATCCACCAGGCATTACCGCTGCTCCGGCACCGGTCGCCGCTGCCGTGGCTGCACATCGCTGACGTCGTCGCTGACGAAGCAACCCGTCGGGGCTACACCCGACTCGGGATCCTCGGGACTCAGTGGTTGATGGAGGGCTCCGTCTATTCGACCGTCCTCGGGAGTCGAGGTGTCAGTGCACTCATCCCGCAACTGGATGACCGAGGTGCCATACACACCGTCATCATGGACGAACTCGTTCATGGTCTTATCCGTCAGGAATCGCTGCAGCGATGCCAGGATGCGGTCCTCCGGCTGAGCGACCTCGGCTGCGAAGCCGTGGTGCTCGGCTGCACCGAGCTGCCGCTCCTTCTGAACGACGCCAACACGCCGCTGCCGACCCTCGACTCAACGCGACTTCTCGCTCGCGCAGCAGCGGTAGCGACCTGCGGGCTGCCCCACCACGTGCCACCAACCCCGGCCTGATCTTGGGCGCTGAGCTCCGGCGCCGGGCCCACGGCCGCTGGTCCAGAGAGCGGTGACGTCGGTGGGCGTTGTAGGGCCATGACAATGGCACTGGGCGCACCGGTGCTCGGTTGGCTACGTTCCTGGTCACCGGGTCCGGGGTTCCCGGGAGAACGCGGGTGGGGCAGACCGAGACCCCACTATGGGCTTCGAGCCCGCCGTTGTAGTTGAAACTAAAAATGACCGGCACCGGCAGCGACTCGACGGGGTTGGGCTCGTCTCCTGCGCCGATCGGCGATGTCGATTTCTACCGGCCACGAAGAACCGACCACCTGGGTGGCGTCATCCACGGAGTCCCGGATCGCTGCCTGAACTGGGTGGATCGACTCTCGGCACCCACACCGCTCTGGCGAGGATGGTACGAGCCGACCCAAGGCCCTCCCGGGCTGCGTCGTCATCCTCGCTTGCTGTAGAGGCGGAGCGCGAGTGGCGCGAACACGACCGTGATAGCGCCGGTGGCGACGAGGGACCAGATCACGGTGCCACCGGCTCCGCCGGTGTTGTTGATGAGGGCTCGGGATGCGCTGGCGAGGTGGCTGACCGGGTTGTTGTCGACGAAGGCCTGGAGCCAGCCGGGCATGGTGCGGGCTGGGACGAAGACGTTGCTGGCGAAGGTGAGGGGGAACACGACGACACTGGCCAGGCTCATGACGGTGGCCGAGTCGAGGATCACCAAGGCCACCACGGTCCACACCCAGGACAACGAGACCCCGAAGGCGACGACGAGGGCGACCGCCGCGAGGACCCCGGGAACCCCGCCGCCCGGTCGGTAGCCGATCGCCACGCCAAGCGTGGCGACGATGCCAGCGGCGAGAAGGTAGCGCCCGGCGTCACTGACCAGGCCGCCGACCACGAACGCTCCCCGCCAGACCGGCAAGGATCGAAAGCGATCGAACACCCCGGTGCTCAGGTCGTCCGCAAGTCGGGCGCCCCCGTACATGGTGACGATGGTGACGCCCATGACCATGGTCCCGGGCACGAGGAGCGTGAGGTAGTGGCGGGGTGATCCACCGAGCGCACCGCCGAAGAGGTAGGTGAAAAGGATCGTGAGGAGCGCGGGGACGGCGGTCACGTCCACGAGCTGCTTGGGCTCGTGCTTGATCTTGAGCATCGCTCGCCACCCGAAGGCGGCCGACGCCGCCAGCGCGCCGGGCCGCCGGGGCGGGGCGCCGGGCGCGAACAACGCATCCGGGCGCCAGTCCTCTTGGACGGGGGAGGCGGCGACGGAAGCCGTCGTCACGGGCGTGCATCCTCCTCGTCGGTCGAAGACCCGGCACCGGGCCGGCCGGTGAGGGCCAGGAAGGCCTCGTCCAAGCTGGCGTGGCCGAGGGTGACTGTGGCCACGGCGACCTGGGCGCTCGACAGCTCGGTCATGGCCCGGCCGACCAGCGCCCCCACCTCGGTCGGCTGCAGCTCGGGCGGGAGGCGGACGGACAGGGCGTGCGGATCGGGGAGGAGGTGGGCCACCGTGCCCAGGGCGGCGCCGAGCACCGCCTGTGCCTCGGGTCGCTGCCGGCGATCGAGGAGCCGGACGTGGAGGCCGCCCGAGCCGACCTTGGCCTTGAGCTGGGCGCTCGTCCCCTCGGCCACGATCCGGCCTCCGTCGATGACCGCGACGTGCTCGGCCAGCTGATCGGCCTCCTCGAGGTACTGGGTGGTGAGCAGCACCGTCGTCCCGGCCGCGGCGATCTCACGCACGAGCTCCCACACCCGGGCGCGGCTGTGTGGGTCCAGCCCGGTGGTCGGCTCGTCCAGGAACAACAGCTCGGGGGTCACGACCAGGCTGGCGGCGATGTCGAGCCGCCGGCGCATCCCACCGGAGTAGCCGCGCACCGGCCGGCGCGCCGCGTCGCTCAACTCGAAGAGCTCCTCCAGCACCTCTGCCCGCCGCCGCGCCGCGCGTCGAGACAGCCCGCGGAGCCGGCCGATGAGCAGGAGGTTCTCCTGCCCGGTCAGACCCTCGTCCAGCGACGCGAGCTGGCCGGTGAGCGCGATCTTCGCCCGGACCGCATCGGCTTCGGCGACCACGTCGTAGCCGAGGATCCGGGCGGTGCCTCCGTCGGGTCTCACCAACGTCGCAAGGATCCGCAGGGTGGTCGTCTTGCCCGCCCCGTTGGGGCCGAGGAACCCGAACACCTCGCCCCGCCGGACCACGAGGTCGATCCCGGCGAGCGCCTGGAGCTTGCCGTAGTGCTTGACGAGACCGTGGACCTCGATGGCGGGCCCATCGCCGGCCGTCACTGCCATCTCGAGCTCCGCCCTTCCGGTGAGCAGCCTGCGGCCCGGCCCAGTTGGCGACCGAGCATGCGCCTTCCGTCCCGGGCTCGACGAGCAGCTGGGCGGCCGGACGTTCGTGCGGGAGCAGTACCGAGCATCGCGACCAGCGTCGCAGCACCCGCGGTAGGCGTCTTGGAGAAGTGTTCCACACCCCGTGGTCAGCGCTGCGCACATCGCCACCAGCGCTCACACGGGGTTCAGGTCACCCAGCGAACGCGGTGCACCCCGCGGCCCAGGCGACCTCGTCGACCGCGAGGAACGGCGCGCCGGCCACAGCCGCGGGCGTCACCCCGGCAAAAGCCACGACGTCTCGGTGAAGGTGCGACTGGTCGACGTAGCCGCCGTCGGCGGCCACCGAAGCGGCGCTCTGCCCGGCGGCGAGACGGTGCGCCGCGTGGTCGAAACGGACGAGCTGCGCAGCCCGCTTGGGAGTGAGGCCGATCTGGGACCGGAACCGGGTCCACAGACGCTTGCGGCTCCAGCCGACCTCGCTCGCCAGGCGCTCGACCCGAACCCGCCCTCGGGCGACCACCATCTGCTGCCACACGAAGGCGACCTCCGGGTCCACAACACGACCGGCGTCGAGACGTCGGGCCAGCGCGGTCTCCGCGACCGCAAACCGCGCCTCCCACGACCCCGCGGCACGCAACCGCTCCTGGGTTCGCTCAGCATCTCGCCCCCACACATCGTCGAGGGCAGCCACCATCCCGCCGAGCTCCGCCGACGCACCCAGGGCGGCATGCGCGGCCAGCGGCGAGAGCCGAACCTGGAGGCACTCCATGCTCCCGGCCAACCCCCGCCCTCGGACGCCGCCGGGCGCGAGCCCGGCGACGATACGCGCTCGTTGGCGCCGACCGGCGCTGTCCTCGACAACGAGCGGGTTGTCGCCAAGGTCGAAGAGCACCGTGACGGCCGGATGCGGGACCAGCGCCACCTCGGCCAGGTCATTCGCCCGATCACTGAACCCGGCCATCAGGACACCCGGCAGGCGGCTCGGCTCTGACGGGACCGCGATGTCCCACGACGGCAAACCACTGCGAGCTGGTTCGACGGCACGCACGCCGTCATGTTACGAACCATCACCGACAGCGGGGCCGCAGCCCATCCCTTTCCCACCACACGTCCTGACACTCGACCGCGCCGTGCCAGATCCCCGCCAGAAGCACGCCGCATCCAGATCGGGGCGTTCAGCCCGCAGCGGCAGTGGCCGTGGCGAACTCCAGCAGCAACCTCCCCGTGGTCTCGGGGTCCTCCATCATCGGCGTGTGCCCCACACCCGGCAGCACCTCGACCCGGGCGCCGGGAACGCACTCATAGGAGCGAGCCGACGAGGCGCGCCACCGGCCGTCGTCGGCGCCGAATACCACCAGGAGCGGGAGACCCAGGGCACGCAACCGGTCGGGAAGACTTCGCTCGTCGAGGTAGTCGACCGGGGCCCGCAGAGCGTTCACGAACTCCCGGTGCGTCATCCGCAGGACATGGTCGATCCAGGCATCGGGGATCTCCACCGGACGCACGAAACTGCCCCGGGCGGCCTTGCGCACAGCATCCTTCGTTCGCAGCCTCCACAACACCCGTCCGGGAACCCTCGTGAGCAACAGCCTCACCGCCAGGGGCTCAGGCACCTTGTCGGCGAGACCGGGACCGAAGTCGAGCAACGCCACGGCGGTCACCGACTCGGGGCGCTGCTCGGCGAACGCGGTGGCCACCGCGCAGCCCGCGGAATGCCCGATGACGACCACCCGGCGCACTCCGATCCTCTCAAGTGCGGCGGCGACCCGGCGGGCCTGGGACGAGACGTCGTGGCCACCTGGAGGCCTCACCGACCCGTGCTCCCCCGACAGGTCGACCCGCAGCACGCGAAAGGTGCTCGCCAGCAGCGGCACGACCGGATCCCAGCAGTACGTCGACGCGGCGGCGTTGCCGACCAACAGGACGGCGGGAGCCTCCTCCTTGCCATCCTCCACCAACCGGATCTCGCCGTCGGCACGGCGAGCGGACCGGCGACCGGCGACCGGATCGCCCGCAGCGCTCTCCCTCACTTCGCCTGAACGTCTCTTCCCAGGGGCCACGACGACCAGAATCACCAAGGTTCGACCGAGCCGTCTTGGACGAATGTTCCTCCTCTTCGGCTACGCCGAGCACTGACTCGTCGGTGAACCGGGCGAAGCCACAACAGCTCGAGAACCCGGTAGCTGCAGGAGGTTCGGTCGAAGCATCATCGACAAGACCGGTTCACCTGCAAACCTCATGGTCGATTCCGATTGGCGAGACCCCGAGAAGGTGGGCCATCCACACCGAGATCTGGACTCCCGTCCTGAGCCGTGTGGAACCGAACGCCCAGAGGGACTGACGTGCACCGCAACCGACCGTATGGCGCAACACCGGAGACCGATCAGACGGTCTGCAGACCAAATCGGGCCCGGTTCCGCTCCGGTTCACCGGCCACCGAGCATCGCGGAACCGGCCGCGCACGCCTCAGCGGCAGGCGTCGAGATCGACGCCGAGGCGCTCGGCCAAGCGTGCCCAGCCCGCTTCGGTGACCTTCACCACGCGCTTGGGGGCACGCAGCACCCATCCGAGCTCGACGAGCCGGGTCAGCAGCGCGGCGCCGAGCCAGCCCGCCAGGTGCGGGCGCTGCTCGGACCAGTCGATGCAGTAGCGGGTGAGCGGCCGGCGCGTCGGCGGGTCGAGCGCCACACCGAGCGCGCCGAGCCGGGACCTGCCGTCGTCGGTCAGCAGGTAGGTGCGGGCTCGTCCGGCACCGAGCACGGGGTCGCTCTCCTCGACCACCTCTTGGGCGTGGAGGCAGCCGGTGGCCACGAGCCCGTCGAGGAGGGCGACGCCGAGGCGTCCCGCGAGGTGGTCGTAGCAGGTGCGCGCCCGGCGGATCGCTTCGGCGTGGGTGCCTTGGGAGAGCGAGCGGACATGCTGGTGCGGCGCGAGGCGGGCGAGGGCCTCGAGGGCAGCGGCGACCTCGGGAGCGGCCAGCCGGAAGTACCGGTGACGACCGGAGGACTCGACGGTGACGAGCCCGCCCTCAACGAGGCGTCCGAGGTGGCCCGACGCGGTCGAGGGTGCCACCTTGGCTTCGGCGGCCAACGTGGTGGCGGCGAGCGCCCGCCCATCCGCCAGCGCCATGAGCACCGCCGCCCTGGCCGGCTCGCCCATGAGCGCAGCCACTGAAGCGATATCGGCGTCTCCGGGCACGCCCCGACCCTACCGCCGGCACACTTCGGGCCTCCCCGAAGCATTGGGACACCACCATGGCCGCCATGTCCGACACCGCAGCCGCCGACCCGGCGTCGACCCGCCACGGCGCTCCGTCGACGACCTGGCCGCTCGTCGCCATCTGCGTCGGCTACTTCATGGTCATCTTGGACACGACGGTGGTCAACGTCGCCCTGCCCGCCCTGTCCCGCGGTCTGCACACCTCGACCACCGGCTTGCAGTGGGTCGTCGACGGCTACAGCCTGGCCTTCGCCGCCCTGCTACTCTCCGGCGGGGCCCTCGCCGACCGCCGCGGCGCCAAGGCGGTCTTCTGCACCGGCGTCGCGGTCTTCACGCTCTGCTCGGCCGTCGCCGGGGTCGCCACCTCGACGGCGATGCTCATCGCAGCGCGCGCCGCCCAGGGCGCAGGTGCGGCACTCGCCGTGCCCGCCTCGCTCTCCCTCCTCCAGGCCATCTACGCCGACCAGCGAGCTCGGCGGCGTGCCTTTGGGGTCTGGGGCGGCGTCGCAGGTATCGCGGCCGGTGCCGGGCCCGTCCTCGGGGGAGCGCTCGTCTCGGCGGCCGGGTGGCGCAGCGTGTTCTTCGTCAACGTCCCCGTCGGCATCGCCGGCCTCCTCCTCGCCGCCGGGGTCCTGCCCTGGGTGGCACGCCGCCCCCACGGTGTCGACCCCGCCGGCCAGGTCGCCGCCTGCGTAGCGTTGACCGGGCTCACCGTCGCCTTCATCGACGCCGGGGCCACCGGCTGGGCCTCTCCTGCGGTCCTCGGCGGCCTGGTCGCCTTCCTCGTCGCCGGTGCCGCCTTCCTCCTCGTCGAGCACCGGGTGGCACGCCCCATGCTGCCTCTCGAGATGTTCGCCTCCCGCCAGTTCTCGGCTGCCACCACCGTCGGCCTGTTGCTCAACCTCGGCTTCTACGGCGAGCTGTTCGTCATGAGCCTCTACCTCCAACAGCACCTCGGCCTCAGTGCCCTGCTCGCCGGGGTCGCCCTCCTCCCCCAGATGGCGATGGCCGTCGTCGGCTCCACGGCATCGGGGATCGTCATGGCCCGCACGGGCCCACGCCCGCCCATGCTCGCCGGCCTCCTCCTCGGCGCAGCCGGCCTGTTCGGTCTCACCGCGCCCGGCGACCACGGCCCCTACGCCGTCCGCATCGCCCCCTTCCTCGCCGTCGGGCTCGGGCCGTCCTTCACCATGCCGGCCGCCACCGCCGCGGTCATGGAAGCCGCCCCCACCGGGCGCGCCGGGCTCGCCTCGGGCACCCTCAACGCCGCCCGCCAACTCGGCGGCGTCCTCGGGGTCGCACTCCTCGGAACCCTTGTCGCCCGCCAACGGCACTTCATCGCCGGTCTGCACCTCGACATGGCCATCGCCGGAGCCGCATTCGTCCTCGGCGCGGCCCTCAGCCTCTGGAGCATCTGACAAGGCGAGCGCGCCACCGTCCTACCCAGGACGTCAGCTGAGCGGCCGAACGGATCCTCGTCATTCCTGAAGGAGCGACTCTTGTCAAGTCAGCGTCGGCCCTTCGGGCCGACTCCTTTTCCTCGTGTTGGTGGTCACACTGAAAGGGGCGGCAAGTTGCGAGGCGCGCAGAACCACCCCAGCGTCGCTGGGTGCTGACGAGGGCAGTGAAGGCCGCAGGAGCAACGCACCGATCCTGCGTCAGCACCGCTGACGGGAGGTGCGACGAAGCGCCTTGACGGCCCGGGCTCGTGCCGCCAGCACAATGGATCTGGAAGCCCGCCAGGGCTTCCTGGTCGCAGCCTGCTGCGCCGAAGCGGGATCGGAGTGATCAGCCGGTCGTCTTGGTCACGTCCTTGTCGGGGAGTAGGACACCGGGTGTTCGTCTCCAGTCCGAAGCAAGCTTCGGGAGGGCACGCCGTGGACGCGGGTGCCGGTCATTCCTTCGTGCTCGTGCACATGGAGTGTTGCGGCCACCAACCAAGCGGGGTCAATCAGATGCTCGGCCACGCCGGCAGAGCCGGGGGCCATGACCCGGAACGGCCACGCGCCTGGTGGTGTCCGGACCGCGTCACGCCGCCTCGATGGCCCTCGAGCGGATCCACCTGGGGCGCCTCGTTGACAAGGTGCAATTCGGTGCCGTCGGTCAGCTGGTAGTCGCCGATCCGAGCCGTATCGAGCATGGGATCGATGCGGCCATCGCGGGCGACCGCCAGGCTGTAGTCCCCGGCGGCCAGCTGGTTGTGCTCCACGAAGTGAGCAACGGCCTGGGCCATGGCCGCGGCCACGAACTCGGCCTCGGCAAAGCGGAACGGAGCCGTAATGCCTGCCGGCGTGCGGACCTTCACCTCCACGTGACCGTGGTGCTCAGGGGAATCTGCCACTCTTCTCACCTCTTCCTGCCGCCGGGACGCAAAGGGCGGCCAGGAAGTAGACGACGAGCCGACGCGAGGTCGAACCGGTTTCTTGGGGCGCTGGTTCGGCAAGGCACCTGCCGGGCGTGCACCCGGGCTGAATTTGCCGGGGTCGCTGCCGCGCCGATGCAGTCCGGCCCGGGTACCCCTACCAGGCCAGGCGCAGCGCGGGGCTTCGACGTCGTGGTCGGCGTAACCGTCCCGGCGGACCAGAGCTGCGAGCAGGACTAGACCGGGCGCCCGAGTGCTATCCTTCACCCATTGACAGCTTTCAGTCCGTAGTGAATGATCCGGAATAGTGAAAGTAACGGTGCAACTCGAGCCGGCTGAGCTCGATCGGTATGGGCGCATCTTCGCCGCGGTCCCCGAGGTCAACGTGCTCGCCAACGCCAAGGCGCAGGTGATGGTGAACGGCCAGCACCGTCCGCTCAGGGTACTGCCGCGGCCGCCGTCAGGCGCCGATCCGGGCGTCGTCGCCCGACACCTCGCTGACACGGTGCCCCGCGGGGCGGTCGGCCTGGTCGCTGCGCGGTCGATCCCCTACAAGGAGCGAGACGCGATCGAAGCTGCCGGACTGTCCTGGTGCGACGGGCGCGGGGCGCTGCACCTGCGCTGGCCCGGGACGCTCGTGCACATCGATCACGGCGGCCGCCGGCTTGCGACGAGTGAGAGCACCGGACCGGACGAGCCTCGTCTTGGCCCTGCCGGCATCCGCGCCGTCCAGGTCCTCCTCGCCGGCCAGGAAGATGACTGGACCGTCAATCGGCTGGCCGAACGGGCTGAGATCTCGGTCGGCCAAGCCCACAACGTCTTTCGCGCCATGGAACAGAAACGGTTGGTCCACACTGTCGGCAAAGGGCCCAAGCAACGCCGGGTGATCGATGATCGCCGCGCCGCCCTGGATTGGCTCGCGGTCGTTGACGGGGCTCGGCGCCGTCCCCCCGCTGCCGCTACCTACCTATACGCCCGCACCGAGGCCGAGGTCGCCCGGCGCTTCGCCGAGCGAGCCGCCGAGAGCGGAGTGGCCTACGCCGTGACGGGCGCTGCGGGCAGCAGCCTGCTCGGCGTACCCGTGCTGAGCCGGATCGTCGTCACCCAGATCCGTGTCGGCGGTCTTCAACCCATCGAGGCACTCGCGCGGCTGGGCCTTGAACACCTTGAGGCGGAAGACGCCGGCCGCGGCATGAACGTTGAAGTGTGGGCTGACATCGGCGAGGTCGGAACGTTCGGAGCGTCGGAGGTTGACGGGGTTCGGGTCGCGCCGCCGATCCGGGTGTGGTTGGACCTCCAACGACTGGGTGGGCGCAATGTCGATGCAGCGCAACTCTTCAGGGAGCAGGCCCTTGAACGAGCCTGACGGACAGCACGTCGCAGGCTACGACCCGGACCTAGCCGAGACGCTGGTTGCCGAAGCCGCCGACCTCGTGCGTGCTCTCGGGTTCATGGCACCCCACGTCGTACTCATCGGCGGCCTCGTGCCGGGACTGTTGGTGCCGGTCCTCGACCCCGGAATCGAACCGCATGTCGGCACCGCGGATATCGACCTGTGCCTGAGTGTCGCCCTCGTGGAGGGCGACACTCAGGCCTACGAGCGGATCGAGACGGTCCTGAAGGCCCGGCCAGGGTGCCGAGCAGCTCGCCGAGGCCTTTGACCTCCACAAATCGCGCGGGGCGGTCCGGTGCGCCGACGAGAATGTCGAATCCCGGATTGCTATGCGGCTGAACGAGGACCGGCAGGTCGGGCCAGAGCCCTTGAGCTATGAGTCTTGCTACACGAACGGCGTATTGATCGACCGCGTACATCAGTCCTCTCGACGCATACCCACCGGGTGAGCCGTCCGTAGCGGTATCCGCACTCGAGTCCGATCGATCAGCGGCAGACTGAAGATCGGCGTCGCGAGCTATATGAAGGAGCACCTCCTCGGAAATGCGTTTCACACCCTCGCGCCAGTAGAGGCCCCCTTGCGCGCCGCCCGGCTCGTAGTGCGCGCCGGTCGCATCCTTGAAGAACAGAGGCTCATCGAAGGCTTTCCAGTCCTCAACGTCGCACACAAAGTGGTCAGGATTGGAGGTGCTTGCGCGGACGGCGCCGATAATGCCGGTACCCAAGTAGGCCTGGGGCACAGTGGTCCCGTCGGGTCGCCGACGACCGCGGTAGTAGACGAACCGTTCGCCTTGTCTGATGATGCCGCGGTACCGGTTGGGGAACTCATACCGCACGCCCAGGACGTCATCGTACCGGTGGCCCGACAGCGTCTGGTCGTTGGCCGTCAGGCGGAGAGGCATGCCAGACGATACCTACGGACTAGAAACGCTCGCGGTGAATACCGACGGGGGCCGGTCAAGTCAGCGGCGCGCGGCATAGGTGCCTCTTGTCGGCGAAGAGGGAGAGTCAAAGCTGCTGAGTATGGCGGCCGCCATGGCGTGCATAGGGCTGCATACGGCACCGCCACACCTTCGACGCCGACTTTACGCGAAGGTCCAGCGTGTTGCCGGTGTGGCGCGCGGCCGTCTGCATAGGGCTGCATACGGCACTCGTGATAGGCCGTCGATAAATGGCTCCTCGCGAATCAGGGTTGAGGCCGACGCCGTGATCTCGGTGACCATCCACCGCTGAGGCGGCCTCCGGCTCCCAAACTTCGGTTGTCCAACCAACTGAAGAGAGGAGC
>JAKAQB010000215.1 GCA_021811865.1 Actinomycetes bacterium | reverse complement strand
TGTCCGCTCGCAGCATCTCGTTCTCAGCCTGCAGCACCCCCACAGCGTCAAGCGCATCGCCCAACTGTTGGCGCAGCGACAACCCCGACACGCCACCGTTCTAGCAACCCGCGCGCGCACAGTGGTGGACCATCGCGCGCAGCGCGCGCACGCATCGATCCGCCCACCTGAACGCTTACGTCGGACCTGCGGGGCGCCGGCTTGCCGGCGCCCCGCGCCACCCCAAAGGCCACGCATGACCGCATGGAAATGGAAGCAGGCTGAGCAGTGAGCACCGTTGGCGTGAGCGCGCCGGTCGTGGCGTCGCCCTCGCTGCGGATGCCGGCGCTCGCCTCGGCAAGGGTGTGGAGGGCGGTGCTCAGTGCCGCCCTGGTGGCGGCGGCGTGGGCGTTCCTCGCCCCGCCGGCCCTCGGAGGGCGCACGTCCTACGTGGTCACGACCGGCATCAGCATGCTCCCCCGCTACCACGCCGGCGACCTGGTACTGCTGCGCAAGGAGCCGAGCTACCACGTCGGCGAGGTCGCCGGCTACCGCAACCGCCAGCTGCACGTGGTGGTCATGCACCGCATCATCGCCATCCGCGACGGCCGCTACTACTTCAAGGGCGACAACAACAACTTCGTCGACAGCTTCCAGCCGACGGAGTCGGGCATCGTCGGGGCTGAATGGGTCCACCTCCCCGGCGCCGGCTCCTACCTGCTCCGCCTGCGCAACCCGGCCGTGACCGGCATCGGCCTCGGCGCCATCTGGTTGCTCTCGTTCTCCCCCCGCCGTTCCCGCCGCCAGAGAAGGAGGCACCGCCTTGCCCGCTGACCACGCCGCTCCCTCCCGCTCCCGTTTCCGGGGGCGGCTCGATGCCGCCTTGGTGTGCGGCCTCGTCGCCCTCGGCGCCGGTGTGTTCGCCGGCTTCGCCTGGACCCGCCCGGCACGCGTCGCCACCGCCGTCCACTACACCCAGACGGGGCGGCTCGCCTACAGCGGGACTCCCAGCGCCGGCTCCGTGTACGGCGCCGCCGGCCTGCAGACCGGCCAGCCCATCTACCTCTCCGACGTGCGCAGCGTCCACCTGCGCTACGCCTACTCCTTCGGGGCCGGCCGGCCGGTCGCTGTCGCTGGGACCGAGCAGCTGCGGGTCAGCATGAGCAACGGCCAGGGCATCACCCGCACGACCGCCTTGCAACCGGTCACGGCCTTCTCAGGCGGTCGCTTCGTCGCCACGGCCGTGGTCGGCGCGGCGTGGTTCCAGCACCTCGCCGACCTCTTCTCCGCCAGCGCCGGCGGCGTGGGCGCCAACTACCCGGTCACCATCACCCCCGAGGTCCGCGTGCGGGGCACCGTCGGCACCGTGGCGGTCCGCGCCGCCTTCGACCCGCAGGTGGACTTCACCTTCAACAGCGGGACGTTGACGCCGACCGCCCCCTCCTCCAACATCCCGGGCGCTCCGACGTCTTCGGCGAGCACCCTGTCGGCCACCACTCGGGGTTCGGTGACCCTGCCCTGGCTGCGGCCTGCCGTCATGATCTTCGGCCAGACGGTCGCCACAGTCCGCTACGCCACGCTCGGCCTGCTGGCCCTCGGCCTGCTCGTCGCTCTCATCGTGATCCGCCCGGTCCGCCGGGCGGCCAGCTCCGACGAGCACTCCGGCATCGCCCTGCGCCACGGCGGGATGATGGTGGAGGTCGCCCAACGCCCCCGCGCCCGCTCCGGCTCGGTCGTCATCGAGCTGGCCAGCTTCCCCGACCTCGCCAAGGTGGCCCGCCGGCTGGAGTGCCCGATCCTGCACTGCGGCAACGACGGCCACCTCTACACCGTCGTGGACAACGGGACGCTCTACGAGTACCGCCCGGCCAGCGCAGCTACGGCGAAGCAGCTGGCGCAGACCATCGTGCTCGATGCCGCCGCCGGCGCCGATGCCAGCGGCGCAGGGACGAACGGCGCCGCCATCACGCTCCGGTAGGCGGCAGGCAGTCGCCCCGGAGGGCGCAGCGGTGACGGCGACGGCCGGGCGAAGCGTCCCGGCGGGTGCCACCATCGCTGGCGCCCCCGACGTTGCCGAACGGCCGCCCGGGCGGAGACCGCCGACGGTCTCGAGGGCCCGGCTGCGGTGGGGGTCCGACCGTTGCGCCTGCGATGGCCGCCGCCTAGGGTCCACGACAAGAATCGGGGAACCGAGGATCGGGTAACCACTGGGGGGGCCGGGGGCACCTGGGCCATGGCGACAAGCTCACCGATCGATCCCAACGGCGAGGCAGGCGCTGCCCTGCGCTCGGCGGCAGAGGACTACGGCATGGATGTCCTCACCAAGGCGCGGATGCTTGACAACCTGTTCCAGGACTTGCTGCCCGACAACCGTTCGGCGGGGCGGATGCTGGTCCGGGCCGCCGAGCTCGACGTCCCAGGCAGGCTGCAGCAGCATCTCGGTGAAGGCGTCGACGACAACGCCGCCGTGCGGCTCACGGCCGACTCGTTCGCGACCGACAGCGGCATGGCCCCCGAGAACTCGCTGTGGGTCGTCACCCAGTACGCCGAGGCCCTCGGCCGCCACCCCGACCCGGCCGTCCTCGCCCCGCCCCCGCCCCCCCCCGCCCCCCCCCCC
>JAKAQB010000085.1 GCA_021811865.1 Actinomycetes bacterium | reverse complement strand
CCGTGACCGAGCCGTAACCGAGCCGTGACCGAGCCGTGACCAACCCGAGGCCCGACCGTGACCGGACGGTGAGCGAGCCAGGCGGGCTCCACCGGGCCCTCGGGCTCACCGACGACGAGGCGGCGGAGATCGAACGGCTCCTCGGCAGGGCAGCGAACCACCTCGAGTTGGCCCTCTACGCAGTCATGTGGAGCGAGCACTGCTCGTACAAGTCTTCGCGCATCCACCTCCGGCGCCTGCCCACCGACGGGCCGCACGTGCTCGTCGGCCCGGGGGAGAACGCCGGGGTGGTCGACGCCGGCGGCGGCGTCGCCGTCGCCCTTCGCATCGAGAGCCACAACCACCCGTCCGCCATCGAGCCCTACCAGGGGGCGGCGACCGGGGTGGGCGGCATCCTGCGCGACATCTTCACCATGGGCGCCCGGCCTGTCGCCCTCATGGACCCGCTGCGGTTGGGGCCGCTCGACGACGACCGCTCCCGGTGGATCGCTGCCGGCGTGGTGGCCGGCATCGCCGGCTACGGCAACGCCGTCGGCGTGCCCACCGTCGGCGGGGAGATCGTCTTCGACGAGGGTTACGCCGGCAACCCGCTCGTCAACGTGCTCTGCGCCGGCCTCATGCCGGCCGACCGGCTCGTGCTCGGCCGGGCGACCGGCGTCGGCAACCTGGCCGTGCTCCTCGGGTCCGCCACGGGGCGCGATGGCATCGGCGGGGTCAGCGTCCTGGCGTCGGCCGGTTTCTCCGACGACGCCGCCGCCGAGGAGGCCAAGCGCCCCAACGTGCAGGTCGGCGACCCTTTCGAGGAGAAGCGCCTGATCGAGGCCTGCCTGCAGCTGCTGGATGAAGGGCTGGTGGTCGGCATCCAGGACCTCGGCGGCGCCGGCCTGGCCTGCGCCACCTCCGAGACGGCCAGCCGGGGTGGGGTGGGCATGGACGTCGACGTCACCGCCGTGCACCGCCGGGAGCCGGGCATGGAGGCGTGGGAGGTCATGACGAGCGAGAGCCAGGAGCGGATGCTCGCCATCGTCACGCCCGAGGACCTGGAGCGGGTGCTCGCCGTGTGCGCCAAGTGGGAGGTCAGGGCCGGCACCGTCGGTCGGGTCACCGCCGGCGGCAGACTCCGCGTCCTCGACGGCTGGGACGGCCCCGTCCTCGCCGACGTGGCAGCCAGGACCCTCCACGACGACGCGCCCCTCTACGACCGTCCCCGCCGCCGGCCGGCGGATGCCGACGCCCGCGCCGCCGACGACCCGGCCGCCCTGCCCCCGCCGGAGGACTGCGCCGCCGACCTCGCCGCCCTCCTGGTCGACCCGGCCTGGGTGTACCGCCAGTACGACCACCAGCTGTTCCTCAACACCGTCGAAGGCCCCGGCGGCGACGCCGCCCTGCTGCGCCTTCGTGCCCCGGGCGTGCCGACCGGCCCGGGCCCGGAGAGGGCCATGGCCCTCTCCACCGACGGCAACGCCCACTGGTGCGCCCTGGACCCCCGCGCCGGGACCGCTGCCGTCGTCGCCGAGTCGGCCCTCAACGTCGCCTGCGTCGGCGCCCGGCCCGTCGCCGTCGTGAACTGCCTCAACTTCGGCAACCCCCTCCACCCCGAGGTCATGTGGCAGCTCTCCGAAGCCGTCGACGGCATGGCCGAGGCATGCCGGGCCCTCGGACTCCCTGTCGTCGGCGGGAACGTGAGCTTGTACAACGAGAGCCGGGGGCGCGACATCGACCCGACACCGGTCGTGGCCACCCTCGGGCTCGTCGACGAGCTGCACCGCCGCCCGCCCGGCGTGCGCCTCGTCGCCGGCCATCGCATCGTGCTGGTCGAGGCACCCCACACGGTGCCGAGCTTGGGCGGCAGCCAGTGGGCTGTCCGGATCAGGCGCCACCGCAACGGCCGCCTCGCCCCCCTCGACCTACCCGCCCACCGCCGGCTGCTCGAGCTGGTGGCGGGGCTCGCCCCGACGGTCGGCATCGGCGGCATCCACGACGTCTCTGGCGGCGGCCTTGCCGTCGCCCTGGCGGAGATGGCCATCGGCGGGGGGATCGGAGCACTCGTCCACGGGGTCGGGGACCATCGTGCGCTCCTCGGAGAGGCCCCCTCTCGGGTCCTGGTCTCCGCCGACCCGGCCGCCGCCGAGGCCCTGCGAGCGGGGGCGGAACACGCCGGCCTGGCGGCCGCCGACCTCGGCGAGGCAGGCGGGGACCGCCTCCTCATCGGCGGGCTCGTCGACGTGCCGGTCGCCACCCTCGCCGCCGCCGCCCGGAAGGTGCTGCCCGACGCCTTCGGCGCCTGACCGACTTTCACGCAGCGGACCGGAGCGGTCGTTGCGCTGCGGATCGCTCCTCTCGGGCTCGCCGAGGGCGCACGGGCGGGGACCCGGCGCCAGCGTGCCCACGCCGGCGCCCAGCGTGCCCACGCCGGCGCCCAGCGTGCCCACGCCGGCGCCCAGCGTGCCCACACCGGCGCCAGCTCGGTGCATTCGGTGGCTCTCGGGGGGTTGGGGGCAGGAAGGCGGCCTCTTTGCACCGACCTGTACCGACCTCCCGTGGATGCGCGCGGCTCGGCAGGGAGCGGGCGCCGAAACGCACCCAGCACCCAGCACCCTGCACCCTGCACCCTGCACCCTGCGTCGCCCTAACCTCTCCAAACCCGCCCCTGGACCGGTGGCGCTCCACGGCGTGGGAAGATGGCCCATCGTGAGCAGGAGCGAGGCAAAGCCCCGGGAGGCGTGCGGCGTGTTCGGGGTGCGGGCGTCCGGCCGGTCCGTCGCCCACCTCACCTACGACGGCCTGTACGCGCTGCAGCACCGCGGCCAGGAGTCCGCCGGCATGGCGGTCTCCGACGGCGAGGAGCTCGTCGTGGTGAAGGACATGGGCCTGGTGACCAACGTGTTCAACGAGTACAAGCTCGCGGGCCTGCAGGGCCACCTCGCCATCGGCCACACCCGCTACTCGACGGCGGGAGCGTCGAGCTGGCACAACGCCCAGCCGGTGTACCGCCATGCCGGCGGAAGGCCGTTTGCCGTCGGGCACAACGGCAACCTCACCAACACCGCCGCGCTGGCCGATGAGGCTGGCATGCTGCCGGGGACGTTCGGCAGTGACAGCGACCTGCTCGCCGAGCTCGTCGCCCGCCAGCTCGAGGGGTCGGGGCGAGCAGGTGACCTGGCGGATGCCGTGTGCCAGGTGCTGCCGTCGCTGGCGGGGGCTTTCTCCCTTGTCATCTGCGACAGCGACCGGCTCATCGGCGTCCGGGACCCGCACGGCTTCCGGCCGCTGTCGCTCGGGCGGCTCGGCGACGACGGCTGGGTCCTGGCCTCGGAGACCCCGGCGCTCGACATCGCCGGCGCCACCTGGGTGCGCGACGTCGACCCGGGCGAGGTCGTCGTCATCGACGGGGACGGCCCCGCGTCCCGGCACCCCTGGCCGGCCGGCGCCGTCGAGCCCCGCCTGTGCCTGTTCGAGCTCGTGTACCTGGCGCGCCCCGACAGCCGCCTGTACGGCCAGGAGCTGCAGGGTGCAAGGGTCCGCATGGGGGAGCTGCTGGCCCGCAGCGCCCCCGCCGCCGCCGACCTCGTCATCGGCGTACCCGACTCGGGGATCCCGGCGGCCGAGGGCTTCGCCCGCTACAGCGGCATCCCCTACGCGACGGGCCTGGTGCGCAACCGGTACATCGGCAGGACGTTCATCACGCCGGGCCAGTCGGATCGGGTGCAGGGCGTGCGGCGCAAGCTGAACCCGCTGCGAGGCGTCATCGAGGGGAAAGTCCTCGCCGTCGTCGACGACAGCATCGTCCGAGGAACCACGACCGCTGCGATGGTCGGGATGCTCCGTGAGGCGGGGGCCCGGGAAGTCCACCTGCGCATCTCGTCGCCGCCCTACCGCTGGCCGTGCTACTACGGGCTCGACACCGGCACCCGGGCGCAGCTGATCGCCGCCAACCTCTCGGTCTCGGAGGTGGAGGAGTATGTCGGCGCCGACAGCCTCGCCTACCTGGGCCTCGACGACCTGAAGGAGGCGACCGGCGCACCGCTGGCAGGGTTCTGCGACGCTTGCCTCACCGGGGACTACCCGACGGAGGTGCCGGTCGCCGTCGGGCGGCCCATGGCGCTGCCCGTCCCGTGAGCGGCGAGCCAGGGCGTGGGCCGGGTGCCGGCGGACCTTCGCTCACCTACGCCGCTGCCGGGGTATCCATCGAGGCGGCCGACGCAGCCGTGGAGGGCATGCGCGACCTGGTCGCGTCCACCGCCCTCGCGGGGGTGATCGGCGGGATCGGCGGATTCGGCGGCCTGTTCGCGCTGCCTGCCGGCTACGAGGCGCCCGTGCTCGTCGCAAGCACGGACGGCGTCGGCACCAAGCTGGCCGTGGCCGTGGCCGCCGGCCGGCTGGAGACCGTCGGCATCGACCTCGTGGCCATGTGCGTCGACGATCTCGTCTGCTGCGGGGCGCGGCCGCTGTTCTTCCTCGACTACCAGCTCCTCGGCCGGGTCGACCCCGACCAGGTCGTCGCGGTCATGACCGGGATCGCAGCCGGATGCCGCACCGCCGGCTGCGCCATCCTCGGCGGGGAGCTGGCGGAGCACCCCGGGCTGCTACCCCCGGGCCAGCTCGACCTGGCCGGCTTCGCCGTCGGCGTCGTCGAGCGGTCCGCCATCGTCGACGGCCCGGCGCGCGCCGCCGAGGGCGACATCCTGATCGGGCTCGCCTCGCCGGGCCTGCGCTCCAACGGCTACTCCCTCGCCCGCCGGGCGTTGCTGGAGGCGGCCGGCCGCCCGCTCGAGGGGCCGGCGTGGGAGGGCGCCGACCGGTCGCTCGCCGAAGAGCTGCTCCGGCCGTCGGTGGTCTACGCCCCCGCCGTGCTCGCCGCCCTCGCCGCCGCTGAGCTCCATGCCGTGGCCCACATCACCGGCGGTGGCCTACCGGGCAACCTGCCACGGGTCCTGCCCGCCCACCTCGACGCCTTGCTCGACCGCTCGAGCTGGCAGGAGCCACGCATCTTCGACGAGGTGCGCCGCGCCGGTCAGGTGGCGGAGGAGGAGATGGCCCGGGTCTTCAACCTCGGGCTCGGCATGGTGCTCGCCGTCGCCCCCGCCGACGTGGACGCCGTCCTCGCCGCCCTCCCGGCCGCCGGTGCTGTCCCGGCCGCCGGCGCCCTCCCGTTTGCCGGCGCCCTCCCGGCCGCCGGCGCCCTCCCGTTTGCCGGCGCCCTCCCGGCCGCCGGCGCCAGGGTCGTCGGCCGGCTTGTGGCCGGCACCGGCCGGGTGCGGTTCGTCGGCGAGGCGCGTCGCGACGACCGCTGAGCTCCCGGCTCCCCCGAGCCGCCGCTCCGGCTTGCGGCGCCACTTCCGGGGCCTCCGTCCGCCAGCTCCCGTAACGACGCCTTTCGTTCGACAGCGCCGGTATGGTCACTTCGGACCGGGAATATCTAGTTCTTTGTGACCACAAAATGACCCGGACAGGTCATGTTACCCATAGTGGACGGGTCCTATGTTATCGACCAACCGGACACAAGGAAGGAAACATCAAAGGCGATGGCAGACCAGCCGCAAGTAGACACCCTGCTGACCCCGGCAGAAGTGGCCGCACTCTTCCGCGTCAACCCCAAGACCGTGACCCGCTGGGCCCGGGCGGGCAAGATCACCGCCATCCGAACCCTCGGCGGGCATCGCCGTTTCCGTGCCTCTGAGATCCGCCGCTGCCTCGAGCAGCTGGAGACCGGCGAGCTCGTCTGAGCGGTCCGAGAGGCCGCCGGTGACGCCGGCGGCTGGCGAACCTGCGGGCGATGGAGGCAGGATCCCCGGCGTGAGAGGAGCGCCGGGGGGTGACGGGACGGCGGGACCCCGGTTGCCGCCGGGCTTCGCCGCCCTCGTGGGGCGGGCGGGCGTGCGCGCCGGCCCCGGCGACGACACGAGCGTCGTGTGGGCGACCAGGCCGGCAACCTGCGCCGCCGTGTTCACGCGCAGCCGCTTCGCCGGGCCGAGCGTTACGCTCAGCCGGGCGCGCGCAGCCGGGGGACGGGTCCGGGGCATTGTGGTGGTCGCCGGCAACGCCAACGTGGCGACAGGCGCCCAGGGCGAGCGTGACGCCGCCGAGCTCGGTGCGCTGGCCGCGGCCATCGCTGGCGTGCACCCTTCCGAGGTCCTCGTGGCCAGCACCGGTGTCATTGGCCGCCCCTACCCGATGGAGGCCATCCGCGGGTGGTTCGCCCTGGCCGGCGCCGCCACCACCGGCTCGCCGGGTGCCGCGGCCCGCTGCACCGGCGACGCCACCGATGTCGCCCGGGCGATGATGACCACGGACACGGTTGCCAAGACGGCTGTACGGGCGGTGGGAGCGGTCAGCGTCGTCGGCGTGGCCAAGGGTGTGGGCATGATCCAGCCCGACATGGCGACGATGCTCGCCTTCGTGCTGACCGACGCCGCCGCCGAGCCCGACGTGCTCGACCGGCTGTGGCGGCGCGCCGTGGACCGGACCTTCAACTGCTTGAGCGTCGACGGCGACACCTCGACCTCCGACTCGGCCGTGGTCCTGGCGAGCGGCGTGGCCGGGGCCGTCCCGGAGGCCGACCTGGCCGTCGCTCTCCAGGAGGTCTGCCTCGACCTCACATTGCAGTTGGCCCGCGACGGGGAGGGGGCCACGAAGTTGCTCACCGTCACCGTGCGAGGTGCCCGCGACGAGCGCCAGGCCCGGGCTGTCGCGAAGGCGGTGGTCAACTCGCCGCTCGTGAAGACCGCCGTGCACGGTGGTGACCCCAACTGGGGCCGGGTCGCCATGGCGGTCGGCAAGGTCGACGACCACGACATCGATGCCCAACGGGTGGAGATCCGCTTCGGCGAGATCGAGGCATACCCCGCCATCCCCGGACCCGAGGGGCTGGAACGCCTCGCTGCGGTGATGGCGGAGGACCACGTGGAAGTGGAGGTGGATCTCGGCGTCGGCGATGCTGAGGCCACCGCCTACGGCTGCGACCTGTCCGCCGAGTACGTCCGCATCAATGCCGACTACACGACCTGAGGTCGTGAATGCCGACTACACGACCTGAGGTCGTGAATGCCGACTACACGACCTGAGGTCAGCGGTACTGCGGTTCGGGGGCGGTGGCCATCGTGCCGAACAGCGTCGTGCAGAACAGGCCGAACGTCAGCACGTGCACCGTCGTGCAGTCGATACAGATCTTGCCGATGATGAACAGTTCGGCGTAGATCAGCCACAGGATCATGCCCACCCCGACGGCGGCGGCGGCCATGCGCCCCCGGCGGATGAACGGGTTGGCGCTGCGCCACGCCCACGGCGTCTGCAGCGCCAGCATGGTGAGGAAGAACAGCAGCCCGTAGACGGGGACCGGGATCCCGAGGATCGATGACTGGGGGCTGGTCACGACGGCGGCGCAGTCGACCACGCCACCGGTGCTGCCGAGCGGGCACACCGGCGTGACGCCCTGGAAGTGGATGACGGTCAGGTAGGCGGCGAGGCCGAGGCCGGCGACGCAGGGCGGCATCCCCGCCAGCGCTGGCCAGCGCCGCGGCCGGACCGCCGGTCGGTCGGCGGCGGCCCACGACTCCTCGTCGAGGTCCATCGCCAGCGGGGTCCCCGGCGCCGTGGCGGGCCGGAGGGACGAGCGCATGGCGAGGTGGCGCCTGCGGCGGGCAGCGGTGCGGCCCGTTGCCATCTCAGCCCTTGGTCTGCACGGGGGTCGGGAACAGCTTGCAGACGTTGCCCGGCCGGCCGTGGGTGATCTTGCAGATGTTCGAGATGAGCATGCCGGCGTCGGCGTCCATGTTGGCCGACAGGACCGTGGTGCCCGTCGCCACCTGGTCGATGATCTGCTTCTGGTCCAGCCCGGCGAGCAGGTGCGGGTCGTACTCGGCGCCGAGGACGAACACCTTGCCGTCGAGGTCGACGAGCGGGATCCCCCCGCCCATGTACTTCTGGCTGAGCGCCAGGTACTTGGCGGGCGCCGTCTGCAACGTCTTGTATTGCGTGTTCTGCAGCTCGTAGGGCGTGAAGGAGATGTACTTGCTGGTGTAGCTCGACCCGTAGAACGACAGGGTGGCCAGGTGTTGGATGCCCGGGTCCGCGGTGTTGGAGCGGATCTGTGTGAGACCGCTGAAGGTCCCGAACTTGGAGAGGGCCAGGATCATCGCCCAGCGCTCGGTGGCGCAGTAGGGGCAGTACTCGGCGCCCACGTAGACGATGCCCGGCTTGCCTCCGGTCGTGATCGGGAAGCTCTTGATCGGAGTCGGCGCCACGAGCTGGGCGTGGTGGTAGTGGTAGGCGGCGGCGGCGAGGGTGGCGAGGCTCGGGCTCGTGAGCTTCGCGTACTCGGCCGCCGGGAGGGCCGCGCCGCCGCTCGCCTGGGCCGCGCCCTTCCCGGCCTTGATCGTGCCGACGTTGGTCTTACCCCCACCGGAGAGCTTGACGGCGACGAATACAGCCACCACCACGATCACCACCCCGATGGCGGCGATCGCCATGAGGGTGTTGCGACGCTGTCGCTGGCGCTGGATGGCCTCCCGCCGGTTGGCCACCGAGCGGGCGGCGGCGCCCCCGGAGCCCGGCCGGCTGCCGGCGGCCGGCCGGCGGGAGGCAGCGGGGCGACCCCCACCCTTCTTCCCACCGCGCGGCGGGACCGGGGTTGCGGGGGTGCGCCGGGCGCCGCCGGTCTGGTTGTCGGGAGCCACGGACAACGGATGCTAGCGGCCGGCCGGCGGTAATCCGGGCACGCCAAACCGCTCGCCGACCCATCAGGCGACCCCGGACCCTACCCGCCCCGCGGGGACCGGGGCGAGGACCGTCGGTACACTCCGCCCATCGCCAGCGACGACGACCTCGTGGCGCAGGCCCGGTCGGGGGACACCCAGGCACTCGAAGCGCTGCTGCGCCTGCACCAGGGCCGGTTGTTCGCCGTCTGCCGGCGGATGACGGGCAGCGACGCCGATGCCGCCGACGCCCTCCAAGACGCCCTCATCGGCGTCGTCCGCGGCCTGCCCCGCTTCGACGGGCGCAGCAGCTTCGCCACCTGGTCGTACCGGATCGCCGTGAACGCCTCCCTCGACGAGCTGCGTGCCCGCTCCCGCCGTCCCGAGCCGGAGGAGGCGTCCGGGGACGGCAGCCGCACGGTCGCCGACGCGATGGACGGGGTCGCCGACCGCCTCGACATCGACTCCGCCCTGCGGCAGCTCACGCCCGAGTTCCGGGCCGCCGTCGTGCTGCGGGACGTCTGCGAGCTCGACTACGCCGAGATCGCCGAGGTGCTCGCCGTCCCCCCCGGTACGGTGCGGTCCCGCATCGCCAGGGGTCGGGCGGCGCTCGTCGCCCTCCTCGGCGGGCGAGCCGAGGCGGTGACCGCGCCATGACCATGCTCGACCCGCACCTCGACGTCGAGCAGCTGTCCGCCGCCGTGGACGGCCTGGCCGACGGCGGGGTCGAAGCGCACCTGGAGAGCTGCGCCGCCTGCCGCCGGCAGCTGGACACATGGCGGGTAGTGATCGCCTCCGTCGCGCAGGCTGCCAGCGAGGATCGCCTCGGGGCGGATGTCGCCGAGCAGGCATTGGCGGCCGCGCTCGGCACCGCCGTTGCTGCCGGAGTGCCCACCGCTGCCGGAGTGCCCACCGCTGCCGCGGCGGGGCTGGCACCCGAGCCGTCCAGAGTCGTTGCCATCGAGCATGGCTGGCGGTCGCCGGCGCAGCGGCGCCGGCGGCTTCGCACCGCCGCAGCGTCCGTGATCGGCACGGCGGCCGCCGCCGGGCTCATCGCACTGGCGGTGACCAACCTGCCCCACGGCTCGCCGTCGGCGTCCAAGGCCTCGTCGTCGGCGACGGCGACGGGGCCTGATCAGAGGTCGTCAGCTACGGGCTCGGGCAGCGTCGCCGGCTCCCCGGCATCCTCCGGCGCGAGCCGGTCGGCGGTGTACTCTCGTGCGGTCCGGTACCGGGCGACGTCAGGTGCCTCGGGCTCTAGCGGGTCGTTTGCAGCGCCGGCTCCCGGTTCGAAACTTCCTGCCGGCTCAGCGGCGGGCGCCGCGTCGTCGGGAGCCACGTCGTCGGGAGGGTCAGGCTCCTCGACAGGGACGGTGCCGGCGCCCGCCAACCCGCCGACCCATTCGTCGACGAGCCCGCCGGCGAGCGGGACGGCGCCGGGCGCACCACCAGAGCAACCGTCGGCGCCACCTCATCTCGGGCTCGTGCCCGACTCCGCCGCGCTGCGCTCGGTCCTCGAGTCCCGGCTGGGCGCTGCCCCGACCGGCCCGGCCGGTCCCAGCGCCGTCGACACCGGCCCCGGTAGCAACGGTGCAGTGGCACGCTGCTCGGTCGCCGCCCAGCAGCTGGCGGGGACGGGTGTCGGGTTCCCGCAGTACGCGGCGTTCCTGCACTACGCCGGCATCCCCGGCGAGGTCTACGTCTTCGCCATCGGGGGGCAGTGGCGGGCCTGGGCGCTCGACAGCGGCTGCCACACGCTGGCGACAGTCCGATTCTGACCTCCCGGATGCCGGCGCCGATCCCGCCCGGCCGGCGAATCGTCGCCGTCCTGGCCGTCGCCGCCCTGGTCGCAGGGCTGTGCGGCGCCTGCGGCCCGCAGCGGCTCGCTGCCGGCGCCGGGAGCCAGCCGGCGGCGCATGCGTCGGGGGCCGGCAGCTCCCGGGTGGCCGGTAGCACGGCGCCGGCGCGAGGCACCGGTGCCTCCGGTGCCGAGGCCGGGTCGAGCTCGGTGCCCACGACCCTTCCCGGTTACTGCAACGGCAACAACCTGCGGGCCGTGATCGATGTGCAGCCGTCCACCGCCACCCAGCCGGTGGACCGGACACGAGGGCTGCTCGTGGTGACGAACCTCGGCGCGCCATGCGTGCTCGACGGGTTCCCTTCGCTGGTCGCTTCGGTCGGCGGAACCGCCAGCACCCGCCTGGCCGTGTTGCAGGTCGATCAGCCGGGCGCGCCCGCCCCGATCGACGTGGCGGGGGGCGCCGCCGCCTACGCCGGCGTCGAGTGGACCTCTGCGGCGACCTGCGGCACGGCGGGCGACCTCCGTCTCGCCATCAGCCACGGGTCGGGACCCGTGCCGGTGGACGTCGACGGTGCCGGCGGCGCACCGAGCATCCAGCTGTGCCCCGGCCCGGTCACCGCCGGCCCGTTCGAGCAGACCGCCGAGGGGACTGTCAGCTTCGCTGATGCCGCGGCACCCGGCCTCGGCGCCTGTCGGGCCAGCGAGCTGCGCGGCGCCTTGCGCGTCGGCGCCTCCGAGCTGGCGAGCGGCACGTCGGGCGGGTCGGGTGTGTCGGGTGTGTCGGGCGGGTCTGGTGGGTCTGGTGGGTCTGGTGGGTCTGGTGGGTCTGGCACCTCCGGGGTCTCCGCCGACGCCGCCGGATCGGTCAGCTCACCTCTCACGGCCGAGGTCGTGCTGACGAACGTGTCGGCGACTCCCTGCACGATCAGCGGCCCGGTGGGGCTGCAACTGACGGTTCCGGCCAGCCACCCGGTGCCGGCGGTCGCCGGCGCCACAGGCGATGCCTCCCCAGGGCCGCTCGCCGTCGAGCCCGGCCGGTCGGTGGTGACCACGCTCGCCTGGCCGTATGGGGTGGCGAGAAGCGGCTGCCCGTCGCCCGTGGCCGCAGTGGTCGTCTCCCTGCCGACGGGCGGCACGCTCGGCGTCAGCGGACCGGTCAAGCGGTTGTGCGCCGCCGGCCCGCTGTCGCGCCTCGCCTTCGAGGTCGCCGGCACCGGCTGAACATCCCCCGCCCGGGGAGCCCCGCCGCCGGCCGGTACGGTTTCCGGCATGGTCCAGACGCCGAGCACGCATCCGCGAGCCCTGCTCCTCGAGGGGATACACGCGGACGCCAGCGCCTTGTTGCAGGAAGCGGGATGGTCGGTGGAGACGGCGGACCGGGCACTGCCGGACCACGAGCTCGCCGGGCGGCTCGAGGGCGTCGAGCTGCTCGGGATCCGCTCGCAGACACACGTCACCGGGGCACTCTTGGACAAGGGATCCGGCCTCATCGCCGTGGGCGCCTTCTGCATCGGCACCAACCAGATCGACCTGCCGGCCGCGTCGCGACGCGGCATCGCCGTCTTCAACGCTCCGTTCTCCAACACCCGCAGCGTGGTCGAGCTCGTCGTCGCCGAGATCATCGGCCTTACCCGCCGGCTGACGGAGAAGGACCGGGCCATGCACGCCGGGGTCTGGGACAAGTCGGCCGCCGGCGCGCACGAGGTGCGGGGCCGGCGGCTCGGGATCGTCGGCTATGGCAACATCGGGACGCAGTTGTCGGTCCTCGCCGAGAACCTCGGTATGACCGTGCTCTTCTACGACACCGCCGACCGCCTGGCCCTCGGCAACGCCCGTCGCTGCGGCACCCTCGGGGAGCTCCTCGCCTCCGTCGACATCGTCAGCCTGCACGTGGACGGCCGGCCCGACAACCGCAATCTCTTCGGGGAGGAGGAGTTCGCCGCCATGCGCCCGGGGTCGCTGTTCCTGAACCTGAGCCG
>JAKAQB010000020.1 GCA_021811865.1 Actinomycetes bacterium | reverse complement strand
CGAAGCCGATCCCCGTACTCCCCGGCGGCGCTGAGCCTCAGGGTGTGGTCGGTGGGCGCTTATCCCGTGGGTGAACCGCCGATCACGACGCGAACGACCTGGTCAACCCCAAACGTGAAGACCTCACCACCCCTGACCAGGGGTTTTGCACCAGAAGAGGTGGCCGGTGCAGCCGTCCGGAAGGGCTTCGTGCGCGATCCGTGCGCGAAGGACTCGGGACATGCACGGTCACGGACGGTCGCCTTCGGCTCCGAGCAGTCGCTCCATGCGCTCTGCCGCAGTGGTGACGACGGGCCGGACCCGGTGCCGGTAGTGGCGGTAGATGGTCTGGGGGTCGTCGCCGAGCAGGTCGGCGACCTCCTCGATCGGGGCGCCCGCGTCGATCAGCAGCGACACCGTCGTTATCTGTAGTGATTCCGGCAAGTAGCTGGTGGGGGCGGCTCTGATGGTTCAGGCACGTGAGGCACGTCGGCGGGCAAGAGGCGGACGAGGCGAGCGCCCCGGGGCGGACGGACGCCGGGGGATCATGGGCGGTTGGCGGCGATCCATGCTTGGCGGACATCGGCTGGCAGACGACCTCTGGCAGGAACTGCGACGCCGGTGGCCCGAGCCCAGGCCCGGATCTCGGCGACGATTGGATCGGGTGCGGCCGGGGCGCGCAGGGCCACTGCCGTGGCGGCGATTCGTTGTGCTGCCAGGGAATCGCTGGCCGCCCATTGGTAGGCGGCGGCGAGGTAGCGATAGGTCCATTCCTCGGCCAGGGGGCGGGTCTCGCAGAACACGATGGGCACCTCCGGCCAGCGGATGTGGCATTCGGCCAGGTCATCGACGAGTAGAGCCGGACGGACCCGGCCGGGCTTGAACAGCTGCGAGTAGCGGTCCTCCACGACCAGCCCGGCGCGCGGGAGCGCCGCCAGCTCTCCGAGGGCGTAGCGCAGACGGCCGTCCGTGAGGCTGGAGACCAAGTCGTCGAGCGATTTTCGCTCGACGGCGGCGACCAGCTGCCCGTTCAGGGTGATGCCGTAGTCGCCGCAGGGCAGCGCCCGGGGAATCGTGCGAACGGCCTGGGCGCTGAAGCGGTAGGCGTAGCGCTCGTGGGTGTCGACGATGATCTCCAGCTCGGCGACGCCGGCTGCCCGGGCGGTGGGGACTGCCACGTTCGGGCGGGCCTGCTTGCGGGTGCGGGGTGACTGCCAGAACACTGCGTCCCGGCCCCGGGCGGTGGTGAACACCAGCTGGGAGCGGTTCTCCCGGGAACGGGCGGCCACCAGATCGACGGCCGCCCCTCGGCGCACACATGAGCGCAGGGCCACCCGCTCCACGATGTCGGGGTCGGCGGGCCACTCCTCGGATGGCACCGGGTAGCAGTAGAGAGCCTTGGTGCGCGGCCAGGTGCCGGCGGCGCGCAGCACGATCCCCTCGCCGAGCGGCACCCGCAGGAGATACTCGAGGCTCGACTCGGGGTCGGGGTTGCGGGCGATCAGCAGCTCAGCTGGGCCGGCCACGGCTCTCGGCTCGTATGACTCGCCGGAGGGTCTCACGCGCTGCGATGAGGTCGTCCTCGAGTCTCGCACACCGCAGTCAGCACCGCGTTCACCGTCGCCCCGGCGCGAAGGCGACTCGGCCGATGGGTGTGGCCTCCAAGAAGTGCTTGAAGCGGGCCAGCTCCTGCAATCCGATCCGCTTCCAGTCGACCCCCTGCTCCTCGCACCAAGAAAGGAACAGCGCCACCCGCCCGGCGTACACCCGGGTCGTGTGCGGCGAACGGCTCAGCCCATGCAACGCCCGGAGGAAGTCGCTGGCCTCCCGGTGGGCCACCAACTCCGGGTCCAAGATCACCCCACACCACCAAACTCACGTCCCTCAGGGATAAACCGGGGGGGTGATAACGGCGCTGTGGCGCAGGAGGTCGGGCACCACGCCGGCGGGGTCGATGCCGGCCCGGCGGGCAACCCGCGCTAAGACCTTGCGGACGTTGGACGGGTTCAGCGGGGTGCCGACCTCGGTGCCGAAGACCAGCCCCTGCTCCATCCAGAGCCCACCTGCGGCCCGGCGCTCGGAGTCCTGGCGGCACCGGTGGGCGAGCAGGGCAGCGGTGAGCGTGGGCGGCATCGCCAGGGTCCGCTCCCCCGCCGTCGAGCGCTTGACCGGACCCCGGTAGAGAGACGAGTCGGGGCGCCGCTTCATCGACCCGGTGACCGACAGCGTCGGCGGGTCGCTCTCGAAGTCGAGGTCGCTCCACAGCAAGCCGGTGAGCTCGCCCGGGCGCAGGCCGACGAGCAGGCCGGTGACGACCAGGGCGTGGAGCCGCTCACCGGCCGCAGCATCGAGGATGCGGCGCGCCTCTGCCGCGGTGAAGGAGCGCCGCGGAGGCGCCGGCTCGCAGCGGGGCATGATCGACTGGCGGGCGCCGTTGCGGGTGACCAGCTGCCGGCGCTCGGCGTGAGACAGGGCGTCGCCGAGGATGGTTCGCATACGACCGACGTAGGACTTCGACAGTCCGGCAGCTGCCTTGCTGGCGAGGAGCTCGTCCACCTGCTCTGGGGCAGCCGGACGATCGGGACGCTCCCCAGTCCCGGCTCGAGGTGGCGGCGGACTACGGTGGCATAGTTGGCGACCGTGTTGTCCGAGCCGACCCGGTTGACGACGACGGTGGCGAGCCAGTGGTCGAGCCACTCCCCCAGCGTCGTCCGCGCCTCGGCTGGATCGGCCCAGCGACCCCGTCGGATGTCGGTCTCGACGGCGCTGAGCCACGCGAGGGCGTCGGTCTTGACCCGGAAGGTGACCGGCGCGATATGGCGTCGCCCCTCGAGCCAGTTCGAGGGCCGGGGGCAGGCGCGCTCATGTCGGTGGTCTCCGCTGGTCGGGTGCGGACGGGAGGCCGGCCGGACAACGGGTCGGCGAGCGCTGGATGCGAGCATCACCGTACTGCCGGCCGGCGCCCCCGTCGTCGCCTAAGCGGGCCGGCGTCCCGGCATTCGCCGGTCGTCGAGCCATGCGGCGATCCCCGCAGGGTCGAGGCGGACCAAGCCGACCTTCACGTAGGGCGCTCGGCGATCAGGCGGCGGACGTGGCGGGGGGTGTACCGAGGTGGTCGGCGAGCTGGTCGATGGTGAGGAGGCGCGGGAGGGCGTAGTGGGCGGCGGTCATGTGGGGGACCCCGGCGCCGGGGTCGGGTGACAGGTCCTCACCCGTTGGCGCGTGAGATGCCCGAGCTACCGGTTTCCTGCCTCCTGGATGCTCCTGTCACCTGTAAGCGGCGCGGTCCTCGTAGCGGCGCAGCACGCCGAGCAGCTCGTCTTTGACCTCGCCCAGTTCGCTGGCGGTCAGCCACATCGTCGAGCCGCCCACCGCAGTCGCCTTGTCCCACTCGGGCGGTTCCACGGGCTTGCGCCGCTGGGCGATCTTGGTCCGCTCGAGCTCGTGATCGAGGAACGCCTCGGTGGCCGCCTCAGCGGCTAGCTCGTCATCCAGGCCCGGTCACGCCGGGGACAGGTCCTGGTGGCGGTCAGCCTCCCGCCAGGGCTTCTCGCGTCCAGCCGTTGAGCGACGAACACCCGCAGCGACGCCCAGGCGGCTCGCTTGTTGCCGTCGGGGAGAGGGTGGTTCTTGGCCAGAGTCGTCAAGCGCGAGGTACCTGAGGCTCACCGCGCGAGGCGCTCGAGCAACTCCCTGTCCTGCTCGATGATCTTAGCGAGCGTCTTCTTGAACTCCGGGTCGCCGCGGCGACGCTCGACGGCCTCGATGAGGGCGGTCTTGACCGTCTCGTTGAGGCTCTTGCCCTCGGCGCGCGCCAAGGCCTCGGCGTCGGCGGCGACCTCGTCAGGAAGGCGGACGGTGAAGTTCTTCGCCATGGTGGCAAGCTACCAGCGCACCATCCCCGACGAACGACCGCGCCTCCCACCGGCCACCCAACAGATCGCTCGGGCAGCGAGCAGTCGGAAGGCAAGGTCCACCGCGACGGATTCGGCGCTCGGCGTGCGCGCCCGGTGGGCGGATGGGGCTGGCGGCCCGCACAGATTGACGGGCGCTCCGATCGAGCTCGGCGGGCAACGCTGAGCCCCGGATCCGGTTCGCCGCGTTGCCCCAAACGTCAGACGCTGTGGATGGTGATGTCGGCGCCTGCGGCGGCGGCGACCTTGCGGACGTGGCTGGCGTTCGAGGTGACGACCGCGTGGTTACGGCGAAGGGCGCCCTCAACCACGGACACATCGACGATGTCATCGTGGCGGGCTCGAGCGGCCAAAGCGCCGACCGCTCGGGCCTGGGTCTTGGTGAGGTCCTCGACGTCGCAGCCCTTCAGCAGCCTGGACAGCTTCGCTTGCGGACCGCCACGCCAGCCCTCGGCGAGCACCGCAGCGGGCACCGCTGGGGGCAGACCCCGTCCAAGAGCGCCGCGATGCAGTGACCACATGATCCGGTCATCGCGCTCGGCGGCCACCAACGCCCCCGTGTCGTAGGTCAGTCCGTCGCTGCTCATGCAGTTCGCATCGTCGGACGAGGACGGCCCGAGAGGAGACGGTCGAGCAAGACTTCTCCTGCGGCCAGCTCATCTGGCGACAGAGGACCCGCCTCCGCCTCCCACTCGGCGACTCCACGCAGTCCCTCGCGAACAAGAAGCTGCCGATGAGCCGCTTCGGAAAGCCAGCCGCTGAAGGACACGCCGTCCTCGGCTGCGGCGGCCTCCGCAGCCGCCGCGACTTCGGCATCGAGAGAGACGGACCGCTTCACCACAGCCACACCATGATGGTAGCACCACCGGTACCACCGGGGCGCGCAGAGCCACAGCGCGGGCGAGGTTGCGTGCGCGCGCCCGGTCGAACCGAGTCGGCGATCCCGCGAGTGCAAGCTCGTCGCCACGGCCCCGTCGGCGGGCTGACGGCGCACTGCCTCCGGTGGCCGTGTCCGCCGTCGAGTCCACCCCGCAGCTGCTGGTCCCCGACCCCGGCGCCTGGGAGCAGTGGCTTGACCGGCACCACGCCGAATCCAGTGGCGTGCGCCTTGTCCTCGCCAAGCGCGGACGGACGACGTCTACCAGCCTAACCCACGGCGAGGCGCTCGAGGTGGCGCTCATGTTCGGGTGGATAGACGGCCAGCTGGGCAAGCGCGACGACACCACCTGGACGGTGCGATTCACGCCCCGTCGGCCCCGCGGGCTCTGGTCCAAGCGCAACGTCGGCATCGCCGAGCGTTTGATCGGCGAGGGGAGGATGCGACCGGCCGGCTTGGCGGAGGTGGAGCGGACCCGCGCCGACGGCCGCTGGGAAGCGGCCTACCACGGTTCGGCCTCGATCAGCGTTCCCGAGGACCTCGCCCAGGCGCTGGACGCCGCTCCGGCGGCGGCGGCCGCCTTCGACGGGCTGTCGGCGCAGAACCGCTACGCCATCCTGTACCGGCTCACGGCCGCCAAGCGCGCCGAGACCCGGGCCCGTCGGCTCGAGCAGTTCATCGACATGCTCGCCCGCGGCGACACGATCTACCCGCAGCGATCCCGGTCCTGAGCGGCCGCCTGAGGAACGCAGGACGACGGCAGCTCGTCGCCCAACGACCGTCAGACCGCCGCCCGAAATCGGCGATCTGGCGTGCTCCCCAACGTGGCCGTCGTCACGGTGAGCCGCACCGAATTGCGAGGTGGCGCGGACCCCAGGGACGGTGCGTTGGCTGGAGTAGGGTCGTCCGCCTCGCCCGAGCTGGCTGATGTCTCGCAGTCGGAGCTGTCTGTCTGCTCCCCTGGGGCGAGTGGCGGCCCGCTCCTGCACCACGCTGTCGTCGCCCCCTCCCCTCCTGGCGGCAGGTCAGGGGCGCGCTGCATCTTCGACCTACTCTCGAATAGGTCCACGGCCCTGAGCCTCCCTGTAGGATAACCGTACGCTCTACCGGGAGGTTGACGTGGAGAGGTTCGTCGGAGTCGATGACGCCCGCAGCTCGCTAGGCCGCCTCGTCGAGGAGGTCGCTGCGGGCGGCGATGTCGTCTCCCTGACCAAGCGGGGCAAGGTCCTGGCCGTGCTGGTGAGCCGCGAGGAGTACCTGGAGCTGAAGCTGGCGGCCACCGAGCGGGCACGGACGGAGCTGAGCGAGGCCTTGGCCCAGGCGCGCTCGACGGTGCGCGAAGCCGGCCTCGACGTCGCCGTGATCGACGAGGCGATCGCTGCTGCCCGCCAGTTGTGATCGTCGTCGTCCTCGACACCAACACCCTCGTCTCCAGCCTCGGCTGGTCAGGGCCGCCGGCGCGGATCCTCGACGCCGTGCTCGCCGGGCAACTGGTCCTGGCGTCGAGCCCTGCACTGCTCGCCGAGCTCGAGCGGGTGCTCGCCTACCCCAAGCTGGCCCGGGTGTTCCCTGATCCCGAAGGGCTCGTCGCCCGGCTGCGGACCGTTGTCTATCTGGTCGAGCCTACTTTCGAGCTGGCGGTCGTCGCCGACGAGCCCGACAACCGCGTGCTCGAGGCTGCTGTCGCTGTCCGAGCAGACGCCATCGTGACCGGGACGACTCCCGTCTCGTACGCGATCTGCGCGCGGAAAAGCGGCCAGCAGCGGTTGCGGGCGTCACCACTCCCAGGTCAGACGACGATTCCCATCGCCTCCACCGTTTCTGACGATATCATGCTATCATGTTGTGATGGCACAGCTACTGGTTCGCCAGCTCGACGAGGACGTGAAGACTGGTCTCCAGCGGAGAGCCAAAGCACATGGCCGTTCGACTGAGGAAGAGGTGCGAGAAATCCTCCGTCAGGCTGTCCGCTCCGACGAAGGCGCGCCGGTTCGGCTGGGCACGGCGATAGCGGAGCTCTTCCGCGACGCCGGGGTGGACGCGGACTTGCCCGAGATCCGCGGCCATCCCGTACGTGCCGCCGACTTTGCCGACGAATGATTGCGCTCGACACGAACGTCCTCTCGGCGCTCATGCGGACCCAACCTGACGCCGCGGTGGTGGAGTGGCTTGACGGCCAACCGGCCGAGTCGATCTGGACGACGGCGGTCACGGTGTTCGAGATCCGCACCGGGATCGATCTACTGGTGCCCTCTCGGCGCCGCCGGCGCCTGGAGTCGGCCTTCGAACGGCTGATCACCGAGAAGCTGGATGGCCGGGTGCTTTCCTTCGACACGGCTGCTGCTGACGCGGCCGGAGCCCTCGCCGCTCGGCAGCAGCGAGCAGGAAGGACCGTCGAGGTCCGAGACGCCCAGATTGCCGGTATCTCGCTGGCCAGGAGGGCAACCCTTGCGACCGGTAACCTCCGTCACTTCACGGATCTTGGTCTGCGGCTCGTCGACCCCTGGCATCCAGCGGCCGCCAAGCGTCGATAGGCCAGCAGGCCGGCGCCTCGTCGGCTCAACGGCGGACAACACCTCGCGCAGCAGTGCCTGCATCTCGGTCTGGTTCGAATACCGACAACGCAGCACCACTCACTCGTGTTCCGTATTCGAGCTCGGACGCGTTCGATGATCTCGGCGGCTATCTCCTCGCGCAGGCGTTCGGTGGCGGACGCCGTTCCATGCGACGATGCCGACGTAGACGTGGTTTGCGAGCACCTTGGCGAGCCCCTGCCAGGTGATGGCCTTGGGCTCCTGGTCCCGCCGTCCCCGGTTGGTGAGGCCTTGGTGGGCGAGCTCACCGGCCGGGCGCTGGAGGGTCCACTCGCCGGTCGCGTAAGTGCTCGAGGGTGGTGGTGATGAGCGCGGCGCGTTCGGGGTCGAGAACGAGTCGAACTCGGCCTCGAGCGCGTGGAGGCCCTCGACCAGGCGCCCCGAGGCGGTCTCCTCCACGTTCTCGCTCACCGACACGAGGGCCCCGGTCGGCGTACTCGGCATCGCATCGCGCTCCCTCAGTTCCCATCCGTCCATCAGGCATCCATCTGGTGCTGATTGCAAGCCGGCCGTCACCCCGCCTCCGCGGCAGTCTCGCCGGCGCCCTCAGGCTCGGAGGCCTCGAAGGACGTTCTTCGCCGACTGGCCGGCCGGCGCCGTCGCCCGGGCCCGCCGTCCCCGGCCCCGGTCACGGTCGAGGCCCCGGTTCCGACCGGCGGGACCGGTGGAGTCGCTCCCGACCGCTTCATCCCGATCGCCGAGCGGTCCGGGCTGATCGTCGAGATGGGATCCTGGGTGATCGGACGCGCCATCGCCGACGCCGCGTCCTGGCCGGAGCGGACCGGGTCCCGTCCGAAGGTCGCGGTCAACCTCACCGCCCGGCAACTGCGTGACGACCACCTCCTCGACCGCTTCGTCGCCGCGTGCGGCGCCTCGGGGTTGCCGGCGGGCTCGGTGCGTCGAGCTGACCGAGACCGCCCTCGTCGCTCGCCTACCTGAAGCGCCTGCCCCTCGATGTGGTCAAGGTCGACCGGAACCTCGTCGCCGGCCTCGGGGTCGACCCCGTCGACCGGTTGCTCATGGAGGGCAGTGATCGCGCTCGCCCACGGCCTCGGGCTCCGGGTGGTCACCGAGGGAGTGGAGACCACCGGGCAGCTGGGAGTGCTCGCCGAGGTCGGCTGCGACGCTGCCCAGGGCTTCCTCCTCGCCCGGCCCGCCCCTGCTGACGAGGTGGTCGCGGCGATGAACGCCGCACAACGGGCGGTGCGTGCCGCCGGACCGCCGCCGGCATCCTGACCGACGCCGACCCGATGTCGCTGCCGGCTCGTCAGCCTCCTCCTGCCGGGCCTCCAGCTACCCGGCGTCCGGTTCGCCCGTCCTCCCCCGACACCCCTCCCGGGAGGGGGCGGGCTAGCTTCAACGCCGGCCGTTCGCGGTCGTCCACCTCCGACGAAAGGCAGCAAGATGATCGGCGAGAAGGTGTTGCACTTCCAGGGCAAGGGCACCGACCTGGCGGCCCTGCAATCCCATGTGGAGGAGTACTTCAAGTCCGACGGCTTCACCGTCCAGACCTCTCCCCCGAGTGACCACGGAGTGGTCATCCAGGCCAAGAAGGGTGGTTTCCTCTCCAAGGTCATCGACGCCGACCGGGCGCTCACCATCATGGTGAGCGGCTCCCCGGACGACTTCGTGGTGCGCGTCGGGCTCGGAAAGTGGCTCGAGCACCTGGCGGTGGCCGCAGTGGAGACCCTGCTGATCTCCGACCTGTTCCTCGTGGTCGACGTCGCCGAGTCCGGCTGGGACATCGAGATCGAGGACAAGTTCGTGAAGAACCTGAAGTCCTTCGTCGGCTGATCTCGGGACCCGGACCCCCGGACCCCGACCGCTCGGTGCCGGTGCGCCGACCAGCCCGGGGGCCTCAGCTCCTCGGACCGCCGGCCGGCTCCCCTCCCGGTGGCTCCGCTGGCCGCACCCGGGCGTCGCCGGCCGGCGGTCCTGTCAACGGGGGCTCGGTCGCCCCGAAGCGCCTCCGGCTGTCCTGCGTGAGGTCCCCGAGGGCGGCGCCGGCGAGAACCCCGGCGAATAGGAGGAGCCCATGGACGAACTGGATCACCGCGCCCACCTCCGTGCCCTCGAAGAAGCCGAGCGCGCCGGCGAAGAGGCTGCGGCTGACCGGGCGTCCTTGCAGTCGCGGCGCCAACTTGAGGACCCGACCGGCCGCCGGACGGCCCTCCTGCTCATCTCCGGCGGCTACCTCGCGCTCTTCGGGCTCCGGTCCGACTACCTGGCCGCCGTTAGCGGGGTGCGCCTCCTCGCCTCGGTGCTGCAGGCCGCGCTCATGACGGGTCCTGTCAGCCGGGCTCGTCCTCCTCGGGAGCGTGGTGATGTCCCGGACCATGACCCCGGCGATCGACGCCGCCCGGCGGAAGTCCCGGCTCTCCCGGCATGAGGCGAGGATGGCTGCGACCGCCGCTGACAGCGCAGCCGCGGCCTGCGAGAGCGCGCGCGACGCGCTCCCTGCTGATGAGCTGGCCGCTTACCGGCCGGTACGGGGCACCGCTGCCAGTGCTTCGACGTCGCACCCGGAGTGGCGAACCTGTCTATGCGATCGCTGCGCCGGCAGGATTGACGGAGCTCGGCTCGTCGCCGAGTTCCGTCCCAAACGGCAGGTCGAGGGCGTCCACGGTCAGCTTGTCGGCGGGAAAGTGCCATTTGGTGGGCCGCCCGTTGCGGACGACCACGTCCCGCCCGGCGGGGACCGGCGCGAAGCGCTCGGTGGCCACGCTGGTGGTGGTCTGTCCCCCGTCGGGTCGATGGCCAGAGCGTAGGGCCCCTGCCGCCTACGGTGAAGGTGGCCGGAACGCAGCGAGGGGGTTGGTGACGCGCAGCTCGCGCTCGGCGAAGCGGTAGCGGGTGGCCGGCCGCCCGCCCGCAGCGCTGGGGGGCGCCACCTCGTCGGTAGGAGCGATCACCCCCCGCCGGACCAGGATCCGCTGCAGGTTGGTGGCCGACACGGGGTGGCCGAGGGCGGCGGCGTAGAGGTCGCGCAGCTCGGCCACGGTGAAGACGGGCGGGGCCAGGGCGAATCCGAGGTTGGTGTAGGACAGCTTGGCCCGCAGCCGGTCCCGGGCCGAGGCGATGATCGAGCCGTGGTCGAAGGCCACCGCCGGCAGCCGGTCGAGGGGGTGCCAGGCCGTGTCCGCCGGAAGGCAGGGGTCGAGGCCGGCGGCGACGAGGGCCAGGTAGGCGGTGGCCACCTCCCGCTGGCGCGGGTCGCGGTCGGGGTCGCTGCGGGTCTCGAGCTGCTCGAGTTGGGCGATCTCGGTCAGCGCCACCTTGGCGGCCAGGTGGCGGCCGAGCGAGGTGCCGAGGCGCTCGTCCGCGCCGAGGGGTCCCCCGGGCAGGGCCCAGGCCCCCTCGAAGGGGGGCCGGGCGCGCCGCCACAGCAGGACGTGGAGGCAGCCCCTTCGCACCTGCAGCACGACCGCCAGGACCTCGTGGTAGAAGCTCCCGCCGGGTCTGGAAATGCTCGCCACGGGTGGTAGCCTAGCCCGGTTTTCGATAATAAGTCGAAAACCCGATGGGAGCTCGTCATGTCACTGGTGGACGCACCACAGCGCGGCGATGACCGGACGGAGTGGGCCGCCGAGATCGAGCGGCTCAAGGCCCGGCGGCGCGCCGTCATCCTGGCCCACAACTACCAGCCGCCCGCCATCCAGGACGTGGCCGACCACGTGGGCGACTCGCTGGCGCTGTCCCGCCTGGCCGCCGCCACCGACGCCGAGGTGATCGTCTTCGCCGGCGTGGTCTTCATGGCCGAGACGGCCAAGATCCTCTCCCCCGCCAAGACGGTCCTCATCCCCGACCCGGCCGCGGGCTGCTCGCTCGCCGACGGGATCACCGCCGGGCAGGTGCGGGCGTGGAAGGCCGAGCACCCCGGGGCGGCCGTCGTCGCCTACGTCAACACCAGCGCCGAGGTGAAGGCCGAGGCGGACGTGTGCTGCACGTCGGCCAACGCCGTCGATGTGGTCGCCGCCATCCCGGCCGAGCGGGAGGTCCTGTTCCTCCCGGACCAGTTCCTCGGCTCCCACGTCCAGCGGACCCTCGGCCGCGACAACATGCACATCTGGCTCGGCGAGTGCCACGTGCACGCCGGCATCAGCGCCGAGGGCCTGCGCTCGGCCGTGGCCGCCGACCCCGACGCCGCCTTGTACGTCCACCCCGAGTGCGGCTGCACCACCGCGGCGCTGTGGCTGGCCGGCACCGGCGACCTGCCCGCCGGGCGCACCCGGGTGCTGTCCACGGGTGGGATGCTCGACGCAGCGCGGGAGGAGACGGCTCGTCGGGTGCTGGTCGCCACCGAGACCGGAATGCTCCACCAGCTGCGCAAGGCCAACCCGCTCGTGCTGTGGGACGCCGTGGACGCCCGGGCCGAGTGCCGCTACATGAAGATGACGACCCCGGAGGTCCTGTTGGCCAGCCTGCGCGACGGCACCACCGAGGTGACCGTCGAGCCCGGCGTGGCCGAGCGGGCCCGCCGGGCGGTGGAGGCCATGATCGCCGTCGGCCGGCCCGGGGGCGGCGAGTGACCGCCCCGCTGGTGCGGGACCTGCCGGCGTTCCCCGTCACCGGCGAGGACGCCGCCACCGTCGTGGTGGTAGGCGCCGGGGCGGCCGGGGCCAGCGCCGCGCTCGAAGCGGCCGCCGCCGGGGCCGACGTGCTCGTCCTGCGCAAGGGGGACGGCTCCACCCGCTGGGCCCAGGGCGGCCTGGCCGCTGCCGTCGGGCGGGGCGACAGCCTGGCCGAGCACGCCGCCGACACCACCGTGGCCGGCGCCGGCCTGTGCGACGACGCCGCCGTCGCCGCCGTGGTGGGGGCGGCCCCCGCCGAGGTCCGCCGCCTGGTCGCCCTGGGCGGCCGCTTCGACACGGCCCACCTCGGCATGGAGGGCGGGCACTCCCACCACCGCATCGTGCACGCCGGCGGGGACGCCTCCGGCGCCGAGGTCCAGCGGGTGCTCGACGCCGACCTGGCCGCCGCCTGCGCCACCGGGCGGGTCCGGGTTCGCGACGGGGGCGTGGCCCTCGACGCCGTCCTCGACGGCGCCGGCCGGGTGACCGGTGTCCTGGTCGGTGAGGCGCCAGCCGGGGGTGGCCCGCTCACCGTCACGCTGGTGCGCACGGCGGCGCTCGTGCTGGCCACGGGAGGCTTCGGGCACGCCTACGCCACCACCACCAACCCCGAGGCCATCACCGGCGACGGGCTGGCCCTGGCCGCCCGGGCCGGGGCGGAGGTGGCCGACGTGGAGTTCGTCCAGTTCCACCCGACCGTGCTGTGGGTGGCCGGTGGCCGGGGCCGGCGGCCGCTGGTCACCGAGGCCCTACGGGGCGCCGGCGCCGTGCTCGTCGACGACGACGGCCGGCGGGTCATGGCCGGCGCCCACCCCCGGGGCGACCTCGCCCCCCGCGACGTCGTGTCGGCGACCATGGCCCGCCGGATGGCCACCCTCGGCGTCCCCCACCTGTGGCTCGACGCCAGGCGGGTGGGCCGGGAGCGGCTCGAGGTGGGGTTCCCGACCATGACCGCCGCCTGCCGGGCGCAGGGCATCGACCCCGCCGAGCAGCCCATCCCGGTGGCCCCCGGCCACCACTATGCCTGCGGCGGCGTGCGAGCCGACCTCGACGGCACCACCTCGGTCCCCGGCCTGCTCGCCGTGGGCGAGGTGGCGGCCACCGGCCTGCACGGCGCCAACCGCCTGGCGTCCAACTCGATCACCGAGTCCCTGGTCGCGGGCCGCCGGGCCGGCGGGCGCCTGGGGCGGCTGGCCGCCGCCGGCGACCTGCGCCGGCCGGCCGGCCCCGACCCGGACCTGCCCGCCCCCGGCACCGGCGCAGCGCCCGCCGCCCGCGACGCCCGGGCCGACGCCATGGCCCACCACGCCGGGGTCCTGCGCCACGGGGAGGGCCTCGAGCATCTCGCCGCCCTCCTCGCCGCCGAGCCCCCCGGCCCCGCCGCCGCCTGCGCCGCCGCGGTGGAGTCGGCCAACCTCCACCTGGTGTCGCTGCTCGTGGCCACGGCGGCCTGGGCTCGCACCGAGAGCCGGGGGAGCCACCGGCGCGGCGATTTCCCCGATCCCGACCCGGCGTGGGAGCGGCGGATCGTCCTTTGCCGCCGCGGCGCCACCCTCGAGGTGGCCGTGGGCGCCACCTTGGGCGGGCGATGAGCCCCGAGGTCGCCCGCCTCCTCGCCGCCGCCGGGCTCGACCCCGAGGACACCGCCCGGGTCGTCGACGCCGCCCTGGCCGAGGACCTGGCCTGGGGACCCGACGTCACGACCGCTGCCACCATCGACCCGTCCGCCTCGGCCAGCGCCGACGTGGTCGCCCGCGCAGGCGGGGTCGTCGCCGGCCTGCCCGTGGCCGTCGCCGTCGCCGACGCCGCCGGGTTGGCCGCCGCCGGCTGCCGGGTGCACCTCCCCGACGGCTCCCGGGTCGCCCCCGGCACGGTGGTCGCCACCATCTCCGGGCCCCTCGTCGAGCTCCTCACCGCCGAGCGGACGGTCCTCAACGTGCTCACCCACCTCTCCGGCATCGCCACCGCCACTGCCGAGTGGGTCGACGCCCTGGAGGGCACCGGCTGCGCCGTGCGCGACACCCGCAAGACGCTGCCGGGCCTGCGCCGCCTGGAGAAGTACGCCGTGCGCTGCGGCGGCGGGGTCAACCACCGCATGGGCCTCGGTGACGCCGCCCTGCTCAAGGACAACCACGTCCTGGCCGCCGGTGGCATCGCCGCAGCCATCGCCCTGGTGCGCCGGGCGGCCCCCGCCGCCCCCCTCGAGGTCGAGTGCGACACCGTGGCCGAGGTGGCCGAGGCCCTCGACGCCGGCGCCACCTTCGTGCTGCTCGACAACATGGACCCCACGGACATGCGGGCCGCCGTCGCCCTGGCCGCCGGCCGGCCGGAGGTCCGCTTCGAGGCCAGTGGTGGGCTCACCCTCGACCGGGCCCGGGAGGTGGCCGCCACCGGGGTGCACTACCTGGCCGTCGGGGCCCTCACCCACTCCAGCCCCGCCCTCGACCTCGGTCTCGACCTGCGCCCCGAGGGATGAGTCACGGCGCTCGGGTTCGGCGACGATCCAGCCGCGCGTCGGGCTGGGCTCGTCGTGGGCGTCGCAGGCGCCCGGGAGGACGACGATGCTGGGCGCTGCGATCGGAGTGCCCGCCGGAGGGGAGCACCTCGTCCACCCAGGCGTCCGCCTCGGCCGAGCGTGCCTTGGCGCAGGGCCAGGGCGGTCAGCACCTGCCTGGCCTCCCAGAGGTCCTTCACGAGGCCGAGGCCGAAGTTGCAGACGAAGCGGTTGGCGCCGACATCCCGGCGATGCGGGAGCGCTGCTCGGGCGTCGGGTCGGCACGAAGCTCGATGCCCCTGTGGTGGAAACCCTCGGCGAGGTCACTGCGAGCCATCACCGACCATCCTCCTCCGGGGGTGCGACAGCCACCCCGATCGCCTGCTTCGCCGTGTTGGCGGCGGCGAGCTTGCCCTGGGAGAGCCCTGAAGTAGTCGTCGAGGATCCACCACCCGGGGTTGGAGGTCGGCGAGCCTTGGGCATGGCATTGGGCGTGGCTTCGATGGCGGAGCGCTCCCACCTCGGAACAGAGTGGCAGCCGAAGGAGGGCAAGGTGGTGCTGTTCGACCCATCCACGGTGGCGATCACCCGCTACCGCTACCGGGCCGGTGGCATCCCCACGCCATGGAGCACGGCGACGACAGGAGCCGCATAGCCCGGCGGCATGACTTGTGGAGAGCCGGATGCGTTGCAAGGCGCACGTCCGGTTCGGGGGACGGGCCGGGGAAACGGACCTGCCGCAAGGCAGGCACCGCGTCCCGGTTCGATCCCACACCGACCTGCCAGGTGACGCCGTGGCCCGCGACGCCTGGCACCGGAGCCATGCCGTGGTCGCGAACGCTATCCGCGACCTCAAGTACGGGGTCGGCTTGAACCACCTCCCGTCGGGGCGTTTCGGGGCGAACGCGGCGTGGCTCGCCCTCAACGTCATGGCCGGATACTCGGGGACCGATCTGCCCCTGCTGCTCCGTCTGGTTGGCAGCTTCTGGCGAGCCGCCCGGAGCGCAGGATCAAGGGGCACCGACCTCGAGTCTGTGGCATGTGCAGTGGCTTCGGACTGCTGGGCGGTTGGCACCACAGCGGGCGCGCCCTTCGCCGAGCGCTTCGACGGCAGCACCTGGCTCGCCGCCACGACACCGACGATCTCCGCCAAGAGCGCGGTCCTCTCGGGAGTCCCCTGCCCGTCGGCAGCCTGCACGGCCATCGGCGGCGCGGGGTCCGGCACCGTGCAGTCCGGGCTCGTCGAGACCGTGTCGAAGGATCCAGGGTGACCCGTCGGCGTGCCGGCGCACGCCGCGCGCACGGGCCGCGCGGCCAGGTGACCTCTGGGCTCCCTGCAAGCGAGCCGCTATCGCCGTGCCCAGCCGAACCGGCGCGCCTTCGTCGGAGCGGACAGCCTGACGGAGGATTTCTCGCACCTCTTCCTCAGTCGAACGGCCATGCTCTCCGACGCGGTTGCAGACGCCCAAAGGGTGATCGAGGACCGTGCGTCCGAGTCTTCGTAGCGCAGCGACTGCGCGCGCCCGAAGCTGGTCACGGGTTGTATTCCTGCACGTCATCGTCCTTCCCGAAAGCGAAGCCTGAAGCGGCCGGAGCGGCCGGCCGGCGAGGTCCGGCAACGCCCGATCAACAAGCGCGCGCACCAACGGCAACCCGACCTCGATCTCATCCTCGTGCAACGCCACACCCCCATCCCAGCGGGTGCCCGCCGCGGTGGCCCTGAATTGACACGGCTTGGTGCCAATGCCACCGTCGTTCGACGGTGTCCCGGTCACGGATCGTCCGCCGGGACCGGGCCCAGGAGCATGGTGTACCAGCCCTCTCGGGACTCTCGATCACGCACGCAGCGCACGCACATGCAGGAACAGCGGGATCCGGTGCCACTTGTCGGAGGGATCCGGCTCGGTCACTTCACGTAACTGCTCGATGAGGAAGCCCGCCCCAGCAAGCGCGTCGGCGTAGGCCTGCAGCGGCCGATGCTCCGAGTGGAAGGTCATCGCGTACCCGCCTCGCTCGCAGGTGTCGGCGAGTCGTCGCCGCTCGAACCAGGAGCCACTGATGACGAACGGTCGGTACCGGTCGTCGGCATCAGCAGGCGAAGCGAAGTTGCCCGCCGTGTTGAGGGGATGGGTGATCGCCAGGACCATGCGGCCTCCCACGGTCAGAACACGGGCGGCCTCGCCCACCGCGGTCTCCATGGCGTCGATGTCCTGGAGGCTCATGAAGGCGACCACGCAGTCCGCCGTGCTGTTCGCCAACGGCAGCGCGGCCGCGTCGGCGACCACGACGGGCCCCCCACAGTCCGGGTGGCTCGCAGCCTCAACAGCCATCGTCGGCGACCCGTCGATCCCGACCACCCGGTGACCAAGACGGGCGAGGTCCCGGGCGAGGCGGCCTTCGCCGCATCCGACGTCGATGGTCAACAAGCCTGGTGGGGGTACCAGCAGCAGGAACGCGTCTCGATGGAACCGCCAGTAGCTGTCGTGCCCCGGTGCACGTGCCCAGGCCGTCCACTCCTCAGCGTGGCGGTCCCATGCCTCCCGCAACATGGCGCCCAGTCTGGCCCAAGGAGCTGGCCGCAAGGTCTACCAAGTGACCACCGCGGTCACAGCCCCGGTAGCGGATCGCGAACCGGACCGACCTGCTGACCCTCTCCCGGGTGGAGTGGTGTTAGCCTGAATCTCGGAAAGTCCGAAGCTCTGAGGAGGGTTCGATGATTCGAGCGATTGTCCGAGGCAGGGGCCAGATCACGTTGCCTCGGGAGGTGCGGGAGGCTCTGCATGTCGACGAAGGCGATGACGTGGCCTTCGTCATCGAGGCCGGGCAGGTGACGATGCGGGGGATGAAGTCGATCCCCGCTGACCAGGCGTGGTTCTGGAGCGATGCGTGGCAGAGGGGAGAGCGCGAGGCCAGTGACCAGCTCGCCGCGGGCGAGGGCACCGTGTTCGACGACAGTGATGCATTCCTGGACTCCCTCCTGTAGGTGCCGACCTACCAGCGCCTCCCTCGCTTCGATGAGGACTGGCGATCACTCAGTGCTGCCGACCAACAGCGGTTCCGTACTGTCGTTGCCCGCTTCATCGAGGACCTGGAGGCGGGCCGGCGCTTCCGTCGGGGCCTTCGGGTAAAGGGCGTTCAGGTCGCAGGCGACATCATGGAGATCACCTTCGCGCCCGACGGGCGGGCCACCTGGCAGTTCGGACCAGAGGTCAAGGCCGGTCAGGCCCACGTGGTGTGGCGCCGGATCGGAACCCATGAGATCTTCCGCTCCCCGTGACCGCCTGGCCCGTGTGGCCGCCCCGGTAGCGGATCGTCTATGGGGGCGCCCCTCGTGTCGGCCCCAAGGGGGGCTCTCGCGGCACATGGCACAGCCGGGTCGCTTTTACCTGCCGATTGTGGCTGTTGCATCTCCATGACGTTGCGGCTGGGGTCGCCCTCCTCCCACTCGTGGTACAGCTCACGACAGTCACCCAGGAGGTGGTAGCCGCCGTCGTCGATCCAGCGGACCAGCGCTTCCCACGCGGCCACGATCCCGTCGTCACCTCCCCGGTAGACGGCCGCCGCGACCTCCACCACGGGCAGGTCAACGACGTTCACCGTGTCGGTGCCGGGTACGTCCTGGTCGCCGATCTCGAAGCCGGCGTGCAGTACGAGGTCGCCTTCGGCGACGGTGCCGCCTTCGTCCTGGTAGACCCCGACCGAGATCCCCGCCTTGGCGCCGACGGATTCGGCCCGCCAGCTCGGCGAGATCGCTGCCCGCCTCGCACGCGGCAAGTGCCGCAAACCCAAGGACAAGGTGGAAGCCGACATAGCCGCCATCGTCGCAGCCCGCTGGGTGGCCCGAGTGATCTCCACCACCCTCACCGGCGACAACCCAGCTGAGCTGCGACTGACGTTTCGCACCAGCGCCACGGCCCGCTTTGCGCTCGAAGACGAGCTGTTCGGCAAGAGGATCCTGTTCAGCGACAAGACCATCGACGCCGCATCGACCAGGACCATCGTCGCCGACTACCGCTCCCAAGAAACCGTCGAAGGCGCCTTCCGGCAGATGAAAGATCCCACGGTCGTCTCCTTCTCACCGATGTTCCATTTCACCGAAGCGAAGATCCGCGTGCACGTCTCATACTGCGTGCTCGCCTTGACAGTCGCCCGTGTCATGGTCCGCGAAGCCGACCGAGCAGGGCTCCGCCTCAGCGTCCGAGCCCTCCTGTCGAACCTCGCAGCCATCCAGGAGACGGTGCTGCTCTACCAAGGCGAACGAGGACGGCCCCGTGCCCGGCGGATGCTCACCGAGATCGACCCCACCGCCCAACGCCTCTACGACCTGTTCGGCCTGGCCCGCTACGCCCCCGCGAGACCATGACCACCACAGCTGGCCGCACAAGCGCATGGGAGCCCCTCGAAGCCCGCCACCCCCTTCCCCGCCATCGACAAGGTCACCATCGCCATCACCTCCAACGGCCTGCCAGACCCGAGTTAGGTATTACGCGGCGTCGGCCCCCACACCCCTACTGAGCTGGTGATATGCAGACGGACCAGGCCGCAGCCCGGAAACTTCCGCTAGCGGGACACTCCGGTTGGTTCCGCGACGTCAGGGATCCTACGGAGATCCCCGACGTCGTCGGTGTAGACGACACCCCCAGGGCCATGACCGGCTTGGACCCCTCCCGGCGTCAGCGATCAACTGTGCCGGAGGGGTCCCTCGCGTTCAGGGACCGGCCATCGTCGCTTTCGGTCGCCGCGCTCGGCCAACCAGCCGGTCCGCACGACGCGCAAAGAGCGCTGCCGAACCAGGGCCGACCGTGGTCAGAAAGTCAGCCGTCAACACGCTTTTGCCTATTCCGCCACTCCGACGTGGCAGCGCCGCCAACACCCCGGTTCCCGAGCAGACGAAGAGCACAGCCGCTCCCGGGCCCGGGTGCAGTTGGCGGCGATTCCGCGGAAGCAGCCGCCGGATGGGGCGCCCACCGGCGGGAGGCCGCCAACGGGCAACGGGGGCCGTCAACGGACGGGGGGACGCTCCAGGATGTCGGGGATCTCGTCATGGGGTCGGGGAATCACATGGGCCGACACGACCCGCCCCACCGCCGACGCCGCCGCCCGGCCGGCGTCGACCGCTGCCTGGACCGCACCCACGTCCCCGGCGACCAGGATGGTGATGAGCCCCCCACCCACTTGCTGCTTGCTGACCAGCCGGACGTTGGCCGACTTGACCATGGCGTCGGCCGCCTCCGTGGCCGCGACCAGCCCCATCGTCTCCACCAGGCCCAGGGCCCGGCCACCGAGATCGGTCATGGCGATTCCTCCTCGAGCACGTGTTGGCCGAGTAGCAGGCGGAGCTCCCCGGCCTGGGCGGCCGAGCTGCTGAACACCCGAAAGCCGAGATCGTGCAGGACCGACGAAGAAGCGATGGAGTTGCCGGTGAGCCTCACCCCCACCCGGGCGCGGGGGCCCTCCCCCACCAGCCTCGCCAAGAGGCTGAGCAGCAGGGGAGGCAGCCGGAACGAGTTGTCGGTGTAGAGCAGCTCCTCTGGCCGCCCCAGCGTGGTGCGCACCAGCTCGGCCAGGTCGATCCAAAGCGGCAGGCCGGTCGCCGCCAGCGCCGGCGCGTCGGCGACCACGGCCGGGTTCTGGAGGACGGCGCCGGCCGCCAGGTCCGGTCCCACCAGCCCGGCGAACTCGGACAGCTCCTCCGCCGAGGTGATGCCGGCCGCCAGGATGGTCAGCCGCTGGTGGCTGGCCTGCGTGGCGGCCGCTCGCACCCCCCGGACGTAGGCATCGATCAGCCGGGTGGCTCCCAGCGGCATGAGCAGGTGCGGGGACAGGGTGGTCCACTTCTCCACCCACGCCCGGGCCCGGACCGAGGTCAGGTTGGGCAGGCGGACATCGACGGGGAGGTCGGGGGCGGCCGCCAGCAAGGGTCCCAGCGCCGCCGCGGTCGCCGATGCCAGCGGCTCCTCGATGACCGACCCGTCCGCGTCGGGGTCGGCGTCGTAGCGGGCGATGGCGTCGAGCAGTACCGGCAACTGCCCCGCCGCTTGGAACAGGTCGGTCAGGGGCACGATGCCGAGCCCGGCCGAGCTGGTCCGCCGGGCCAGGTCCACCGGAAGGGGCGGCGACGTGGCCTCGGTCCAGAGCGACACCTGCGACAGCGCGTCGGCCCAACCCAGGATCTGGCTGAGGCGGTCCACGTTGCGGGTCGGCACCCGCCGGGGCAGCTCGCCCAGCAGGATCTCGCCGGAGGCCCCGTCCACCGACACCACCTCCCCCTCGCCGACCCGCCGCCCGTCGACGAAGAAGGCCCGCTCGTCGGGACGCACCTCGATGTCCTCGCAGCCCACCACACACGGTTTGTCGAGGGCCCGCGACACCACCGCGGCGTGGCTGGTGGCCCCGCCCCGGGCCGTGACCACGGCGGCGGCGGCCAGCATCCCCCTCAGGTCCTGCGGGCTGGTGGTCGGGCGGAGCAGGATCACGCAGGCGCCGCCGGCAGCCTGCTCGATGGCCCGGTCGGCGTCGAGCGCGACCCGCCCGCTGGAGTGGCCGGGCGAGGCCGGCACTCCCCTGGCCAGCAGGCGGCCCCCGGCCCGGGCCGTGGCGACCGCGTCCGGATCGAATTCCGGCGAGAGCAGCCGCTTGACCTGCTCGGCCGAGACCCTCCGTACCGCCTCGGCTGGCTCTATCAGTCCCTCACCCACCATCGCGGTGGCGATGTGGACCGCGGCCGCCGCCGACCGCTTGGCCGGGCGGACCTGCAGCAGGTACAGCACGCCCGACTCCACCGTGAACTCGATGTCCAGGGCGTCGCGGTACTCCTCCTCCAGCCGGCGCCCGTAGGCCTCCAGCTCGGCCGCGATGGGCGCCAAACCCAGCCCGGCCTCCTCCAGCTTGACCGGGGTCTTGGTGCCGGCTACGACCTCCTCCCCCTGGCCGCCCGGCAGGTACTCGCCGTAGAGGCGGGCGGCGCCGGTGGACGGGTCCCGGGTGAACGCCACGCCGCTTCCGGCTGGCCGGCCCAGGTTCCCGAACACCATGGCCTGCACGGTTATGGCCGTGCCCAGGTCGTGCGATATGCCGTGATGCTCGCGGTAAAGCCGGGCCCGCCGCGAGTCCCACGAGTCCAGGACCGCCCGGGCGGCCGCCTCGAGCTGATCGCGCGGGTCGAGCGGCACCGGTCCCGATTCGGCGTCGAGGACGGCGACGATCCGCTCCTCGAGCCGGGCCGCGCTGGCGGCGTCGAGGGCCCCGGCCGCCGCCCGGCGAGCCTCGGCGATCTGATCCTGCAGCAGGGCCGAGTCCACGTCGAGGACTATGTCCGAGAACATCGACCAGAAGCGGATCCACGTGTCGAGGGCGAACACCGGATCGGCGCACGCCTCGGCCAGGGACAGCACCGACCGGCGGTCCAGCCCCAGGTTGAGGACGGTGTCCATCATCCCGGGCATGCTGATCTGGGCCCCCGACCGCACCGATACCAGGAGAGGCACGCCGTCGTCGCGGCCGAACACCTTGCCGGTCTGGCTCTCGAGCCGGGACATCTGGACATGGCATTCCGAGACGATGCCGGAGGGGATACGCTGGCCGTTCTCCCGGTAGAATCGGCACGCCGCCGTCTCCACCACGAAGGCGGGTGGGACCCGCAGGCCCAGCCGGCGCATGCGGGCCAGGCCAGCGGCCTTGCCCCCGAAGCGGGCGGTGTCGAGCGGGTCGATGCCGTCCACGTCGTGGACCAGTTCGGGACCACCCCCGGCCATGGCGCTCACCCGGCGGACTCCGCCACGTCGCGGGGCCGCCCGAGCACGGTGAGGATGTCCTCGTGGAACTCGAACCAGATGTTGTGGATGGAGTCGACATCCGGGCTGACCAGGTAGTTCGTGGCGCCGGTGTCCACCTGATCGATGGCGTGGGAGAATCGTCCGGCGTAGGCCTCGTAGCGGGGGATCCGCTCGCTGATCGACGCCAGCGCCCGGATCTGACGCTCGACCAGCTTGAGCAGGCGATCCATCTTGGCCATGTCGCCGACATCCTGCTGCCAGGCGGTGACCCCTTCGAGGAACTGCTTGTTGAGCGTCTCGAAGCGCTGGTACCAGTCCTCCACCGCCGGGTCGACCCGGCAGTCGGCGTAGCGGGCCTCGTACCCTCCGAGGACGGCACGCACGCCGTCCTCGGAGAGCATGAGCATCCCGCCGCCGACGTCGACCACAGCGCCGGCGGATTCCGATTCGGCCCCGGCCAGCACCTCTCCGACCACCGCCTCCGGAAGGCCCGTGGCCTGGGCGACCGCCCGGCCGGTGGCGATCTTCTTCAGGTAGACGCTGTTCAGTGCGAGGAACTCCTCCTCGGTCATCGGATCCTTCCCTCGGCGGTCGCTCGGGCGGTCAGAGGAGGCTGTACTTAGAGCGACGCAGGTCGGTGCCCTCGGGGAAGGGCAGGTAGCCGGAGCCGGAGAAGATCTTCTGGGGGACCGTGACCTGGACGAAGTTCCGCTTGGTGATCTCGTAGTAGTAGTTGGACACGCGCTGGTCGATCTCCCAGAAGTCATACTTGGCGCACACCTCGTCGTAGACACCGGTGGCCCGCAGGTATGGGAGGATCATGTCGATGTAGTAGCTGTAGATCCCGTTGGTGCAGAGGATGCGCTTGGACATCCGCAGGGTCTTGTCGTACATCTTGACGGTGGCCTCCCGGATCTTCTCCAGGTGCGGCTCGGTGTCCTTCAGGGGGAGCTCGTAGACGTGGTCCATGGGCGTGTCCCACTTCTCCCGCACGAAGATGGCCCCCGCGGTGATGGCCGGGATGTAGTTCTTTGGCGCCGTGAACGTGGTGGAGATGTCGTTGACCCGGATCTCCTGAAGTCCCATCTTCGCCGGGTCGAGCACCACTGCCAGGGTGTAGCAGTGCGGCAGGTCGGCGCACACGTCGGACCAGTGGTACACCTCCTCGTTGACGAAGAGGTCCCGGATGATCAGGATCCGCCCGTCGGGAAGGATGTAGGGCCCGGTGTCGCCCAGACCGAGGCGGCAGTCGTAGTGGTCGAAGAAGGCCAGCAGCTCAGCGGTGGCGTTGAACTTGGTGAAGGCGTCGTGGTCGGGCGAACCCTCCTCGAACTCGACCACCTGGCTCATCACCTGGTCGATCACCGACTGCTCGTGGATGGTGCAGCGGTAGCGGTCTTGAGAGTTGAGGATGTAGCCGTCCTGGCGCTTGCCCCAGAGCACGCGCTGCATGAACTTGAGGATGATGTTGGACTCCTCGACGTAGTCGTTGGCCTCGATCACCTCGAGGGCCAGCAGCCCGCACCGGCCCATGCCGAACGCGACTGCGCCCAGGCACCAGTCGTGTACGCAGTTGATCTTCGTGCCGATCTGTGAGCGGGCGCTCTTGCCGATGTCCATGACGCCTTGGGCCCCGACCTGGTCGGTCATCATCCGCATGAACTCGGGGTAGCGGTAGAACTCCTGCATGAACGACAGGATCTCGTACTCCTGGCGGGGGATCATTCCCGAGACGCCCTCCGTCGCCCTCATGACGAGCACGTCCCAGATGTTCCAGGCCAGGTAGTTGTTGAGGTCGTTCAGCTCATCCAGGGTGAACTGGTCGCGCAGCACGTCCTCCTCGGACACCCGCTCCATGACCTTCGTCTTCATGCGCCGGCGCATGAGGCGGTCCCCCAGAATCCCGTCGGGTACCGGCTCGAGGTCGGTGAAGTTCCCCGTATAGACGAGCGACTGGAACCGGACGCCCTCGTCGCCGTCCTCGTATCGCTTCAGGTATTCAGCGCCGGGCGCGCTAACACTCATTGGTTGGACTCCTTTTTCTGTGTGGGGACTCGGCCGATCAGAGAGCGATGACCCGGCCCGTCTGGGGATCGGAGCAGTCGAGCTGCACTTTGACCCCCTCGAGCGCTTGGACGATCTCGTTGAAGTGGGCGTCGCCGGTCTCGCCCGGGACGTAGCGGGACTCGCTGGCCAGGAGCCCGGTCGTCATCACGCAGGGCGTCTGGAACTCCCGGGACAGGATCCCGAGGTGCGATTCGGGGGCCCCGGACATGGTGATGATCCCGATCGCTCCCATTGAGAGCGCCGGGGCCAGGAAGGTGGTGGTCCCACCGCGTACCAGCAGGATGTGCTCTCCCAGCTTCCCGCTGCGGATCAGGGCCATGACCGACGGCGGGTCGGGAAGGTACTTCACCGTGCCCGACGGCGTCTTCTCGGTCTCGAAAGCGTTGTAGCCCTCGGCTATTACGTTGGACAATCTCTGCTCCTTGTTCTCTCTCAGGTCCGGCGGGAGCCGGTGGGGGCGGTGGTCTTCGGGTTCGAGATGCGGCGGAGGGCACCGACCAGGGCCCGGTCCGGTCCAGGACGACGGCGGGGGGCACCGACAGCCGGGGCGGCGGCGAGCGCGGGAGCGGCCCGGTGGCGCCGCTCCCTGCGTATCCGCCCGGCCTCGGCTGCCGCCCCGGCCGAGGGCTCGGTGGGGGGACCCGTACCCCGACCGACGGTCGCGACCACCGAGCAGGAGCAGGCGCAGGTCCCGCTCGCGCCGGTGCAGGCGCAGGCGGCGCCGTCGGAGCCGGGCCGGTCCGCCAGGATGGCAACCAGTTCCTGGGGCCAGAGGGCGACGGTCTCCGCCCCGGCTGCGAGCAGGGCTTCCCGGCTGTGCATGCCCCAGGCCACTCCGATCACGCGGACGCCGACCCGGGCCGCCTCCCGGACGTCGCCCACGGTGTCGGTCACCAGCACCACCTCGAAGTCGTCGTTGCCGTTGCCCTCTGCGTAGGTCGGGGAGCAATGCCGGGCGCGGCTGTAGGACGGCTCGGATAGCAGCCGGAGCAGGGCCGCCTCCTTGCTGGCCCCGACCTCACCCGAGAACACGTGGGCGAAGCACTCGGCCACCCCCTCGCCCTCGAGGATCCGCCGGATGGCGGCCATGGCGTTAGATGACAGGACGGCGAGCGGGTAGCGCTCCGCCAGCGCCTTGACCACGTCGAGCATCCCCGGGATGAAGCCGGGCACGTACCGCTCCCGCAACCCCTCGAGGAAGTGATCCCGCACCTCGGCCTCCTGCTCGGGCGTGCTGCACAGCTTGGCCAGGCTGGCGTAGAAGTTGTCGCGGAAGAGCTCGAAGAACTCTTCCGCGCTGCGGACCGGGAGGTGGAACCGGCTGGCGGTGGCCTGGAACACCTCCCACGACGCGGCGCGGGTCTGGACCAGCGTGCCGTCCATGTCGAACACGACAAGACGGGTGGCCATCCGGATCAGCCGGCTGCCGCGTTGGTGGGCATGGCCCGGCCCTCGCACAGCCGGGTCAGGTCGACGAAGTCCTGCACTTCGCCGTAGCCGGTCCGCCCGGCGCAGTCCCAGCGGGCCAGGACATTGAAGCCGACCACGTTCGGCCAGGCCTGCCACGGAAACCGGGTGAACCCCTCGCCCCGCAGGTCGTAGCTGTCGCCGTGGGCGTCCTCGACCCGGATCTCCAGCCGGCGGGCGTAGAAGTCGGCGTCGCGACCGGTCACCCCGCGGCCCGACGCCAGGCCGATGCACTTTCCGTCCCTGATCACGTAACCGTGCATCAACGCCAGTGCCCCGCCCCCATCGGCCTCGTCGAAGGAGAAGATGCCGTGCACCGCCAACTGGTCGGAGAAGTGGGCATGTAGCCAGCTCATGTTGGGGCTGCCTCGCTCGAACCGGGGACCCCAGCTGTGGTCCATGGTGCTCACGCAGTCGATCGGGACCTCGCGGCCCCGCACGGTCACCCTCCCCTGCACGTGGCCGGTCTGGTCGAAGTGCCCGTTGTACGCCGTCCCCCAGGCGAAGCGCTCCCGGCTCTGGGCGGCCGTGATCGGATCCATGTCCGGGTCGTGGATGTCGAACGCCGGCATCAGCGCCTGGTAGGTGACGTCGATGGAGGTGCCGGCGTCGTCGTCATAGCCGATGTGCCAGGTGTCGTTGGGCTTCACCGTGGCAACACTCAGCCCGTTGGCCAAGGCGTAGGTGCGCAGCGAACGGGGCTCGGGGATCGGCAGGTGCGACCGCATGTCGCAGAAGTCGGCCCTCCAGGGCATGGGGGCGTCGCCGGAGTTCATGCAGACCGTCGAGTGCACCACCCCCAGGTTTGGCCGGAACAAGGCGTACACGCCCACGTTGAGCGGCGCCTCGGCCGAGTAGAAGCCGAAATAGTTGGTCTCGGCCCAGCTCGGATCACCCCCGGCCGGTGGGTGGAACTCGGCATCCGCGTCCGTAATCATGCATATCCCCCAGGGTTGCACGGTCGGATGATCTCCCTGGCCACCCGTCCGCCGCCAGTCTCGCAAGTCGGGCAACCGGGCTCCATGTCCCCGTGCGGACATTTATCCCGTGCTTCTTATCCGCGAGGGATAAAGCCGCTATCCCCGACCTCCCTTATGGTTAGGGGTGACCCGGCAACCAGGAACCACTCGGGGGAGGTGACGATGGAGATCGGGCGGGTCGTGGGGCAGGTCGTGGCCACCGTGAAGCAACCCGGCCTCCACGGTCGCACCCTCCTCATGGTGGTGCCGGTCGATATGCACGATGCCACCAGGGACGGCCCGGACGGGGCCGCCTACGTGGCCGCCGACTACATCGGAGCCGGCCTGGGAGAGGTGGTCCTGGTGGCGAGGGGCAGCGCGGCGCGCGTCGAGGGAGACTCGGTCTCGGTTCCCACCGACGCCGCCGTCGTGGGCATCGTCGACTCCGTCACCATCCGCACCCAGACGGTCTTCCGCAAGAGCTGACGCACAAGGAGAGAGGACACGATGCCGACGGGCAACCCGGTACCACAGAGCGCCCTGGGCCTTATCGAGACCAAGGGTCTCGTCGGAGCCATAGAGGCCGCCGATGCCATGGTCAAGGCAGCCAACGTCGTGCTGCTCGGGCGAGAGCAGATCGGCGGCGGCCTGGTGACCGTCATGGTCCGAGGCGACGTCGGGGCAGTCAAAGCAGCGACCGATGCAGGCGCCGTCGCCGCCAACAAGATCGGCGAGGTGGTCTCCGTGCACGTGATCCCCCGCCCCCACGACGAAGTGGAAGCCATCTTGATGAAGCCTTCGGCGGCGGCCCCCGCTCCTGCTCCCAAGTAGGGATCCCGGCAGTAGATGGCCGCCACGTTCGACACCGCCGCACCCCTCGACGACGACCTGGCCGGCCTGGCCGAGGCCCGGCACAAGGCCCGCCAGGCCCGCCAGGCACTCGACGCCTTCGAGGACGCCACCCAGGAGGACCTCGACCGCGTGGTCGCCGCCATGGCGGCGGCGGCATGGGACGCTTCGCCGGAGCTGGCCCGCATGGCCGTGGACGAGACCGGCTACGGCGTCTACGAGGACAAGATCCTGAAGAACCGGTACAACGCCGGGTTCGTGGCCCGCTCCATGGCCGGCATGAGGGCCAAGGGCGTGCTGTGGGTGGACAAGCCCGGACGCATGACAGCCATCGGCAGCCCGATGGGCGTGATCGCCGCCATCATCCCCGTCACCAATCCCACCTCCACCGTGATCTTCAAGTGCCTGGCCGCGCTGAAGGCAGGCAACACCGTGGTGCACGCCCCGCACCCGCGGGCCGCCCGAGCCTGCGCCCGCACCGCGGAGGTGATGGCGGAAGCCGCCGTCGGCGCCGGCGCCCCGCCCGGGGTGATCGCCTGCCTGGAGCGGGCCAGCATCCCGGCCACGACCGAGTTGATGCGCCACCCCGACGTGGCGCTGGTCCTGGCCACCGGCGGCGCCGGGATGGTGAAGGCCGCCTACAGCAGCGGCAAGCCCACCTTGGCGGTGGGCGCCGGCAACGTGCCGGTGTACGTTCACCGCAGCGTGCCCGACGTGGCCGAGGCGGCGGAGATGGTGGTCACGTCCAAGTCGTTCGACAACGGTACGGCCTGCGTGGCCGAGCAGACGGTGGTGATCGACGGGGGGATCTTCGACCAGGCCGTCGAGGCGTTCAGCGCCCGCGGCGTGTTCTTCCTGGATGACCCGCAGCAGGAGAAGCTGACCCGCCTGCTCTTCACCGACAGCGGCGGCCTCGACCCCGACCACGTGGGCCAGCCGGCGGTCGAACTGGCCCGACGGATCGGCGTGGCCGTCCCCGGGTCGACCCGGGTGCTCGGTGCCGTGCTGACCGAGGTGGGCCGCCCCTCTCCCCTTTCCGCCGAGATCCTCGGGCCCGTCCTGTCGTTCTACCGGGCCGACACGGTGGACGGCGCCATCGAGCGCTGTGCCGAAGTGCTGGCCTTCGGCGGGGCCGGCCACACCCTCGGGCTGCACGCCACCGACGAGTCGGTCATCGCGTCGTTCGGGCGGCTCCCGGCGTCCCGCATCCCGGTCAACACGCCGAGCCTGTTCGGCGGGATGGGTTACAGCACCTCCATCGGCCCCTCGTTCATGCTCGGCACCGGAACCTGGAGCGGCTCCATGGTCTCCGACAACGTGAGCCCGCTCCACCTGATCAACATCAAGCGGGTCGCCTACGAGGTGCGGCCCTGGAGGTCCCTTTACGAGATGCTGGGCTCGTGACACTACTAGTGACACCTATGGCGGTCGAGCGCTACTTGCATGATGCCGCCTCGTCGTACCGCCATCCCCGGGTCGAGCCGGACGCCGACCTGAGCTTCGGTGTGGACCTCGGCACCGCCACCGTCGCTCTGACCGCGGTCACCTCCGGCGGCGAGCCGGCGTACTACGACGAGCTGCGGACCGGGGTGGTCCGCGACGGCGTCGTGGTCGACTTTGCCGGGGCGGTGGCGGCCGTCCGGGAGCTGGTGGGCCGGGCCGAGGAGCTCCTGCGGGCCCGCGTGCGAGATGCCGCCGCCGCCTACCCCCCCGGCGTGGGGGAGGCCGAGAGCCGGGCCTGCCGGTACGTGCTGGAGAACGCCGGGGTGAACTGCCGCCGGTTGGTGGACGAGGTCTCCGCCGCCCAGGCCCTGCTGGGCGTGCGCGACGGCGCCATCGCCGACGTGGGGGGCGGTTCGACCGGTGTGGGCGTCTACCGCGACGGGTCCCTGGTGTCGCTCGGGGACCGGCCCGGCGGGGGCGCTCAGCTCAACCTGATACTGGCAGGAGCACTGTCCATGGATGTGGCCGAGGCGGAAGAGCGCAAGCGGGCCGGCGGCAACCAGGACCTGAGCATCCTGGGCCCCGGCATAGAGCGCATCGCCGACAACATCCGCCGGCTGATGGGGCCACCGCCCAGCGGCCCGGTGCACCTGATCGGCGGGACGATGATGTACCCCGGTGCCGGGCCGATCGTGGCCCGCTACATCGGTCACCCGGTCGCTGAGTACGCCCACGCCCTGCTCGTCACCCCGTTCGGGATAGCTCTCTCATGACACCCTCCACTGCATCCAACTTCTCGCTGCGCTCCTACGTCTTCATCGACCGGATGCAGCCCCAGTCGGCTGCCCACGTCGCCGCCACCTGCCAGGGGGACGTCCCGGTGGCCGGCATGTCGCAACTCTTCGTAGAGGTGGCGCCGGGCAACGAGGTGTTCCGGGTGATGGACGTGGCGCTAAAGGCCGCCGACGTGCGGCCCGCCCTCCAGATCGTCGAGCGGGAGTTCGGACTGCTCGAGGTGCACGCCGGCCAGCAGGCCGAGGTTCTGGCCGCCGGCCAAGCCATCCTCGACCACCTGGGGTTGTCGGAGGGCGACCGGGTCCGGCCCCAGGTCGCGTCGGCGCAGTTCGTCACCAACGTGAGCCCCTACCAGGCTCAGCTGATCAACAAGTGGCGCAAGGGCAGCCTGCTGATGCCCGGCACCAGCCTGTTCGTCCTGGAGGTGGCACCGGCCGCCTATGCCACCCTCGCCGCCAACGAGGCCGAGAAGACGGCCAACATCACCATCGTCGAGGTCCGGGCGGTCGGCCGGTTCGGGCGGGTGTTCCTGTCGGGCAGCGAGAGCGAGGTGCAGAGCGCCCGAGATGCCGCCGTCGGGGCGCTCGAGGCGTTGGAGGGCACGTCATCATGACCATCATCGGCGCGCGCGACATAGAGGAAGCCACCGGGCCAGTCATCGTCGGACCCGGGGATGTGATCACCCCGCTGGCCCGGGACCGGGCCGGCGAGCTCGGGGTGGAGGTCCGCTACGCCGCCCCCGGCCCGGATGACCAGCAGAGCCGGCCGGGCCGGTCCCACCACCGGCCGGCGGCGGCGCTGGGCAGGACGGCGGTAGCCCAGGGCCCCCCGCCGCCTCCGGCGGCCGGCCGGGCCGACACCGTCAACGGGCTGTACCGCCGCGGCGCCCCGGTTCCGGACGAGTTGTCCCCCTCCCCGCCGGGCGGTACCGCCCGGGCGGCCGTGATCGGCGCCGGGCACGTCGGGTCCCTGGCCGCCCTGCACCTCGCAGCATCCGACCTGTTCTCGTCGGTCACGCTGGTAGACGTGGTCGAGGGCCTGGCCGCCGGGGTGGCCCTGGACCTGTGGCACAGCGCCGCGCTGGCCGGCTTCGCGGGTGAGGTCCGGGGGAGCACGTCGCTCGCCGACCTGGCCGGATGCGACTACGTCGTCGTCACCGCCGGCCGGGCCCGCAAGCCTGGCATGACCCGCACCGACCTGACCGAGGCCAACGCCGAGATCGTGGGGCCGGTGGCCGACCAGATCCGCCGGTCGGCCCCGGATGCGGAGGTGGTGGTCGTCACCAACCCGCTCGAAGAGATGACTCACCTCACCGAGATCAGGACCGGGTTCCCACCGGAGCGGGTGCTCGGCATGGCCGGCGTGCTCGACTCGGCCCGCTTCGCGGCCCTCGTGGCCCTGACGGGGGTGGGACGGCCCGACGAGGTGGTGGCCTACGCCCTCGGCAGCCACGGGGCCGAAATGGTCATACCGATCAGCCTGGCGACGGTCCGGGGCCGGCCGCTGCGCGATGTGCTCGACAGCGCCACGATCACGGCCATCACCGAGAGGGCCCGGGACTCGGGTGCCGAGATCGTCTCCCTGCTGAAGAGCGGGAGCGCCTACTTCGCGCCGGGCCGGGCGGCGGCCGAGATGGTCTGCGAGATGGTCACCGGGAGGGCCTCCCTGCTGGTCTGCGCCGTCGCTCCTCGCGGCGAGTACGGGCTCACCTACACCCGGGTGGGCCTGCCCGTCCGGCTGGGGCCAGGCGGACTCTCCGAGATAGTCACCCTCCCGCTCGAACCGGACGAGCTGGACCAGCTCCGCGGGGCGGCGCGGAGCCTGAGCGAGCGCATCCATGCAGTGAGCTGACCGTGAAGGCCGTCGTCTACGCCGGTGGGGGCTCGGTCGCCGTGGCCGACGTGCCCGAGCCGCGCATCGAGGCGACCGAGGACGCCATCGTGGCGGTGTCGGCGGCAGCGGTGTGCGGGACCGACCTGCACGTGACGTCCGGGCACCGCGCCGGGATGGAGCCCGGCACGGTGCTCGGCCACGAGTACACCGGGACCGTGGTCGAGACCGGGCCCGGGGTGCGGGGCCTGAAGGTCGGCGACGGGGTCATGACCTCCGACTTCACCGCCTGCGGGCGCTGCTGGTGGTGCCGGCGCCACGCCCACTGGCACTGCCCCGAGCGCCGGTTCTTCGGCACCGGCCGGGTGTTCGGCCCTCCGCTGCCGGGGGGCCAGGCGGAGCTGGTGCGGGTGCCCTTCGCCGACGTGACCCTGGCCCGCCGGCCGGCCGGCGTGGGGTCCGACCCGGCCCTGCTGGCCGGGGACAACCTGGCCACCGGCTGGGTGGCGGCGGAGCGGGCCGGGGTGGCTCCGGGCGACGTGGTGGCGGTGCTCGGCGGGGGGCCGGTCGGGCAGCTGGCCAGCCTGGCGGCCCAGGTGAGGGGGGCGGCCGTGGTCGTCCTCTCCGATCCGATACCGGAGCGCCGGGCCGTCGCCGCCGCCCACGGCGCCGTCGCGGTGGAGCCGGCCGCGGCCCGAGCCGCGATCGACGACCTGACCGGTGGCCGGGGCAGTGACGGCGTGGTCGAGGCGGTGGGCCGGACCTTCGGCCTCGACGCCGCCTTGGACCTGGTCCGCCCGGGCGGGACGGTGGCCAGCGTCAGTGCCCACACCGAGCCGGCGTGGGAGCTGCCGCTGGCCCGGGCCTTCGCCGCCGAGGTGAGCCTGCGGTTCGTGATCGGCAACCCGATACCGGTGCGCGACGACCTGGCCGCACTGATCGCCACCGGCGTGCTCGACCCCGGGTTCGTGATCACCCGCCACGCCCCGCTCGGCGCCGCCCCCGGGGGCTACCGTGACATGCGGGAGAGCAGGGAAATGAAGGTCGTGCTCGATCTCGCAAACGGTCCCAAGTGATGGCCACCGGCGGGTCGCCACCGCGGCCGGCCACCGCGTCGCGGCCGTCGGTGCGAGAGCGACGCCTGGAAGCGGCCGCTCTCGACGCCCTGGCCGAGGTGGACGTGCTCCGCAGCGTGGCTGGGCGGATCCTGCGGGCCCGGGAGCTCGACGAGGCTCTTGTCGCCGTCACCAACGAGACGCTGAGCCTGCTCGGCGCCGACATCGCCGGGGTGATGCTGCGCGACGGCGACGAGATCTTCATGCGCAGCTGCGCCGGCAACCAGATGGCCGAGACGGCCCAGCTGCGCATGCGCCGGGGCCAGGGTCTGGCCGGCCTGGTGTTCGCCACCGGCCGGGCCGAGAAGGTGGACGACTACTCCAGCAGCTCGGTGATCTCCGACGACTTCCGCAACCTGGCCCGGCTCGAGCGCACCCGGTCGGCCCTGGCCGCCCCGCTCAGCGTGGACGGGGCCATCATCGGGGTGTTGGAGGTGTGGCGGCGGCGCGGATCCACCTTCAGCGCGGCCGAGAGCCACCGCCTGGTGGCCCTGGCCGACCTGGCCGCCATCGCCTTGGACAACGCCCGGCTGCACGCCGCCTCGGAGGCCAGCGCCCGGGCCGTGGAGGAGGCCCACCGCACCATGGAGGCGCAGCTAGCCCGGGTCGAGCGGGCCCTCGAGCTGCAGCAGGATCTGATCGAGACCCTCCTCGACGGCACCACCCTGGAGGGGATCTGCCAGGTGGTGGGCGAGCGGACCGGGCTGGCGGTGACCGTCCTCGGCGCCGAGTTGGAGCACCTAGCGTCATGGCCGGCCGGCACGGATCCGGCCGGGGTCAGGGCGTCGATCGGCGGCCGGACCAGCGCTGGGCGGACGGCCGAGAGAGCGCCGGAGTGGCGGGACCTGGCCTCCGGGCCGGCGGTGCTCATGCCGATCCGCACGGCGCAGGTGCAGATCGGCTGGGTAGCCCTGGCCGGGTTCCAAGCCGGCGGTTCGCAGGCCGCCGGCTCCCATGCTGCCGGGTCCCAGGCCGCCGGCAGCGAGGCGGAGCTGGCCGCCCGCCAGACGGCCATGGCGGTGGCCCTCAAGCACCTGGAGGAGCAGGCGGCGTTGCAGGCCCGGGCGTCGCTGCGGGAGGAGATCCTGGTGCACCTGCTGCGGGGCAGCCCCGAGGAGCGCCGGGCCGCCGCCGCCCGGGCCAGGTACCTCCATGTCGACCTGCGCGGCCCGCTCCGGGTGGCGGCGTGCCGGCTGGCCGGCCCCGGTTCGTCCCGCCCCCCCGACTGGAGCGAGGCCTACGAGGATCAGCTACGCCGCCGCCTGGTCTCCCTGTGCGAATCGGACCTGGCCGAGTCGGGCCTGCTCAAGCTCGTGGCCGTGACCGGCGAGGACGTGGTGGCCTTGGTCCAGTCTGCCGACCCGGCGAAGCTCCAGGCGCTTCTGAGCGGCGTGATCCAGGAGTTGCGCCGCCACCTGCCGGCCCTCAACGCCCGGTGGGGGGTGAGCTCCGACCACGTCGGGGCGACCGATCTCGACGCCGGGTTCGACGAGGCCATGGTGGCCATCCAGGCGCTCGGCCTCGACTCCACCCGGCTGGTCGCCTTCTACCAGGATCTCGGGATCCTCGGCCTGCTCATCGCCGGGCCCAAGGGCGGGTCCCTCACCGATTTCGCCCGGGCCACGCTCGGCTCGGTGATGAGGCACGACAGCCAGAACGCCACCAGCCTCCTGGAGACGCTGCGCACCTATCTCGACTCCAACTGCAACCAGCGCGACACCGCGGCCAAGCTGCTGGTGCACCAGAAGACCGTCAAGTACCGCCTGGAGTTGATCGAGCGGCTGAGCGGCCTGTCCCTCGACGAGCACCGGGACCGGATGCGGGCCGACGTGGCGGTGCGGGCCCTCGATCTGGGCTGAGCCGGCGGTGAACCGGCTGTCGGGCACGAACCAGAAGACCGACACCAGAGCGTAGAGGCCGTTGCTGGGATCCACGGGCTGAGCCAGGCGAATGCCGCCCCGCCGGCGTAAATGGCGAGCAAGATGAGGTCCTTGGCATCCGAGCCGACGGCCCGGGCCAGGGCCGAATCGCCAGGTCGCCGTGTCCTGGCTGGAGTGTCCTGACTGTTCGGGGGCCTGGCCCCTGGGGTCATGGCCGCGGGCAGTTACTGCGGGGCCAGGACCGGTCGCAGGCGTTCGCGCCGCGGCGTATGCGGTGCAGGTCTTGCGGGATTACGCACGTCTTGCTGCCCGACGTGTGCCTGGCCCGGCGCCGTGACCCAGTAGCGGTGATCGGGGGGCGTTGGGGTTGAACGTGTCGGGGCTGGGGTGGCGGTGGGTGGCGGCCCGGCTGCGGGTGCCGGTGCGGGGATTGGTTCGGGTCGATCTGAAGCCACGAGCCCGCCTGGAGCCACGAGCGCCAGCAGCCAGCCAGCCCCGCTCACCGGCGGCCGTGATGCCAGGCCTGCTCTCGCAGGGGGCCCTTCACGATCTTGCCGACCGAGTTCTTCGGCAGGCTGTCGAGAACCAGGAACTCGCGGGGAACCTTGTAGCCTGCCAGGCGGACACGGCAGTGCGCGGCAAGCTGCTCGGTGCTCGGAGCCGGGCCAGGACGCAGCGACACGAAGGCTACCGGCTGCTCACCGTAAAGAGGATCCGGCTTGCCTACCACCGCGGCCTCGAGGACCGCGGGGTGGGCGTAGAGCACCGACTCGATCTCCTTCGGCGAGATGTTCTCCCCGCCGCGGATGATCAGGTCCTTCTTGCGGTCCACGAGCGTCAGGTATCCGTCTTCGTCGAGGAACCCGACATCCCCGGTGTGGAGCCACCCGCCTCGCAGGCAGCTCGCGGTCTCTTCCGGCAGCCCCAGGTAACCTCGCATGACGTTCGGGCCGCGAACCACCACCTCGCCGGACGTGCCCGGAGCAACGACCCTGTCGTCTCCGTCCACGACCGCCACCTGCTGGCCCGGCAGCGCGACGCCGACCGTGCCGGGCTTGCGCAACCCGTCGAGCGGGTTGATGGTCGACGCGGTCGTTCCCTCGGAGAGCCCATAGCCCTCCACCAGCGGGACACCAAAGCGCTCCTCGAACGCCTGGATCGCTCCGGCCGGCATAGGCGCCGCCCCGCAGACCGCGAATCGAAGCGACGACACGTCGGGCTGCGCGCCCGCGGGCTGGCTCACGAGCTGCAGGTAGATGGTCGGCACCGCGGAGAAGTACGTGGGCCGGAAACGCTCCACCCACGACCAGAACTGATCGATGTCGAAGCGCGGCACGACGATGGTCGCCCCGCCCGCAGCAAGCGGCGACACGACGCTCACCACCAGCCCGTTCACGTGGAACAACGGCAGGACGAGGAGGCAGCGGTCGGCGGGACCGAGCTGGAGCCAGGACACCAGCATGCCGGCCATCGCACTCAGGTTCGCGTGGTCGAGCACGACACCTTTCGGTCGCCCGGTCGTGCCGGAGGTGTAGACGACGAGAGCGACATCCGAGGGATCTGTGCGGGTTGCAGGGGGCGCCCCCTCGAGCGCGCGGTAGCCGTCGAGACCTAGAACCTCTGCACGGACGCTCGCGAGCTTGGCGATGCCGCCCTCGTCGGAGACGACGAGGCGCGCGTGGCAGTCGTCGAGTTGGTAGCACGCTTCCTCGGCGGTGAGCGCCGGGTTCACCGGCGTGAGAGCTGCACCGAGCCGCCAGGTGGCAAAGAGCAGGCTGACGAGCTCCAGCCGGTTGGGGAGCATCGCGCCGACGACGTCGCCGCTTCGCACGCCGTGACAGGCCAAGCCGGCGGCGACCCTCTTCACCTCGGCATCGAGCTCGGCGGACGTCCAGCGACGGTCGAGATCTTCGAGGCAGGGCGCTGCAGGGTCTCTCTCGCAGCGATCCTCGAGAATCCTTGCGGCGTGCACGGTGCGTTCGGTCAGGAACCGCGATCTGGCGCCGGCCGGCCGAGGAAGCTCTCGTAGAACGCGTCGATGTCCGGCTTGAAGTCGTAGAGCACCGGATAGCCGGGCGGCACGGCCTCGACCTCGAGCAAGGACCAGCATCCGGGGCAGCAGTACTCCCGGAGCTCCATCCACTCGGGGTCGCAGCGGTGGTAAGGATCGTAGATCTCCTCGAGCAACTCCTCGGAGTCGCGCACCAAGATCCGCGCTGCCTCCTTCCAGTTGCGCTCGAGCGGACCGAGCTCGTAGCCGCAGTCGCAGACGACGACCCTCTCGCCGCCGCGCGCCACGACGAAGAGGTGCTCCGTGAGCGGGAGCAGGATGGGGTCGTCGAAGCGAGCTCGCTCCTGGAGCACCTGGATGCACAGGTCGAACCGCTCCGGGTCCTTGGTCCCCGACATCAAGCCCTTCAGCTGCTGCCAGGGCAGCTTCCCGTCTATCAGGTCTGCCAGGCCTGCCTTGTCCAAGCTGGTCATCGTCGGCTCCTCCCTCACATCGTGAACGTGTCCGGCAGGTTCCAGAAGCTGCGGAAGCCGGCTCCCCAGCCCGCCGAGAGCGACATCGACTCCCTGTACATCTTCTTCACCGGGGGGATCAGCGCGCCCTTGAGCAGCCGGGCCCGCTCGCGCTGGAAAAACTCGTCGTAGGTGACGGCGCGGGCGGCGCGGCGCTGGCGCAGCCGCTCGCGCTCGGCACCGGTCGCCGCGGCGTCCACTGCCGGACCGTCGCCACCTTCGACCACCACGACGCCGAACGCGCGGCGGGCGGTCTCGGGAAGGTACACGCGGCGCTCGACGTCGGCGACGATAGCGGCCGGATCGCGTTCGAGCGGGTCACCGTAGCCGGGACCGCCGGAGAACATGGACAAGAACAGGTCGCCGTTGCCGAAGACCTCCGGGAACATCAGCCCCTCGTTCACGCGGGTGACGTCGCCTTGCACGAGCTCTTCGATCTCGGAAGAGGAGGGGGAGAGCTCGCCGAGCGGGTAGGGCTGCTGCGCCGCGGCCAGCTGTGCCATGTTGGTGTTGCGCACCCAGACCTTGTAGTCAGCCGAGTTCGGGTAGCCGCCAAACACGCCGGCGCCGCCATGGAAGGTCCTTCCTTCCCGGAAGGAGTACAGCTGGAGGCTGGTGACCCCGTGCACGTAGCGCAGGGCCTCCCACCCCGACCCGCCGCGGTACTTCCCGTAGCCCGCGGTGTCCGGCTTGAAGCGGCGCGACAGGTAGAGGAGTCCCGACTCGATGGTCTCCCACACCTCCGCATCCCCCATGTCGGCTTCGGGGTTCCACATCGCGTAGGCGGCGTCGAGGCCATCCATCGTCCCGCGCGCGCCCAGCCCGACCGAGCAGAGCTCGAAGTTGGACACGGGGAAGTAGGTCTTCCCATCTGCGAGCACCCCGCCCCCCTGCAGGGGATCACCCGTGAAGCCGTAGCCGGTGACTATCTCCTCGCGATACCCGCGGGTGAAGTAACCACGGGAGAGGCACCGCAGCAGGCCGGTGAACGACGGGATGAGGAACGCCCAAGGCGTGCCGTAGGCGAGCATCGGGTCGGTCGCGTTGCACCAGGTGCCAGGCGGGAAGTAGTGCCCAGCCGCGAGGTAGGCACCGTCGTTGACCTTGCCGTCGTAGATGAGGGTCTGGGTGATGAGAACCCACAGGGCGCCCTGCATGGACCCCTCCGACGCGTTGAACGGAGCGTTGACGGTCCCGCTCGCCCCGTCCATCGACATGTGGAACTCGCCGCCGGCCCCGATCGTGAGCCGCAGGGGCGCGTGCATGAGCAGGTCGACCCGCGACTCGGGATGCCACGCCTTGTCGGCCATGGGCATGTCGATGAACGAGGCCGTCTGGTACTCGCCCGGCACCAGTCGCTCCCGGACGCGGGCAAGGAAGTTCTGGCGGCCTTCCTCGACAGCTTCGTCCATGAACTGCCCGACGTAGGCGAATCCTTCGGAGTTGATCATACGCTGCAGTGCCTCGGCGACGATGTAGCAGCCTGCGATGCGGCATTTCTCGTCGAGCCCCCAGTAGAGCGGTGTCCGCACGCTCCGGCTCGCCTTGATCAGCCAGTCCTTGTGCAGCTCGTGTCCTGACCCGACCTTCTCGCAGGTGACGTAGAAACCGTCCTCGAAGCGATTGGCCGACGCAACCGGATCATGGCCCGGAGTCCCGGCACCGATGTCGACTTGGTGCGCCGTACCGCCAACCCATGCGATCAGCTCTCCTTCGTGGAACACCGGGATGATGGTGTGCACGTCGGTCGTGTGGACGTTGCCGAGCGTCGGGTCGTTGTTGCAATAGATGTCGCCCTCCGCGATCCCAGGCTTGTCCTCGTAGCCCTGGCGGATCATGTACTTGATGCCTTCGGACATGGTGTGGACATGCGTGATTATCCCTGTGGACACGGCAACCGAGTCGCCCTCGGGCGTGTACAGCGCGAAGCAGAGCTCGCCGATGTTGCGCACTATGGGCGACGCCGAGATGTGAAGTGCCGTCTCGCGCGCGGAAACCAGGGCACCTCGAAGCTCGGCCCAGACCCGCTCGTAGCGGAAGTGGTCCTCCCCTTTCAGGGCGAGACGCTCGATGCCCTTGTAGTGGCCGCTCTCGGCGTAGCGCTCCTCGGAGAGGGCGAGGCGGGCGGCAAGGCTTGGGGTGGCTGCGGCCTTTAGGGCCGACGGGGATTGGGTGTCGGGCATGTTCCTCCTCCTGTCACCCGCTGAAGAGCTCGAAGACCCGGTAGCGGTCGAGCCGGGTGTGCATTCCGGTGGGGACGTAGAACGTGGTCGCGGGGCTCTCGATGACCGCCGGGCCCTCCACCACGTTGCCGGGGACGAGCTCGTCCATCTCGTAGAGCCGTGCCTCGGACCAGCCGTGAGTTTCGAAGATGCGCCGCAAGCCCTTCTCCGCCGAGGACGGCGGCGCGGCTCCGGACTCGGAAAACTCTGGAATGACCGGCTTCTCCGTCCGGAACGTGCCGACCCCGATGGCCTTGGTGATGAAGTATCCGGACTCGGGACTTCGGGCTGCCCGCGCGAAGACCTTGGAGAACAGCTCGTCGAAGTCCGCTGTCAACCTTCCAAGCACGGCGGCAGGCTCGCCTGTGGAACCGCCCACCCTGACCTCGAGATCGTCGAGCATGCCGAAGTACTGCATCCGCACGCTGCGGTTGAAGCTGAGCCGGGCCGGATCGACGCCGTCGCGGCGCGCGTCGGCGAGGATCTGGCCCTCGATCGCCTCCCAGGTCTGGGTGAGCATCTTCACGATGCCCTCAAGGTCCCCCTCGGGCGGTACGAGCACGTCCACCGACCGGTCGTAGCGGTACGTGTAGTCCGCGCATGCGCAGCCGAACGCCGAGAACGCGGCTGCCCATGACGGTACCCTCACGGACTGGAAGCCCATCCCGTGGGTGTACCCGGCCACATGGAGCGGTCCTCCGCCGCCGTAAGAAAGCAGCTGGTAGTTCTCCGGGGCATATCCCATCCCGAGGATCATCCCGGTGAGGTGGTCGCGCATCTGGGTCTCGAGCAGGCGCACGACGCCTAGCGCCGTCGCCTCGACGTCCGTGCTGCCGAGCGGCGCAGCCACGTGGTCAGAGAGCGCGCGCCGTGCCCGGTCGACGTCGAGCTCGATGGTGCCACCCAGGAAGTAGCCAGGGTTGAGGTAGCCGAGGACGACGTCGCAGTCCGTGAGGCTCGGGACCACTTCGCCACCGGGCTCCCACGAGACGCCGATCCGGCTGCCCGCGGAGTCCGGCCCGAGAACGACCCGCTTCACTGCCTCGTCGACCCGGACGCGCGTGCCGGTCCCCGCTCCTATGGAGTCCATCGCTACGTGGGGGAGGGCAAGAAGCATCCTCGCGACCATCGGCTCCGTGCGGGTGGCGACGACGCGCTCGGAGATCAGCCCAACGTCGAAGGACGTGCCGCCGACGTCGGTGCAGACCACGTTCGCGCCGCCGTAGAGCTCCGACGCCACCCGGTCGGCACCGATCAAGCCCCCGATGGGGCCTGAGACGATGGTAGAGACCAGCGACTGGTGCTCCGGCGAGATGGTGCCGCCGTAGGACGTGAGCACCCGCACCGGCGCGCGCGAGCCGACCTCCCTGTTGAGGCGACTGCGGATGGCGAGGAGCTGCTCGCGGCTCGGCCTCGCGGCGTAGAGCTCCACCAGCAGTGTGTTCAGGCGGGCGAGATCCCCCCTGACCGGCGAGTGCTCGGAGGAGGTGAACACCGGTACGGCGAGCCCGCGTTCGCCGATCTCCCTGCGGGCAATCTCGGCCACCTTCTCCTCATGTCGCGGATCGCGGTAGGAGTAAAGGAGAGAGATGCACAGCGCAGTGATGTCGAGGTCGAGCAGCTCTCGCACTGCACGCGCCGCTTCCTGCTCGTAGACGGGGATCACCTCCTCCCCGAAGAAGCTGATCCGGCCGCGGACCCCGCGGATCCTCCGCCTCGGGACGAGCGGCTCGTTGTGCACGTGGGTGACCGCGTGCAGCCGATCGGCATAGTGGTAGCCGGCGTAAGTCTGCACGGCCCGCTCGAGCTGCAGGTAATCCTCCATGCCTGCCGTGACGATCACGCCGATGCGCTCGCTGCTCGTGCGTTCGAGCAGGCGGTTGAGCATCGCCGTCCCGGAGTAGACGGTCGCCAGCAACTCGGCTCCAGTCTCCTCGGCGCTGCGGCCCCAGTAGCGAGCTGCGTCACGCAGCGAGGCGACGACGCCGATGCTCTCGTCCTCCGGCGTCGTCTGGGCCTTGCCGATCGTGAACCCGCCGTCCTCGTCCACGACGAAGGCATCGGTCATGGTGCCACCGGCGTCAACGGCCAAGATGCGAGCGGGGCTGGTGGCGGAGCTCGCCTCTCGTATCTCCGCAGAGCTCATGGGCATGGCTCCTCTCTTCACGTATGGCGACATTGTCCGCCTCACACCCCCGCGCCTCAACGTGCGCTTCCTCTACAATGCGCGAGGACGCTTGTAGGTTGCCGACAACAGGGGGGACCGTGGAGGACACCTGGCGCCCGCGGCAGCTCGCCAGCCGCAGCGCGATGTACGCGTGCGAGCGCCTGGTGGCAGATACGGCCAGCGTCTCCGAAGTCCTCCAGCGGCTCGTCGACGGAGCCCGCCAGCTCCTCGGCGCGCCCGCCAGCTGGCTGGCGCAGCTCGGGCCTGACGGTCTCCGGATTGCCGCCCACAGCGGGTTGCGCAACCCCGACATGCCTGCCCGTTGGTCGCTCGAGATGGGGCAGGGCATCGGCGGCGCCGTTGCCGCTTCGGGCCAGCCTACGCTCGTCCGCGACTACCGCCGGGATCCCCGGCGCGTGAGCCTCGTAAAGCTGATCATCGACGAGGAGAAGCTGCGCTCCGCAGCGGTCGTGCCTGTGTCGGCCGCAGGCGCCCTCTTCGGGGTGCTCTACGTCGCGGACCCCCGCCCGGGGCGTATCAGCGCTGACGATATCGAGCTGCTCGCGTTGTATGCCCGCATAGGCGCTGTCGCTCTGGAGCGTGCGAAGCAGCGTGCCAGCCTGCTCAGCCATACCGAGGCGCTCGAGCGCGACGCCGGCGGTTGTCGCCTCGTGCTCGGAGCCCTGCAACAGAGCGCCGAGCTCCTGCTCGCCGGCGCGGATACCGGGCAGGCTCTGGCGCCGCTCAGCGCCGCGCTGGAGCTCTCGCTCGAGCTCAGCGACCCGGCCGGCCATGTGGTGGGCTCTGCGGGGGATCAGGGCGGGCAGGTCGTCGCCGAGCATGCCCTCTCCGTATACGACGCCCCGGTCGGCACGCTGGCGGCCCGCCAGGCCGGCTGCAGCGAAGGACCCGGCGCCGAGGTGACGAGCCAGGCGCTGGCCCTGGCCGCTGCGATGCTCAGCCTGCACCTCGCGCGCCACAAGGAGCGCTACGAGACAGAGCAAAGGCTCTCGCGGCAGCTACTGAGCGACCTGCTGAAGCCGGCGCGCGACCACGACGACCTCCTCAGCCGCTCGTCGCTCATGGGCCTGGACATCGAGGCGCCAAGGGTGGTGTGCTGCGTAGGCATCCACGAGGGCCCGACCGGCTCGCCGCTCCGGCCGCCCGTGCTCAGCCTGCGCTCCCTCCAGGTGCTGGAGGTCGCTCTGGCGCGGCGATTTGCCTGCACGATCACGATCCTGCAGGGCGCGCTGGCCGTCGTCCTCCTGCCGCACCCATCCGGCGACCGCACTGCCCTGCTCAGAGATCTCGGCGCTGTGCTCGCCGATGCAAGCCGGGGGCTCGGGGGGATGCCGCTCGCGGCCGGCCTCGGCCCAGCGTGCACGAGCCTCGACGACTACCCGGTCTCATACCACGATGCGGCGCTCGCGCTGGAGCTGGCGCGGAGCCGGGTGTCGGGCGGCGGGGTCGTGGCGAGCGAGGAGCTCGGAGTTTACGGTCTCCTCGCGGGCGCCCTCGATCCCGAGGCGTTGAGGTCCCGCGTGCTACCCGTGCTCGCACCGCTCCTCGAGTCCGACCGGCAGCGCCACACCGACCACGTCCGCACCCTTCGCGCCTATCTCAGCAATGACCGGCACCTGCAGCACACCGCAGAAGACCTGCACCTGCACGTGAACTCGCTCCGGTACCGCCTCCGGCGCATCGAGCAGCTCCTCCAGATGGACTTCCACGACAGCGACGACCTGTTCCAGCTCGAGCTCGCGGTACGGATCGCAGACCTCCACGCCTTCGGCGAGCAGGCGGGCCCCAGCCGCGTCTGATCCCGGCCGCCATGCCGGCACTCGCCCATCCCAATCCCATGAAACTGGGCGTGTCTGACTCTGCCGCGGAAGTCCGTCCGAAAATGACCCAAGTCACTGGCCCGGCGTCGAGGTGTGGGGCCCGTCCGTGGTGCTGGGCGACGGGCCTGCGTCGCCGCCGAGGTTCGTCAGGAAGGCCCTGCTGAGGATCTTGCACAAACCACTCCGAGCAGGACCGGGACCGGGAGGATGAACGGCCCGATGCTGAGCATCCCAACGACTGCGACGCAACCGGCCAGCGCGGTCACCGTCCACGCAAGCCACCTGGCGGCGCGGTTTCCGTGCTTGCCGCCGTACCAGGAGGCGAAGGCCACGACGATGACGGCGAGGAGAGGTATGCCGACAGGTGCGAGCGCCTTGAACCCGTTGACTTGCACCAGGGTGGCGGAAGCGTGCACAAGGTGCGCGCGAGCGGTCATCGAAGGACTTGTGGCGCCTGGCACCGACGTCGAGGAGCCCGATGTCGACTCGGAGCTGTAGACCGGTGCGGTACACGCCGCGACCAACAGGCCGCCGCTCCAAAGCGCTGCCGCTGCAAGCAAGATGCGGGAGGTCCGGTCGGCTCGCACGACCGGTCGCGTGGGCATCGTCACCTCGCATCCTCGGTGCAACCAGGCAGCGGATCGACACGCGGTCCACCGAGATCCACGATAGGGGATTGGGTGGGATGCGTAGCGACCGCCGGCGGCTCCGGCGGTCGCTACGACGATACCTGCCAGCGCTACTCGGCGACCGGCGGGGGGTACACGTCCCGGACGTACTCGTCGACCTTGTCGCTCGGCATGCGGGTCGAGATCGCCCACGCGTAGATCAGGAGGGAGAAGATGATGACGACAAGCATGCTCCACCAGAACGGCAGGATGGTCCCCTTGCCGCCCACCAACGTGTGGTTGAGGCCGAAGATGCCATTGAAGAGGCCGACGCCCTTGGGGACGTAGAGCCCCGGTGCACCTGGGAACGCCCCGACGAAGGAGATGACACCCATCCCCACGAGGTAGGTGAGGACCCACGGGGCGGCATTCCAGTCCAACCTCGGCTGGTGCTGGTTGAGGTGGAAGGTGAACGAGAGCCCGATGAGTACCGCTCCGATCACCATGAACGCCATCAGCGCGCTGTAAGTGCCCCAACCCGAGAAGTACACGACGAGGTTGGCGAAGACGAACGCGATCGGGGCGATGATCTCGCCGGCCGGCAGCCTGTATGACCGAGGCAGGTCCGGCTTGCTCCGCCGAAGCGCGCCGAGCGACAGCGGGGCGGCCGCGTACATCATCACCGAGGCACTGGTTATGACCCCGACGAGGGCGAACCACGACGGGAAGGGCAGGAGGAAGAGGAGGCCGAGACCGGCTGAGAAGATCACAGCGAAGACCGGTATCTTCTCGGTGCTGGTCCGCTCGAAGACCTCCGGGACGTAGCCGTTCTTCGAGAGGCCGAACGATATGCGGGACGCCGACGTGAGGTACATGAGGGCGGTTCCACCCGGCGAGACGAAGGCGTCGACCCGGAAGATCCAGGCCAACCAGGCGAGGCCGCCAACGGCGGCAAGCGTCGCGAAGGGCGCCGATGTCAGGCTGTGGATCGTGGCGTTGGTCAGATGGCTCGGTATGCCCGACCAACCCCCGCCGGCGGCGAGCACGCTCGGCTTCAGGGCAGCGATGAACGCAATCTGGACGAGCACGTAGATCGCCGCTCCGAGGAGGATCGAGCCGATCACGGCCCTGGGGAGGTCCCGTTGCGGGTTGGCGCTCTCGCCGCCGAGCTGCACGGCCTGCTCGAACCCGAGGAGCGAGAAGATGATCCCGGCCGCTGGCATGGCCTCGAACAGCGTCTTCACCGCCGCGCCCTTCACGAAGAAGGGTCCGGCGTGGCCTCCGCCGAAGTTGCCTCCGTGGAACTTGAAGACGAGGAAGATCAAGATCGCCAGCACCGGGATCAACACCTTCCAGGTGGTGATGCCATTGTTTGTCTTCGCCAGCCAGCGGATGCCGACCAGGTTCATGTAGGTGCAGGCGATCATGAGCACCACCGCCACGGGTATGCCGTACTCCCACGAGAGCATGCCCTTGCTGTTGAACAAGCCCCCGAAGCCGGCACTCGGGATGACCCCCAGGTACTGGATGACGGCCTCCACCTCGATCGGCGCCACGGCTGCCGCCTGGAGGTACGAGAACCAGCCGAACGTGGCGCCGGCGAAGCTGCCGAAGGCGTAGTGGGGGAAGCGGCTTGTCCCGCCGGTGACAGGGAACAGGCCACCGAGCTCGGCGTGGACGAGAGCAAGGATGGTGATGATCACCGAGGCGATGAGCCACGAGAGGATCGCCGACGGTCCGGCGAGGGTCGCAGCGCCGAGGGCGCCGAAGAGCCACCCGGACCCGATGATGGACGTCTCGGAGGCCCACATGAGGCCTACCAGTCCGACCGCCCGATTGAGGCCCTCGGCCTCCAGCACCGCTTGACGTTCGGTTGCAGCCATGTATCGACAACCCCCCTCTTTCTGGTCGACGGGCGCTCTGCTCGCCGTGGCGGGCACACCAGCCCAGGAGCAGCTGGGTGAGCGCGGCGAGACGGTACCACCGTGACGGCCCGGTGCGGAGGATGGAACAGGCGGAACACCGGGAGCTGCCGGCCCGGGGAGCCTGCCGCAACCACCGGTGCGCTGACCGAGGGTGGATAAGGTCCCGAAGTCCTCCTAGCCGGGCAATCCAGCATGAAGGCGCAGCATGTCTCAGGTTGCCGCGCGGGCGGACGATCGAAGGGTGATGCCCGCCGGCGCCCCGCCCTCAGTAGGAGCCTCCGGGCCTTCGTTCCCGACCGGAAATACGGGAATCGAGGAAGGCGGCCTCCACGTGCAGCTCCGTCCACCCGATACTTACGGTGTGCGTCTGTCGTGCCACTCCTCGTGCCGGAACCCCGGCGTGGCAAGGCGTGATCACGACAGCGGCTTCACCCTCGTGGAGCTGGTCGTGGCGCTGCTGTTGTTCTCCATCGTCTCCCTCGCGTTCGCGTTCGCGATGACAGGCGGAGCGCGAGCCAGCAACGACGGGCGCCTCCACCAGGTCGCCGTCACGCTGGCGGACTCCGAGCTCGACGCCATCCGGGCCATCATCCCCCAGAGCGCCACACCATCGGCGTCCGACATCCTCGCCGGACGGCAGATGGGCGACGCCACGTCCACCCCCCCGGGCGTGTCGCTCGCGGGCATGACCGAGTACGACGTCGCCAACGGCACGCCGACCGTGCCGCTCAGCACGTCCACCACGGTGGACAACGCCGCGTTCACCACCTACGCCTACCTCGGGCTGTGCTACCTCCAGACATCCGGTGGGTCGACGACCTGCACGACCAGCACCGGCTCCAACCCTCCGATGGTGCGCGCCGTCGTCGCCGTGACCTGGCCGAGCGCCGTTTGCGCCTCCGGTAGGTGCTCCTATGCGACGTCCACTGTCATCAGCACCGCCCCCGACGCCCAGTTCTCGGCCGTCACGGCCCCCGAGCCGCCGACCACGACGACGACGGTGGAGCCCACCACCACGACTACGACACCCGAGACGACGACCACCAGCGGGGACAGGTGACGACCGCGCACCCCCAGCCGGATCCGGATGACCCGGAGGCAGGCTTCACCCTGGTGGAGCTCGCCGTCGCGATGCTCCTGCTCGGCATCGTGCTGGTGATGGCCATGGGCATGTTCCAGACCGCCTTCGGCGAGCAGTCGCGCAGTGCGACGCTGGAGCAGTCGCAAGCAGCCGTGGCGGGCGCCTTCATCTCCCTCGACCGGCAGGTGCGGTACGCGTCGACCGTCGACTGCCCGCTCGGCTGGACCGCCTCGACGGCCCCCTGCAACGGCACCCAGCAGGCGCGCACCTACACGAGCGCCCCGTCGGGAGCCGACGCTGTGACCTTCTACTCGGGCTACGACGCCACCTGCACCGAGCTGCTCTACGCCACGTCGACAGGCACCCTCGAGGAGCAGACATGGCCCGTGACCCAGAGCGCCCCCGCTGCGCCTTCGTGGACGGTCCTCGCGACCGGGCTGTCGACCAGTCCGGGCACGCCCCCGTTCAGCTTCCCCCCGGGCGGGACGACCGTGGACAACCAGCAGCTCACCATCACCCTGCTCGCCGACAACACCACAGCGCTGGACGCGGTCAGCTCCCAGGCGAGCGTCACCTTCACCGCCGTCAACACCACCAGCTCCCAGCCCCCGAGCGTCCCGGTGTGCACGTCATGAGGCTCCGTCTTCGCTCGCGCGTCGCTCCCGCCCGGCCGGCGGACGATCGGGGCTCTATCCTGCTGGTGCTGGCCCTGATCATGTTCATGTCCGTCCTGGTCAGCACCCTGGCGACGGCGGCGGCGTTCCAGCTCAACTTCGCCTCGCGGCTGGCGCAGCGCGACGACGCCCTCCAAGGAGCGCTCGCCGGTGTACAGGCGGCGGTCGGCGAGATCCGGGCGGCCTCGCACACCGCAAGAGGCCAGCTCGTGGGCAACGTCGCCCAGCTGCCGTGCGCCACCTCCAGCTCGCCGCTGACCGGCACGATCGACTCCGGGTCCAGCTCCACCCTCCACTACAGCGTCACCATCACCTACACGATCAGGACCTCGTCGGGTACTTCCACCGCCACATGCACCCACGGTGCCGGCCCGGCGCCAGGCCGCGGGATCGAGTACACCGTCGTGAAGGCGGGCATCACATCGGTCGGCAGCGACAACCCGTCCAGCTCGACGGTGCCGACGCGGACCGTCTACTCGACCTACACCTTCCTGTCGCCTACCAATCAGAACTTCCCGGGCGGCCTGATCTGGAGCTTCAACCGCGACAACTGCTGGACGATCGGTCCCTCCGCCGGCGGCAGGAACTACTACCTCGACACGATCATCTCCACTGCCTGCAGCACCGCCAACCCGAGGGAGCAGTTCGGCTACGAGCCCAACTACACGATCCAGACGATCCTCGGAGGGCAGGCCTACTGCGTCACCGATCCCGGCCAGACGCAGACCGGGACGATCAACGCGAGCTCCCTCAGCACCAACGCCGTCCTGCTCGAGCCTTGCAGCACGGCGACGCCAACGCCGTTCGACCAGCAGTGGGGCGTCCAGGACACCGCCCAGATCGAGGGCGTCAACACGGCCGGCGACCCCAACAGCTGGTGCCTGATGAACGCCGATCCGTCCGCGGCCGAGCAGCCCGTGACCATCCAGGGCGGCCCTGGTGGCCCCAACGACTGTGCCCAGCCCTTCAGCGACACCTGGACCTGGCAGATGACCTCCCAGGTCGGCTCGGGTGGCTCGAACCCGACCCCGGGGACAGAAGGGCCGTCCGACCAGCTGGTGAACTACCTGGAGTTCGGCCGGTGCATGGACGTCACCAACCAGGACACCAGTTTTGGCTCACTCATCGACTACACCTGCAAGCAGTTCCCGGACACCGCCAACTACCCCATCTGGAACCAGCGGTGGTGCTGGGTGCCGCTGTCCTCGATCAGCGGCGAGCCGGCCAACTCGGGCCTGCTCTACACCCCTTACAACCTCCAGGGCCAGTGCCCCAACCCGGCCGACAGGCCCCCGAGCGGGGTCACCCCCTACTGCCTCCGGACAGCACCGGACAACGCCACCAACCCGGCCGACCAGCCGCCGGGCGGCGGGCCGATACAGGTCACCGGGGGCTACAACCCCACGGCCGTGACGGTGGTCGACTGCAGCAGCCTCCTGGCCAGCGTGCGCTCGGGCACCGTGCCGGCGGGAGACGCCAGCATGGTCTGGGTCTCCGTCGGCTCCGGCGGGACCTCACTCACCGACTACACCTACCAGGACTACCAGGGCCGCTGCCTCCAGGCGAACTCGTCCACCGGCATCGTCTGGCCCTCCGGAGCGGTCGGGAGCGGGGACGCCTGGACGATGATCCAGGTGGACACCTGTGACGGGAACCTGTCGCAGCGTTGGAACGCCCCCCCGGACCTCGCGCCCTCCCAGGTGACCAACACCCACGAGTGACTGCGCTCCGGTGAGGAGGCGTGGTGGCCGACGGAGGACCTCGAGCACCGCCGCCCGGCCTGGGCCGAAGATCTCCCGGCGGCGGGAATGCATGTCGCCTGCCCGTGGTTGCAACACCTGCTCGGCTCCGGATGTCCCCCCTGTCCGTGGAGCGAGCCGTCGAGACCCGGCACCCCCCCCGCCGGGTCTCGACGCGCGCCGGAAGCTCCCTCGGCGCCGCCCGAACCGCGACAATGGCGGCGTGTGGCGGGAACTTTTCGGGGAGCTGGGGCGTCGTGACAGACGTGGGTGACAGCGGGCCGACGACCGCCGACGGGCCGGCAGGGCCCCACCCGGCGCGCCGGCGGCGGGACCGGCCGGCGCCGCCGCTGTTCGACGACCTCTACCGCCGGGAGCGGGACGGGCTCGTACGGCTGGCGTTCCTCCTGACCGGCAGCCAGGCGGCCGCCGAGGACCTCGTCCAGGACGTGTTCCTCCGGGCCCGGCCACGGCTGGAGGCCGTCGACGAGCCGGCGGCGTACCTGCACCGCAGCGTGACCAACGCCTGCTGGTCGTGGCACCGGCACCGGCGCCGGGAGGACCAGTACCGGCCCGACCGACCGGTGGTCGTCGCCGGAACCTCGGACGTCGAGATGTGGGATGCGCTGGCACGCCTCGCCCCCCGGCGCCGGCACGTGCTCGTCCTCCGGTACTACCTCGACTACTCGGAGGCACAGGTCGCCGGCGTGCTCGGATGTCGGGTGGGGACGGTCAAGTCGGCCACGCACCGAGCTCTCCAGGACCTGCGGAGGGTGCTCGAGTCGTGAACCCCTCCACCGCCAAGGTCTCTCGGGACGACGACCCTGTCGTCGAGCGCCTTCGGGAGACCCTGCGCCTCGAGGCGGACGCCGTGGCCCCCTTCACCGGTCGGCTGCGGTCGATCGCCGCCATCCACGACTGGCGGGCACGCCGGCGCACCGCCCGTCGCCGCGTCGCCGCCGCCGTAGCGGCGGTGGCGGGCGTCGCTGTGATCGGCGTTTCGGCGGCCGTCGTCGCCAACCAACCGCTGCGCTCGACCGCCGTGGGAGTGGGCGGGGGGTCCGCCAACCAGCCCATGGTCCACACCCAGGGAAAGGTCCCGGCCATCAGGCCGGCGGTGTCCGCGCCGCCGGCCAGCGGCGGACCGGTCCCAGCCCCGGTCTCAGTCCCGGTGAGCTTCACCCCGCTGTCGGCCACGTTCGTCACCAGCCGCATCGGCTACGTGCTCGGCACCGTGAGCTGCTCGTCGGGACGCTGCCTAGCCCTCGCCGGCACGCTCGACGGCGGCTCGAGCTGGCAGGACCTCGGCGTGCCCGCGCCGCCCGGTACGGCTCCCAACTTCCTGGCTTCTGGCAGCGTCCAGCTGTCGACGCGCTTCTCCGACCAGAACGATGGCTGGATCTACGGGCGCGTCGGTACCCAGTACGTGCTCTGGTGGACGGCCAACCAGGGGGCCACCTGGCAGGCCGTTGGCCAGGCCCAGACCCAGGGTGGAGAGGTCCTGTCGCTGGAAGCGACGCAGCGGCGTGCCGAGGCGGCCGTCTTCCGGGGGTCGCCGGCGGGCCTGACGATGATCTCCTCCCCGCAGTCCTCCGCGACATGGCGACCGGTGAGCGCGACCCTGCCGGCCAGCGGCTCCAACCCGTCCACCCAGCTCGTGCTGCAGGGCAACGCCGGCTGGATCGTCGCCAACGCCCCCACGTTCGTCGCCGGCGCGCGCCGCGGCCCGTCGGGGCGCTGGGGGAGCTGGGTCCCGGTGGGTGGGCAGTGCGGCCCCGGCATCCGTGTCCACCTCGCCGCCGTCAAGGCGCAGGATCTCTTCGCCGAGTGCCAGGCGCCGACCGGCGCAGCCGGTGCCGCCGTCTACTACTCCGCCGATGGCGGGAGCACCTGGACGAGCTCGGGGCGGCTGCCGTCGGGTCTGCAGGTGCAGGCGTTCGCCGCCGCATCCAACACCACCCTCGCCGCAGCAGGCCGGCTCGGTGGCCAGACGGTCATCGAGGTGAGCGAGAACGCCGGCTCTCGGTGGGCGCCCGTTTGGCGGGGGTCAGGAACCGTGAGCAACCTCGGCTTCGAGAACTCCTCGCAGGGCATCGCCGTGGTCACCTCCCACGCCGGGTCGGAACTGCTCATGACCTACTCGGCCGGGCTGACCTGGCAGCGGCAGGACCCAGAGCGGG
>JAKAQB010000214.1 GCA_021811865.1 Actinomycetes bacterium | reverse complement strand
AGACCGAAATCGGCCTCGTTGGCGCTACGCGTGACGATCAGGCCGGTGGAGATCGACATGAGGAGGGCAGGGATCTGGGACACCAGTCCGTCACCGACGGATAGCAGGCTGTAGGTGTCGATCGATTGGGTGATGGGTAGGTGTCGTTGCATCACCCCGACGATGAATCCGCCCATCAGGTTGACCAAGGTGATAACCACCGCCGCGATGGCGTCGCCCTTCACGAACTTGGAGGCGCCGTCCATCGCGCCGTAAAAGTCCGACTCCTTTGCGATCCGCTCCCTCCGGCGCCTCGCTTCGGCTTCGTTGATGTGGCCGGCGTTGAGGTCGGCATCGATGGCCATCTGCTTGCCGGGCATGGCATCGAGTGTGAATCTGGCGCCCACCTCGGCCACTCGGCCCGCGCCGTTGGTGATGACCACGAACTGGATGACGAAGAGTATGAGAAAGACGACCAGACCAACGACCACCGAACCGCCGACGACGAAGTGCCCGAAGCTCTGGATAACGCTTCCGGCGTAGCCGCGTAACAGAACCAGGCGCGTGGCGCTCACGTTGAGTGCAAGGCGGAACATCGTCGCGACAAGGAGAACCGAAGGGAAGGTTGAGAACTCGACGGGATCCTTCACCCGGAGAGCCACCATGAGGACGATGATTGCGAAGCTGATGTTGAGGGTGATGAGAAAATCGAGGATGGCCGCCGGCACTGGCACGACCAGCATCACCACAATCATCACAATGCCGAGGGGCACCAGGAGGGCGGCACGGGCGCTCCGAGACATGGGTTCCTTTCAGCCGATGCGTCCGTTGCTGTTTCCTGGCCCGTCCTGGGCATCATGCTCTTCGGCATAGGCGTGCGGGCACTTGAGCGAATTGGGTTCGCAGCAGCGACGGCCGGCCTGATGAGCGGTACTCGGGCCTATGGTACGGGACCGAGAAAGCTGCAGGCATTTCCTTGGCCTACCCGAGGCATGCTCGCTGGCTTGGTACGCCACTCTGTGTCGGTTATTACTCCTGAACCGCCTGGCTCCCTCTCGGGGGATGCAATGCCGGGGAAATACCGAACCGCCGCGGGGTCGGCGCCCATCTCGGCGAGCAACATGCCGCAGAAGGGTCCGGGTCCGATCCCGGTGTATTCCACAGCACGTGAACGCCGTGTAGTGGTCCCTTCGCGGGTTGGGCGCCCGCGCGGCGCGGTGGTTACGGCCGGATCACCGGCCGGACCAGCGAGGGGCTCTCTTCTCGACAAATGATCTCGGCCCTTCGTTGTAGTCGGCGGTTTGGGCGAGCTGGGCGAGCTCACGCTCGGCCAGGGCCCAACGCGCGTTGGAGTCCAAGTCGCGTCCGCCGACGATGACTCGGCGGCTGGCCCGGACCGCCAGGGGTGCATTCACGCAGATGCTTTCGGCGAGGCTGAGGGCTGCGCCGAGCACCTCGGATGGCTCGACGATGCGGGAGATCAAGCCGAGCGAGGCCAGGCGCGACGCGGGCCAGGGGGCCGCGGTCAGTGCCAATTCGAGGGCGGCCTTCTCGCCGATGAGCCGCGGAAGTTCTGCCAGACCTCCACCGATAGCCAGCAGTGATCGGCCGGCCTCTGGGATACCGAGGCGGACGTTGCTGCCGGCGACGATTAGGTCGGCGGCGATCGCGATCTCCAGGCCGCCTGCGATGGCGTCACCAGTTAGCGCGGCAATCACCGGCTTGGTGCGGTCGCGCTGAACAAAACCGGCGAATCCGCCGCGCTCGGTCCGCAGCTCCTCGAAGGCTCCCGCCGCGACGGCCTTTAGGTCGGCTCCTGCACAGAACACCGGACCGGTGCCCATGAGAATTGCCGCCCAGAGGTCCTCATCGTCTTCCAGGAGGTCGATGGCCTTCTCCAGCCCAAGAGCGAGTGCCCCGTTGACGGCGTTGCGCGCTTCGGGGCGGTTGAGCGTGATGATAAGTACACGGTCGCGGCGTTCGGTGAGGACTGCGGGTTCGGTCACGGGATGCGTGCCTTTCGTCGGGATGGAGGTCAGCCTACGTATTTCCGGCCGATTAGGTGGCGGGCGATGACGAGCTTCTGGACCTGGGGGGTGCCGTCGCCGATTTGTAGGCCGCTGACGTCGAGCAGTAGCTGTTGGAGCGGCATTTCGGTGGACCATCCGACGTGGCCGTGCAGCACGATGCAGTCGTTGATGGCTTGGACTGCGAGTCGCGGGGCCCACCATTTGCACATGGCGGCCTCGCGGGTGTGCGGCAGACCCGCGAGGCGCAGGCCAAGCGCCCGGTAGCAGAGCCAGCGGGCCGCCTCGAGCTGGGTATCGTGCTCGGCCAGGGTGAAGGAGACGCCCTGAAAGCCGGCGATCGGCCGGCCGAAGGCCTCGCGCTCGCGGACCCACTCGACCGTCGCGTCGATAGCGCGCCGCGCCGCCCCGATGACCATGAGCCCCAGCAGCGTCCGGGTGAGGTCGAAGTCCGAGAGCACCGCGGACAGCCCGCTTCCCGCGTCCTTCATCTCGTGGTCGTCGGGCACGAACGTGCCGTCGAAGCTGAGCGCGGCCCGGCTGAGCGGGCGAAAGCCAGGGTCGGAGAAGCTTTGCCGGCTGATGCTCTGGTCGTCGAGCGGGACGAGGAATCGCCGTGTGCCGCGCGAACCGGCCCCC
>JAKAQB010000213.1 GCA_021811865.1 Actinomycetes bacterium | reverse complement strand
GAACCGTCTTGCTCATGCTGGGAGTGTACCATATTGAGTACACACCGGCTGGTGGGCGTTACAGGACTCGAACCTGTGACCTCAGCCGTGTGAAGGCTGCGCTCTAACCACCTGAGCCAAACGCCCGACCGCCTCAGTGTAGTGGCGTCATCCCCGCCTCGCGAAGGCCCCGCACTTCAACTGGCCACCTGTTCTCCGAGCGCAGGCTCCGCTTTGTCCGACTCGCGCCGTTCCCTCTGCTCTCGGGACCCTTGTTCGCCGATCGCCGGTGGACAGCGAAGCCGGTGCGAACGGCACCGGCACCCACATGGCGGTACCCGGTAGCCGAAGATCCCGCCGAAGGCGACGACGAACGGCTCCCCGCTCTGCAGCCCTGTCACCGCGAGGACGAGCGTCAGCAGCCCCGCCCTCCCAGAATGGGCGGGGTAACAGCCGATGACCGAGATGACGATCCCGCCCGCGATGTCGGCCGCCCAGATCGCCCTGAAGCCCCCCGGCACATGGCGGACTGCCGGGGACTGGTCCACATCGGGCAAGCCGACACCCGTCGCCGCCCGCAGCAGCAACGCCGCGCAGAGGGGCGAGGCCGAGAATGACCGCCTACGGCCGTGAGATGTGGTTGTCCCGACAGCCTGAGTTGTGACAATTCCACTGGAGCTCGCCGCCCTCGAAGGGAACCCCCGCCCCAGCCGGGGTGAGGGGCACCTCGGCAACGTCCACCTGGTCTTTCCTCGCGGCACCGTACGCCCCGTCCGACCGTCACCTTCTCCACGCTCCGCCACGCGAGCAAGGCGGACGGGGATCGTCCACCCACCGACGCCGTGCTCGGGGACCGGTACCCTGTCACCGATGCCAGACGACGCGGACCACCAGGTCGCCGGGGCGGAGCCGAAGGGTGCGACCTCCACCGGGACCTTCAAGCCCCCGAACTTCCTCGAGGCGCTGAAGACGGCCGTCCAGCCGAAGCCACGCCCTGCGGGCCGAGCCAAGGCGCAGCCCGCGAGGGGGACCGACGCGGACGCCAAGGCCGTGCAGTACATCGACCGGCGGGAGCGGTTCCTCGCCGGGTTCCTCGGTGTCTTCCAGCTGGTGATGGGGGTCTACTCGTACTTCTATCTCCGCAGCGTCATCGTCAAGCCCTCGACGCATGCTCCAAAGCTCTCGATCGCCCAGGCCCACGCCCAGACGCTCAACGATCACAACGCCGCGCTCGAGGTGCTCATCGTGAACCTCGTGCTGGGCATCGCCATCGGCATCGGCGTGCTCTCCAAGCGGCGGTCGCTCGTCGGCTTCGCGCTCATCCTGAGCGGGCTCGCCCTCATGCAGTCGACCGGGCTCATCGGCATCATCTACCTCGGTGTCGGTCTCTGGCTCGTCTTCCGGTCGATGCGCCGGACGCCGTCGGCGAAGGCGGCGGCCGCCGGTGCGGGCGGGAGGCGCACCGCAGGGGTCGACCAGGCGGCGCTTGCCCGCGGCGCCAAGGAGACCGAGGAGGCGGTGCGCCGCGCCCCGGTCGCCTCGAAGCGCTACACGCCCCCTCGACAGCGGCGGCAAAGCGTGCCGAAGGCCCGGTCAAAACCCGAGCCCGAGAACGAGTCCCGACTCGGGAGCTGGCTGCGGCGCTAGCCACTCTGCAAGCCATGGGCGGCGGCGCCCTGGTGGTAGACACATGCCCGTGATCGCCGACTCGCTCGCCGGGACCCGGATCGCCGTCACCGGCGCAACCGGCTTCCTCGGCACGGCTCTCGTCGAGCGGCTACTGCGCTCGGTTCCCGGCTGCGAGGTCGTCGCCCTCGTCCGCCCCGGTCAACAGCTGTCCGCCGCCGAGCGGACGCGCCGGGAGATCGTCCGCAATGACTGCTTCGACCGCCTGCGAGAGGAACTCGGCGACCGCTTCGAGGAGGAGATCGGCAGGCGTCTGTTCACTCTTGCGGGGGACGTCGCCCGCGACGGCCTCGGGCTCGACGACGACGGCCGTGCGCTGCTCGCTGGCTGCGACGTCGTCATCCACTCGGCGGCCACCGTCAGCTTCGACGCCCCCCTCGACGGGGCCGTCGAGGTCAACCTGCTCGGCCCGAGCCGCATCGCCGAGGCGATCCGGGAGGTGCGCGGCACCGGCGCGCCCCTCCCCCACCTCGTCGCCGTCTCGACGGCCTACGTGAACAGCGGCCACAAGGGCGACGCCGCCGAGGACCTCATCACCGCCAGCCGCTGGCTCTCGATGCCGGCCTGGCGGGGCGAGGTACGCCACGCCCGCCGGGCGCGGGCCGACGTGGAGGCCGAGAGCAGGACACCGGAGCGCCTGAAGGAGTTCCATGCCCGGGCTCGTCGCGAGCTCGGCGCGGCGGGCACCTCCCTGCTCGCCGACCGGACCGAGCACGTCCGCGAGCAGTGGGTGACCGACCGCCTCGTCCAGCTCGGCCGGAGCCGTGCCCAGGGGCTCGGGTGGCCCGACGCCTACGCCTACACGAAGTCCCTCGGCGAGCAGGCGCTGCTCGAGACCCGGGGGGACGTGCCGGTCACCTTCGTCCGCCCGTCGATCGTCGAGTCCTCGCTCGCCGAGCCGCGGCCAGGGTGGATCCGCGGCTTTCGCATGGCCGAGCCCGTGATCATCTCCTACGCCCGCGGGTTGCTCAGCCAGTTCCCCGGGGTGCCGGAGGGAGA
>JAKAQB010000084.1 GCA_021811865.1 Actinomycetes bacterium | reverse complement strand
TCACGTGGCGAATCGGAACCGTGCCCTTGGACTTGCCCCCGGACCATCGGCTCGGGCTGCCGCCTGAGTCCTCGAGCGACCTGCGAGGAATCGCTGGCTGACTGGGGGTTGACAAACGGTGTCTCACTGGCCAGCGCCGCGGCCTCCTGGCGGCCCAGCAGACCCGCCTCCGTGCCGGGCACCGCTGAGGCGCTCGCCGTGACCTTGTGGGCAACGGCCCCGGCCACGAGCCGCGACGCGATCCGGGCGTCGATCGCCATCCCCTGCACCGGCGAGGCGTACCCGGAGAGGACGTCGCTGCCGGTCGCGGTGCTCTCGTTGTCCTCCAGGACCACCGAGCCGTTCCCTGTCGACCACCAGTCGCCGTTGATCACGTCCGCGCCGGCGACTCCTGGGGCCAGCACGATGGCGGCGTGATCAGCGTAGGTGCCGCTGGCATCGAGGCCGAAGACGGCGACGTCCCCCGGGCGCGGCCGGTAGCCCGATGATGCCCAGTGCCACGTGCCGTGGGCCGCCGCCCAGCGGTAGAAGCTGGCGGCGGCGGCGTTGATGTCCGTGCCCCCCCAGCCGTAGGTGAGAGGGACACCCGCCTGCTGCCACACCCATGCGGCGAAATCGGCGCACCAGGCTTCGCTGCGGTCGGCGTTGCTGCACGCCGAACCAGATGCCCAATAGGCCGTGTAGGCGTTGCAGGACGTGCCAGCGGGTGTGTCGGCGTTGCCGAGTTGGCTGGCGGCGTCGGCGACGATGACCGAGCCCAGGGTCACGGAGTTGGAGCTCCACACCGTCGTACCGGCGTCCGAGAGCAGCACGTCGTCGTCGTTGCTCAACTCCAGTACCGTGCCCGGCCTACCGGGCGTTCCGGAGCTCCATACCATCGCCCCGCTCGGCGACTTCATCACGAGGTCGCCGTCAGGCTCCATCGTCAGGGCAGAGCCGGCCACCGGGAGCGTCTTGGTGTACCACACCGCCACAGCGGCGCCCGGCTGGGCGAGGTACTCGACGACGCGACCGCTCGCCGAGACGGTGAGCTCGAAGAGGCCGTTGGGCGACTTCACGTACCATCCAGGCATCAGCTCCTGGCCCGGCACCAGACCCCAGTGGGAGCTCGGCTCACCCCAGAGGTGCACGCCGGCGGCATTCTGCAACACGACCTGGCCTGCGCCGTCGACGGCCAGGACGAGGCCGGGATGGCCACTCGTGCCCGACGACCAGAGTGGCTGACCGCTCGGGGAGGAGACAACCAGGTCCCCGTCCGACTGCATGTACGCCGCCGACCCGGGGACCGCCGCCGGCGCGGACCACAACAGGACTCCCCCGGTCGACAACGTCAGCACGCCCGAGGGCTGCATTGCCAGCGTGTACTGCCCGCTGGGCGTGGTGAGGGACCAGCCGGATTGGAGCACCTGGCCGGGGACGAGCGTGGTGTCAGTCGGGCCGCTCAGCCAGAGCGTCGACGTCCCGGCAAGGACAGCGACCGGCCCGCTGTCCTCGACGGTCAGCTCCGGGCTCGTCCCGGCCGGCGGCGAGGTTGCGGGCAGCGGTGTCGCCCACACGACGGAGCCCTGCGGGGAGAGCACGTCCAACTGCCCATCGGCTTGGAGCACCGCCGAGGAGCCGGCGACGGAGCTCCCCGACGACCACAGCTCCGCGGTGCCGCTGGTCTCCACCAGGGCGCCGGTCTGTGCCATGGTCAGCGTGAACTGCCCGCTCTGCGAGGCAAGGGACTCACCCGCCGTCAGGGGGATGCCGGCCGGGAGGCTGTCCGGCGCGCCGGTCGTCGTTGCCACGGGGGCAGCAGCCGCCGCCCCTCCGAGGCCGCCGACGAGGACGCCCGCGACCAGCAGAGCGCTCGGCGTGACCCACCAACGCCCACCACGGCGCCTCGCCGCCACCACCTCGACCGGCTGGCCGCTCCGCCCGTCCGCCTGCCACAACACCATCCCGCGAACCCTTCCTGTCTCCACCGAAGCACAGGAGGGCCGCGACGGACCCTACGGCCCTCACAGGGGAGGACCGCCCCACCCGCCGGGCGGCGAGAAGGCCTGCGCCATGCGGCGCACCCTCACTCATCGGCGGCGGCCGGGGCGGCCTTGAATGGCTCAGCGCCGAGCGCGCCGCCCCGACAGCACTGTGGTGCCGGCTTGGGCGAGGTGGTCCCGCCCGGGAGCGGCGAGGGTTGCCCGAGCCTGGCGCGCGAGCCGGCGCTGAGCGGCGGCGGCACGAAGCTCGTCCTGGTACCCGTTGACCTGGGATGCGAGGGAAGCCAGCATGTCCATCTCCTTCTGACCTGGAACTGCTTGCAACCATCTTCGCTGAAGATCAGCCTCTGCATTCGTGCTTTTCAGCCCAAGATGGGCGGCTCTGCCGCGAAGATCCTGGACAATGGCGGTGAGAGCCGTCGTATCCGCGGCGTCGCCGGGCTCTCGGGTGGGCCGACTGCTGTCGCCGTGGCGAAGTAGCCGCAGCCGCCGTGGAGCCTGCGGCTCCGAAGACAGTGCGCCGACTCTCCGAAGGCGGCCCGAGCGGCCCGGTGCCCGCCTAACCTTCTCGGGTGCCCGCCCTCGCGCGGGCTGAGGAGGGATGGCAGAGCGGCCGAATGCGGGGCTCTTGAAAAGCTCTGGGAGGAGACTCCCCGGGGGTTCGAATCCCTCTCCCTCCGCCGGTGAGAGCACCTTTCTTCAGGGTGGTACCTGGCGAGCGCTCAACAACCTGATGACCATAGTCCGACCATAGACGGGCTACGCTTCACGGATGCCCTACGAGAAGGGCCCGGCCCTCCGGGGTGCACGTCTCGAGGATCTCGACCTCTCGCACGCCCGCTTGCACGCGCGCAATTTCGAAGGTGCCAAGGTCACCGACGCCTGGTTCCACGGCGCTTGACATCTCTGGCGATCTCGAGGGTCTCCGTCTGAACGGAGTAGAGGTGGCGCCGTTGGTCATGGCAGAGCTGGAACGCCGGGACCCGGAACGGAGGAAGCTGCGGGAAGCGGACCCAGCGGGACTGGCCGACGCGTGGGCCATGATCGGGGAGCGCTGGCAGATGACCGTCGCCCGGGCGCGCGAACTGCCAGCGCAGGTGGTACACGAGCGGGTCGACGAGGAGTGGAGCTTCGTCGAGACGCTGCGGCATCTCGTCATGGCAACGGACTGTTGGCTCCGCCGAATGGTGAAGGGTGTGGACCACCCGTACCATCCATGGGGACTCGCGGGGTCGTGGCTCGGCGATCCTGCCGCTTGGGGGATCGATCCCGAGGCGAGTCCTTCCCTCGAAGAAGCGCTCGGGCCGCGACGGCAGCGAAGGGACGAAGTCAGGCGGACGATCGACGCTCTCTCCGCCGACGAGCTCGAACGGGTCTGCGTCCCTCCCGGCTCCCCCGGCTACCCGACCGAGGAGCACACGGTCCTAGAGTGCCCGCACGTGGTCCTCAACGAAGAATGGGGGCACCACGCGTACGCGACGCGAGACCTGGCGGCGTAAATGGGTGGGAGCGTCACCTCGGTAGAGTCCGTCGACTTCATGGAGGTGGCTGGGTTGGTGTGTGGACCGTTGAGCTTGGCGGATCGGGAGGAGATCTCCCGTGGGGTGTCGGTCACCTCGACCTCTCGGTGCTCCCTCGTCGCGTGGAGCTCCTCCACGTCGGCGGCGCTCCTTGCCGAAAGGCTCTCCACCTGGCGCTGGCCCACGTGCTGGCCGGTCGCCCGGCAGAGCGCCGCAGCGGCCTCCTGGAAAGACCCTCTTGACGCCTCCAGTACCTCGCTCACGCAGTCGTCCCGCCGGGCAACGTCCGCGTCGACACGGCGACGACCAGCGCGACGGCGACCAGTACGCCCAGGACGGCGACGGCCGCGTCGAGCTCGCCCAGTTGGCTGCTCGGCGATTCGCTGAGGAAGAAAGACCCGAGCGTGGCGACCCCAAACCCGAGCGACGTCTGCTGCATCGTGGCGAGGACGCCGCTGCCGACCCCCGCGAGGTGCGCCGGTACCTCGGAGAGCACCACCCGGAACAGGGGCGACATCACCAGGCCCTGGACCGACGCCCATCACCGCGGTGGCTGCGCCGAGCGTCCAGCCGGCCGGGTGGGGCCAGCCGGCTATGAGGGCGTCCGCCAGCCCCACCAGCCCGCGAAGCTGGATCCCTGCCCCGGCGGTCAGCACGCTGCGGCCGAAGCGAGCCACGAGCCTGGGCATCGACAACGACGCCATCAGGAACGCCACCGCCATGGGCACCAGGGTCAACCCAGCAGCGAAGGGGCCGAGACCGATGCCGTCCTGCAGGGTGAGCGTGTAGACGAACATGAACCCCCCGAAACCGCTGAAGTACGGGATGCCGATCAGCAGACCACGCCGCATGCTGGCGACTTGGAGAGCTGACATCGGCACCAGCGGCATCCGCCCCCGCCGCTCGACGCGCTGCTCGGTCCGGACGAAGGCGGCGGCGACGACGGGGAACGCCGCCAACAGGACCACAGTCCAGGCGGGCCAGCCGAGAGAACGTCCCTCGGTGAGCGGCACGAGCAGCGCCAGGACACGGTGGTCTCCCCAGCGGTGCGGATCGTCCTCGACCAACTCGACCCGCTGCCAGCCTGCGTCTTGAACGCCCGCTTCGACATCCTCGCCTACAACCGCCCGTACGCGACCCTCGTCGCGGACCTGGACGAGGTGCCGGCGGAGGACCGCAACACGCTGGTGCTCAACTTGACCTACCCGCAGTGGCGCAAGGCGATCGTCGACTGGGACGACTCCGTAGCCTGGTGGAGAAATGCCTCCAGACGCTCGCACGCGGGCTGCCCTGAAGGACAGCAACGCGCTCCCGGTGGGCTAGCCAGCGGCTGGCGGGACCCGGCCGATCACCAGGCCGGCCTCGGCGATGACCCGCTCGGCGGTCACGTCGACGAAGCCGGCTCCTGTGAGCATCTCCCTCCATGCATGGAGGGGGATCGGGCGCTCCCGGGTGCGGGTCATGAGCCTCCAAGCGTTCTTCGCGATCCGCCACCACCCGGCAGGCCCCCGCCGCATCATCACCCGGACCTTGCTGCCGAGGATAGCCCGGTCCTCCGGGGTCGTCCCGCGGCCCAGCATCATGTCGCCGATGATCAGCCGGCCCCCCGGCCGCAGCCACACCGCGGCGTTCTCCACGAACCGCCGCTTCTCCCGGTCTATCAGGTGGTGCAGCACGTAGTTGGACACCATCAGGTCCACGCTCCCCGGGGCGAACGTCAGCTCCTCCACCGGCGACAGGACCGTCTCGATGTTGTCGACGCCGGCCTCGGCGGCGTGCTCGCCGAGCCGCTCGAGCATCCCGGCGCTCACGTCGACGGCCACCACCCTGCGGGCGGTCGACGCCAGGGGCAGGGCCAGCGCCCCGGTCCCGGTGCCGACGTCCACGACGAGCCCGCTCGGGCCCTCCGCTCTGGCGGCAGCCAGAACCGCGCCGATGACCCGCTCGAGGCCGGCGACGCCGTGGTTGTCCCACAGGGCCACGGCCCGGCCCCAGTGCCGGCGCTGGGTGCGGACCGAGCCGCGGGTCCGCCAGTCCATCGAGCCGCTCCCGTGCCGCGTCGAAAGGTTCGCCACGCCACCCATCTTCCTCCCTGCGGGGCAAGGTCAAGGGAGCGGGGTGTTCACGGAAGGTTAGGGTTGATGCAAGGAACCGTGATGGATGCTGGCAGCCGCGTGCGCCGCCGGGGTCCTGGCGTGGATGTGGGCGAGGTATGCCCGGCGGAAGTTGCCAACCCGGCCGGTCAACGCGACTGCGAGGACGATGCCTACGACGAGGCTCGCCACGATGAGGCCGATGCGCGCGCGCCCCCCAGGCACCCGGCGGTAGGCCCACGGGCGCCAGTCGCGTGGAGCCAGCCGGCCCGTCTCGACCACGTGCCCGAGGACGTGGACGACCATGGCACAGAACCACAGCACGAAGCTGGCCTTGTGGAGCTCGAGCAGCCACCCGCCGAGACCGTTGGGGAAGAACAGCAGGGCGACGCCGGTGGCGAAGAGCACCGCGGTCAGCATCACGATGAACGGCCCGAGCAGGCGCAGCGCCGGCGCCGGCGGGCCCTTCGCCTGGAAGCCGGCGTCGCCGAGGTAGTAACGGGCGAACCGCCACGAGGTCGAGGCGATCTTCAGCATGACGGGTGGCACGAGCAGCAGCCCGATGGCGACGTGGAGGCCGAGCAGCGGCCAGATGCTGAGGATGGTCACGCCCTCGGCCGCCAGGAGCACCAGGAGCACGGCGGCGGTGCCGGCCGTGAGCCGGGCGTTCGCCTCCACTGCCCGGCCCGAGGACCGACGGGTCACCCGTCCGACGCGGAACGCGTACTCCGACCGCGGAAGGGTGCGCATCTCAGGGCGTCGCTTTCGGCGTGGCAGCCAGCACCGCGAAGAAGTCCCTCGTCCATCCGAGCAGGTACGTGTCGGCGGGCCGCTGCTGGCCCGGGATCGCCGCGCTGAGCGCTCCCCCCGGCGTGGAGGCCACGTCGGCCTGGACCCAGTACGGGTTGATGTCGAGCTCCATCGCGTTGGTCACCCCCGCCATCTGCAGGGCAGCCGCCAGATCCGAGGGGAGCGCCCCCATCGAAGCGGCGTACACCAGGTTCCCGGCCGGGTCGGTCCCGACGGCGCTGCGTGCCGTGGCCGCGACACCGTAGAGCTCGGCGCCCCACGCCCCCACGTTGGCGATCTGCGGGCTCACCTGGCCGGCGCTGATCAGCGGCGTCAGGTTCTGGCGGACACTCAGCACCTTCTCGCCCGGCACGGGGACCGTCTGCCCCCACACGCCGACACGGACGGACCCGTTCTGGTTGATCACCAGGCTGGCGTCGCCGGCCACGAGCGGCACGACGACCTGCCCGTCGACCTCCACCCCCCCCGAACCCGTGCTGACCTGGAAGCCACCGTTGAAGGCGCCGAGGAGGAGGGGGCGTTCGGCCGGGCTGATCGCGTAGCCGGCCGCCGCCGGGATGACGAGGCCCGCCGACGGCGGGTCGACGCTGCCGAGATGCAGGTCGACCTGGAACCTGCCGGCGTGGAACCGCACGAGTGTCACCGACGTACCGTCCGGAAGGTGCACGGTGCGGGTGTCGGTCACGATCCCCGCGGGGGTCTCCGAGACGACGGTCCAGCCCGGCGCCGGGCGCGGCAGCGTCGTGGTGGTCGTGGGAGGAACGGTACTCGGAGACACGGCGCCCCTACTCCCGGTCTTCCTGCCCGCCTTCTTCGCTTTGCTAGGCGAGCCGGCGCCGGCGCTCGCTGCTGACCCGGACGAAGCGTGCGGGGGGTCGCCGGCGGCGCTGGAGGCTCCGCACGCCGATACCAGCGCGACGAGCGAAGCCAGGACGGCGGCGCGCACCGCCCTTGCTCGCGTTTGTCGGGCGCGTCCCGTCAGCCGCACCCTCCGAGTATCGCCACGCCGGCGGCTGCTCCGGGCGCGCCCCGCCACATTTTGTGCGGGGCGTTACCGCTCCTCACCGCGCCATTACCATCCCTGCTGCCAGGCCAGGCCCCCGGCGGACCGGCGCCGGCCGACGACGACCAGGGCCGCCGGGCCCCGTCGTGGCGGTGACAGCTCGATGTCTCGGACACCTCGGATGCCTCTCGGATCGACGCTGTCTGGAAAGCTTCGGACGCTCGGAGAGCCCGGGTAGTCGGGAGAAAGGAGCGGCGCATGCCGCGAGGACGCCGCCAGCCACGCCTGCGCCAGGTTCCGGTGTCCCCGGCGCCACGTCCGTCCCCGCCGTGAGCGGATGGTGAGCGGATGGAGAAGCGACTGAGCGGCGGGGCGCGGTCGGGTGGCGAGTCATCGAACCTGGGCATCCGGCCGCTCTGGATGCAGGTCTACCTGCCCAACCTGATCGTCGCCACCGGCCAGGGGGCGATGCTGCCGATCCTCGTGTTCGCGGCGAAGGACCTCCACGCTTCGCCAGCCGTCGCCACGGGCATCGTGGCGGTCAACGGCCTGGGCACGATGCTGTTCGACCTCCCAGCTGGAAGGATCGTAGCCCGCTTGGGCGAGTGGTGGTCCGCCTGGATCGGAACTTGCATGATCTGCGTCGGGCTGGCCGGCTGCCTCGTGGCGCCATCAGTGCCGGTGCTCGCCGTCTCCGTCTTCGTCCAGGCCGCCGGCTGGGCGGTATGGAGCCTCGTGCGCATGACCCACCTCAGCCGGGTCGCTCCGGTGCGGGTGCGAGGAAGGGCACTGTCCCTCTTCGGCGGGGTGATCCGAACGGGCAATGTGCTCGGACCCTTCCTCTTCGTCGCCACCGCAGGACACGCTGACCCCCGCGCCGCATTCGTGATCTACCTCGCCTGCGTGGTCGTCGGCTTCGCCTGGCTGGTCGTGGCCCGTGACCGGACGGACCGAGGCACCGCCGTTGCCCGCTCGGAGCGGATCCGCCCCTTGCAGGTCGTCCGGGACAATGCCCGAGGTTTGGCGACCTCCGGCACCGGGTCGCTCGGCATCAGCCTCCTGCGCGGGAGCCGCGCCGCCATCATTCCCCTCTGGGCCGCGCACATAGGGCTCGACTCCTCCAGCGCGGCAACGATCTACGCCTTCTCCTCCGTCATCGAGTTGGCGTTCTTCTACCCGGCGGGGATCGTCTCGGACCGATGGGGTCGCAGGGCCGTGGCCCTGCCCTGCATCCTCCTGCTCTCCGTTGGACACGTGCTGGTGCCCTTCAGCCACACGTTCTGGGCCCTCTTCGCAGTCGCCCTCGTCATCGGTTCCGGCAACGCCATGGGGTCGGGGATCGTCATGACCATGGGGGCCGACCTCTCACCCGAGGTCGGCCGGGCATCGTTCCTCGCGGTGTGGCGGCTGATCTCCGACGGCGGCACGGCAGCCGGTCCGTTGGTCGACTCGGCCGTGGTCGCCATCGGCTCGATCGTCATGGCCGGGCCCGTCGTCGGCGCTCTGGGCCTGTTGACGGCGGCGGTCGTTGCCGTGGGGTTGCAGGAACCTCCTCACCTGGCGGGGCGCGTCCGCTCGGTGCCCAAGTCGGCGCCGCCACCATGACCGCTCCCATCCCCAGGACACCCGTCGGCCGCCGGCGGCATGCTGGAGCACTCCGAGCAGGCGGGACCCGATGCTGCTGACCCTTTCGACAACCCATGTGCCGGCGACCGACCTCGGCTTCCTGCTGCACAAGCACCCTGACCGCCCGCACGAGGCGTCGCTACCGTTCGGCCAGGCGCTGGTGGTGTACCCGGAGGCTTCACCGAGCGCTGCACTGCGGCCCTGCTGGTCGACGTCGACCCGGTGGGTTTGGTACGGGGCCGCAACGGTGGGCCGGGAGGGCGCGACGCGTCGCTGCATCAGTACGTCAACGACCGTCCGTACGCAGCCTCGAGCTTCCTGTCGGTAGCGCTGGGCAAGTTGTTCGGCACGGCACTGTCGGGGAGGTCGAAGGACCGGCCCGACCTGGCCGCCGAGCCACTGCCGTTGGAGGTGGAGCTGCCTGTCCTACCCTGCCGGGGCGGCGAGGAGGTGCTCCGGGCGCTGTTCGAGCCGCTCGGCTACGAGGTGATCGCCTCCGGACGACCGCTCGACGGCCGCTTCGTCGAGTGGGGACTGAGCCCTTACCTTGATGTACGCCTGGCGGCGGTAACCCGGGTCCAGGACGTCCTGCAGCACCTGTACGTGCTCCTGCCGGTGCTCGACGACGACAAGCACTACTGGGTCGGCGACGACGAGGTCGACAAGCTGCTCCGCCGTGGCAGTGACTGGCTCCCCGACCACCCCGAGCGGGAGCTCATCACCCGTCGCTACCTGCGTCACGACCACCGCCTCACGACCGCTGCGCTGGCGCGGCTGGTGGAGGCCGACGCCATGGTCGACGACCCTGACGAGCAGGCGGAGGCCCGTGACGCCGAAGAGGAGGCGGTCGAGCAGTCCCTCAACCTCAACCAGCAGCGGCTCGATGCCGTCGTGGAGGCGGTGCGTGGAGCCGGTGCCCGGTCGGTGGTCGACCTCGGCTGCGGCCAGGGCACCCTCCTCGGCCGGCTGCTACGGGACACCGACGCCCGCGTGGTCGGCGTCGACGTAACGGCCTCGCCGAGACCCTCCGCCAGCTGGAGGCCGAGCCACCCCAGTTCTCCAAGCAGGTCGCAAGGTTCATCGACGACCTCGTGTCGCACATGGTCCTCGACGACGGTCGGCTCGTGGTCGCCCACGCCGGCATGCGCGAGGACATGGCCGGTCGCTCCTCGGGAGCCGTCCGCTCGTTCGCCCTCTACGGCGACACAACCGGCGAGACCGACGAGTACGGCCTCCCAGTGCGTTACCAGTGGGCCCAGGACTACCGCGGCAAGGCGGTGGTCGTCTACGGCCACACCCCCTCGCCCGGGGCGGTGTGGCTCAACAACACGATCTGCATCGACACCGGCTGCGTGTTCGGGGGCAAGCTCACAGCCCTGCGTTGGCCCGAGCGCGACCTGGTCTCGGTACCGGCCCGCCGCCAGTACTGGGAGCCGGCCCGGCCGCGCGCCGCCGAGAGCCCCGACGTCGGGGAGCCGGTGGACCGTGAGCCGACCGACCTCGACATCGCCGACGTCCTCGGCAAGAAGATCATCGCGACCCGCCTGACAGGTCACACGGTCACCGTCCGCGAGGAGAACGCCGTCGCCGCCCTCGAGGTGATGAGTCGGTTCGCCGCAGACCCTCGCTGGCTGATCTACCTGCCCCCGACCATGGCCCCCACCGCCACCACCGACCGGCCGGGGCTCCTGGAGCACCCCGCCGAGGCGTTCGCCGGCTACCGCCGCGACGGCGTCACTGCGGTGATCTGCGAGGAGAAGCACATGGGGTCCCGCGCGGTGGTCGTCGTCTGCCGCGGCCCCGATGTCGCCGCCTCCCGCTTCGCCGTGAGCGACGGAACCTCCGGCGCCGTTCTCACCCGCACCGGCCGGCCGTTCTTGACCGCACGCGACGACGAGGAGGCGCTCCTGGCCAAGTTCCGCGCCGGGCTCACCGCCGCCGGCACCTGGGACGAACTGGCCAGCGACTGGGTCGTCCTCGACTGCGAGCTGCTGCCCTGGTCAGCGAAGGCAGGCGAACTGCTCCGCCGCCAGTACGCACCGGTCGGCGCAGCAGCCACCGCCACCCTCGCTGCCGAGGCCGCCGTGCTCGACGCCGCTGCCGCCCGCGGCGTCGACATCCGCGACCGGGCTGACGCGCACACCCACCGGCTCGCCATGGCCGCCCGCTACGTCGACGCCTACCGCCGATACTGCTGGCCGGTCGACGGTATCGACGACCTCCGCCTGGCGCCTTTCCAGGTGCTCGCCGCCGAGGGCGCCGTCCACGCCCTCACCCCCCACCACTGGCATCTCGACATCCTGGGTCGTCTCGCGGCAACTGACCCAGGCACCTTCCGGGCTACCCAGAACATCACAGTCACTGTCGAGGATGCGGCCAGCTGCCAGGCCGGTGCCGACTGGTGGCGGGAGCTCACCCGGGCTGGCGGCGAGGGCATGGTCGTCAAGCCGGCGACGACCGTGCACCGCACTCCGCGCGGCGTCACCCAGCCGGGCATCAAGGTTCGAGGACGTGACTACCTGCGGATCATCTACGGCCCCGAGTACACCGCCGAGGCGAACCTCACCCGGCTCCGGGACCGTGGCCTGGGCCACAAGCGGGCTCTCGCCCTTCGCGAGTACGCCCTCGGCATGGAGGCCCTCGAGCGCTTCGTGGCCGGTGAGCCGCTCTACAGGGTCCACGAGTGTGTCTTCGGCGTGCTTGCCCTCGAGAGCGAACCGGTCGACCCCCGACTCTGACCACCGCACGCCTTCGTGGCCGAGCGCAACTGGCGGCTGTGCCAGCCGTTGGGGCGTTGCTGCCTTCGGCCGTCAGCGGCCCCTGTAGCCGACCAGGGCTGGGCCTCACATGGGGACCAACGACTGTCAGGTGGCTACGACCTCCAGGTTTCGCTCGACGGCCGCCTTCCTGACGCCGTCATCAAATGACGCAAGGCGCGCGCCGAGGTGTTCGGCGGCGAGCAGAACACAGCAGTCGGGCATCTTCAGCCCGGTCTCCGAACGCAGGAGCGCCAGCTTGACCGCGGTGTCGCCAGGAAACAGAAGCTCTTCCACCTCCAACTCGCGCAGGGTCATGCGGACCTCATCCAGCCGATCATCTCGGGCGGGCGCGACGAACACCTCCGCGAGGGTCAGCGAGTTGGCACCGAAGTCGTCGTCGATCTCTCGTGTGAGCAGACCCTCCGCTGCATCGTGGTGCTCATCTTCTCCTTCCAGGTAGGCGATGAGCACGCTGGCATCCAGCACGATCACGGTGGCCACTCTTCCCGCATCTGCTGCAGGTAGCCGGGTCCGTAGGTACCGGTAAGGGCACCGCTGTGCTTGCGCAGCGCGGCGAGCCGACGCCGATGCCGCTCCTCATGCGCGTGCTGCGCTGAGTGATGGCCCTCCAACGCCAGTTTCACCAACAGTTGGCTGCGGCTCAGGTCTGGCCACCGACTCGCCGCCGCGTCCAACGCGCCAGCGAGGTCATCGGTCTCGGTCACGAAGTGTCGCGGGCGAGTTGTCGGCATCCCATCTAGTGTAACACACCGAACCCACAGTGCTACACCTACGCCACGCGGGCACAGTGCTTGCCGCCGGTGCACCGAGGCATCGCGTTCAGGAACCGATTATGCCTTGCACTACCGATGTTGTGCATGGCAGAATGTCGGAGTGAAGCCGATCCGGTTCACCCGCTCGGCCCGCAAGCACCGGATCGGAAAGGCCCACGCCCTTCACGTCATGAACACTGCGGAGCCGGTCGAAGACCGGGAGGGCATCGGCTGGATCGGACCGGACGACCGAGGCGTCGAGCTGGAGATCTACCTGCTGGATCGGCCCGACGTGTTCCTCGTTATTCACGTGATGCCCACCGAGCCGCGGAGGAGGAAGTAGATGGCTCACCAGCGGTTCACCAAGAGCCAGGTCGGCCCCGACATCGATCTCGACGCCGAAGAGGTGTACCTCGACGACGGCACTCGGCTGACCGAGGCCCGAGCAGCCGAGATGGCCGAGCGCGCCATGTCTCGGGTAGATCGG
>JAKAQB010000083.1 GCA_021811865.1 Actinomycetes bacterium | reverse complement strand
AAGGGAGCCACGAGGCAGAAGTTGAACACGCCGGCTGCGATGGGCACGAGCCCGACAGCGGCGAGCACCCACCAAGGCCCGCCGAGCACAGCACCGACGACGACGAGGACGAGGCCGGCGGCGATGCGCAAGCTGCGCCCGCCGATGCCCTCCATGAACCGGACGAACGTCATGGCGACCTACCTTCCATATACCCTTAGGGGGTATATCGGGTCTAACCGCAGCCGCTCCCGGATTGTTCCCGCGTCCCCGCCCTGCAGGCACGACAGCCCGCTCGAGGCGACCTCACGACCGCGCCGGACCACCCGGCGACCCCGCCGCCTCGCCGCCGGCGCAGAGCCCGGCAGAGCACGCCGCAGCTGGCGCCGTCGCCCGCCCACGCAGGCCGAGCGTCCTCTCGGGCAGCACCTCCTCGCCGTGAGCTAAAGTTGACCAAGTCGGTCGGGTTTTACCCTGGCGGGTAGCGAGGACGAGAGGAAGGAAGGTCGATGAGCCGGAGGAGCCATGTGCTGGACGACGGACGGCCTCGCGTGCTCGGTCGGCTCTTGTCGTTTCCGGATCCGGTGAACGAGGTCTCCGCCCGTCTCGTGGCAGCTGGGGTCGTGGTCATGGCGCTCGTGACCATCGTCGCCGACGTGCCCTGGCTGGCGGTCGTCATCGCATACGGATTCTGGGCGCGCGTGCTGACCGGTCCCACGCTCAGCCCACTCGGGCAACTCGCTACGCGGGTGCTCACGCCACGGCTGCCGGCGTCGGCCAAATTCGTCCCCGGCCCGCCCAAGCGCTTCGCCCAAGCCATAGGGACGGTCCTGTCGACCGCCTCCGCCGTCCTGGCGCTCGGCTTCGGTCTCCGCGGGCCCGCCTACGTCCTCCTCGGCCTGCTCGCCGCCGCCGCGTTCCTCGAGTCGGCCTTCGCCTACTGCCTGGGGTGCAAAGCCTTCGGAGTCCTGATGCGACTCGGGCTCGTGCCGCAGGACGTCTGCGAGTCGTGCAACGACATCTGGGCGCACCATCCGGCCCAGGTGGCGCCGGAGAGCAGCACGGGGAGCTGATCCACCGCACTCGACACCGTGCTCGAGAGCCCTTCCCGACTCCGAGGGTCGGCAGGCCGGCGCCCCGCCTGCGGCAGGCTCGCTCCCGACCGGCGGGCCGCTCGCCGCTCCGGACTCGCCGGTTCACCCCGGGGCCGGTCGCCCGAAGCGGGCGACCGGCCGAGGTGAGGTCCCGCCGCCTAGGGCGAAGGGACGGTGAAGCGCCCGGTCGCGGTGCCGGACTTGCCGATGCTCCGGACGGTGGCTTGGCCGGGCTTGGCATTTGACGGCACCCGCGTCATGAGCGACATCCGGCCGCTCGGGTTCGTGGTCGCCCAGCCGAGCGACTCCGCCAACGTCGAGCCCGCGCTCGTGAAGGTGCTCTTCACCCGGTCACCGGCAGCGAAGAACTGGCCGACGATCTTGAACGGGGCGGTCGGGTAGCCGACGGCCGGTGTGAACGAGATCTGCGGCGTCGCGTAGTTCGGATGGCTCGGGACCGCCGAGCCGGTGGAGGTCGACCCTGGGCAGCCACCGGTCGAGTTGTCCCATTCGGACTGCATCAGGTAGTGGTGCCCGTTGATCGTCTGGCTGTACTGCGCGCCTGCCGGTCCGTAGAGGTTGCCGAAGTCCCAGGCGCACATGTCGCCTATCTCGTCACCGTATGCGCTGTCGTTCGGGTTGCTGTCCCACCACGACGTACCGAACGGGTCGGTGATGCTCTCGTTGTGCTCGTGGCTCGTCACGTTGATCTCGGGGTCTGACGGGTTGCCGTTCGGGTAGGAGCCCTCGTCGCAGGTGAGAGGGTTCCCGGCTGTCTGCGCCGCGTACGGCATGTTGGCGTAGATCACCTGCGAGCTCGAGTTGATCGTCGAGTCGAAGTACGAGCTGTGGTAGGCGCAGAAGTAGGAGAACGAGCACAGCGGCACGGTGGAGGTGGTCTGCAGCCCGCCGGTGCCCCCGGTTACGGTCGCCGGGAAGCAGGTGCCGATGTTGGGCGCCGTGAACATGAAGAACTCCGTGTGGTTGCTCACCGACCATCCCTCCCGCTTCACGACGGTCGAGATCTCCTGCTGAACCTGCTGATCTGTCACGCAGCCCGCCGTCGTCGATGGCGCGCTCGTCCCCCCGTTGGTCGCCGCCACGGGTGTGTCCGGGCAGTTGACCGGGTCGAGGGGCGGCAGCGGGTTGGTGTCGAGGGTCGCTCCGCCGAAGGTCGTGTGGTACTGGACGTACTGCCGGTTGGACCCGCTGCCCTGGTAGTACTGGGTCGCCACGTCGTAGACGTTGGTGTTCTTTCCATTTGCCGCCTGCAGGTTCTGGAAGTAGCCGTTGATGCCTGCCTGGTACCCGCTCGGGAACCGGTAGCCCGGCGGCTGCCAGTAGATGGCATAGACCTTGTTCGTGGTCATGACCGGGCCGCCGTTGTAGTGGAGCGATCCGCTGGCCGGCGCGTTGTTGGTGATCCCTCCGCTGCTCGTCTTCGAGCCGAGGTTGAGCGGCGGCACCATGCCGAGGATCCGCCCGATGCGCGCGTGGAACGGGACGGAGGTCGAGCTCGAGCTCAGGGTGATGCTCGCACCGACCTTGTGCGCACCGGCCGCGGAGGGTGCCTGCGAGGTCACTGCCAGGCATAGTGCCGCCAGCCCTCCGGCGGCGAGCAGAGATATGGGACGTCGCATAGGCGCTTCTCCTTTGGCTTTGGCACCACTACGTCCGAGAAACGTGGACGGGGAGTGAAACTTGCGCGCGGTGAGCGTCGGGGTCGCCGGACGGGGAGCTCCCGGTAGATCGCCGGTGCTGCCGGTTACAAGGGGGAGCCGGACCGGGTACGCCACACGAGGGCCGTTGAGCACTTTCGGAGGGCGCGCCATGGCGATGACGAGATCGGAACGATGTCCCCCCGGCACGGACCCCGCGCCAGGGGCGGCCGGCGCCGCGCAACGCTACGTCGAGGTCCGCGGCCTCACCGAGGAACTGTCGGCACCGCTCTCGGCGGAGGACCAGACAGTCCAGTCGATGCCTGATGTCAGCCCCACCAAGTGGCACAGAGCACATGTCACCTGGTTCTTCGAGACGTTCCTGCTGAAGACCGCTCTGAGCGGCTACCTGGAGTACCACCCGAGCTTCTCCTACCTCTTCAACTCCTACTACGAGGCGGTCGGCGAGCGCTATCCCCGGCCCGGTCGTGGCCTCGTCTCCCGCCCAGGAGTCGCGGACGTCACCGAGTACCGGGCCCATGTCGACGAGCACATGACGAGGCTGCTCGCCGGAGGTCTTGACGAACGATCGACCTTCCTCGTCGAGCTCGGCCTGCAGCATGAGCAACAGCACCAGGAGCTGCTGCTCATGGACATCAAACACGTGTTGTCGATGAGCCCGCTCGATCCCGCGTACCGCGACGGCTCAGCCGTTGTCAATGGACCCTCGAGGGCCCGTACCGGCTGGGTGGGCCATCCAGGCGGAGAGGCGGCCCTCGGGCATGCCGGAGGCAGCTTCGCCTTCGACAACGAGGGTCCCCGCCACACCGTCCACGTCGCCCCCTACGAGCTGGCCGACCGCGTGGTCACCTGCGGCGAGTGGCTGGCCTTCGTGGACGACGGCGGCTACCGGCGGCCGGAGCTGTGGCTCTCCGATGGGTGGGCGATGGTGGGCGAGCAACGCTGGGCCGCTCCCCTCTACTGGCGGCACGAGGGCGGTTCGGACTGGACCGTCTTCACCCTGCTCGGCCGCCGCTGCGTCGACCCGGACGAGCCGGTCTGCCACGTGAGCTACTACGAGGCGGACGCCTTCGCCCGCTGGGCCGGGGCGAGGCTGCCAACCGAGGCGGAGTGGGAGGCGGTCGCCGGGGAGCGACCGGTGACCGGCCACCTCCTCGATCCGGCCTCACCCCACCCGGCGCCACAGCCAGCAGAGTCCTTCTATGGCGACGTCTGGACGTGGACCGCCTCGGCCTACCTTCCCTATCCCGGCTTCCGGCCATGGCCCGGGGGGGTGGGTGAGTACAACGGCAAGTTCATGGTCAACCAGCACGTGCTGCGCGGCGGCTCGTGCGTGACTCCGGTCGGGCACGTCCGACCCACCTACCGCAACTTCTTCCCGCCCAAGGCGCGCTGGCCGTTCACCGGCGTCCGCCTGGCCCGCGACGCGGAGAGCACGCCATGATGCGACGCCGACCGACCCTCGACGTGCTCGTCGACTCGACCGACCGCCGGCGGGCGCTCTGCGTCGACGTCGAGTCCGGTCTCGGCGGCCCCGACAAGCACATCCCGCCGACGTGGTTCTACGACGAGGCCGGGAGCAGGCTCTTCGACGAGATCACCCGCCTACCGGAGTACTACCCCACGCGAGCCGAGCGCTCCATTCTCGCCGAGGCTGCCCGGGAGATCGCCCTCGAGACCCGAGCCGACACGCTCGTCGAGATCGGGTCGGGCACCTCGGAGAAGACCCGTCTCCTGCTCGACGCCCTGGCGGAGGTTGGGAGCCTCGAGCGCGTCGTCCTGTTCGACATCAGCGCCGACGTCCTCACCGAGGCCGCAGCGGAGCTCGGGCGGCGCTACGAGGTCGATGTCCATGCGCTGGTCGGCGACTTCCGCCGGCACGTCAACAGAATTCCACGCGGTGGCCGACAGCTGTGGGTCTTCCTCGGCGGGACGATCGGCAACCTGACGCCACCCGAGCGACACGACTTGCTGTGCGAGTTCGAGAGCGGCATCGGTCGGGAGGGTCACGTGCTCGTCGGCACCGACCTGAGGAAGGATCCCGCCAGGCTGCTCGCCGCCTACGACGATGCCGCCGGAGTGACGGCCGCCTTCAACCGCAACGTTCTGTCGGTCATCAACCACGAGCTGAACGCCGACTTCGACCCGGGCGCCTTCGAGCACTGCGTCGTCTGGGACGACGCCGAAGGCTGGATCGAGATGCGGCTCCGGGCGCGCCGGGCCCACACGGTCACCGTCGGCGACCTCGGCGTCGCCGTCAGGTTCGAGCCGGCCGAGGAGATCCTGACCGAGATCTCGGCCAAGTTCACCGCCGGCCAGCTCGCCGGTGAGCTGGCCGGCGCCGGCCTCTGCCCGCGACACGCCTGGGTCGACGAGCAGGGCGACTTCCGGCTCACCCTTGCCCAGGCCGCCGGCTGAGGGCGCACGGGGCGACATCGAGACCAGCTGACGCCTCCCTTCGACCGCGGCCGTGCATGCCCCGGTGAGACGACGCGTGAGCTCGATCCCGGCGCACCGAGGCCGCTCGGCGGGCGCGCCGTCGTGACCGGTCCTTCGAGCGCCGGCCGTGCGGCGCTGTGCGCTGCGCATCGGCGATGCGAGCAGACCCGCCCGCGCGCGAACGGCAGCGAGGACGCCTCTACTCGCTCGTCGGCTGCTCGGCGGGTCGTGCAGTCTCAGCGATCGGGAGAGAGGAGCAACAACAGTGGTCGTCGGCGCACACCACGACCCTCACTCCACGGTCGATCACGCACTCGCAGCCGGCGCATCCCATCTCCATCGCTGCCATGTTACGGATCAGCCCATCGGCGTCACACGGTCAGCCGGGATCGGCGCTCCCCGGGAATCGTTCCCTTCATGTGAGCCCGTCTCGACACCGGCACGGCGACCCCGGACAACCCGTCCCCTCCGGCGGTGCCGGGTCGGGTCCTGAGGATCGCCGAAGGCCCGGCTGCACTCCCCGGTGGTGACCGGCTCTCGAGGCCATACCCCGGTCGGCCTCCTCGGCGCGGATCGGACACTTCCCTGCTGCAGCGCGACTCTCTCGACCCTCCGTGCGGAGAGGACGACAGCCACGTTGGCGACCACAGGCCCCCGGTCCCCGCCGTCGGTTGCGACGCTGTCACCGGCTGTGAAAAAGCCCGACATCGCCCGTGACGCCGACAGCGAGATCCACGATCTCCTCGCCTCGGAAAGGGCGGGCTCTTCCCCCTTGCGGCCCGGGCCGGCGGCGTCGATAATTCCGCAAGCAACTGTCCGCAACCTCTCCCGATCGAAAGGGTCGCTATGGCTGGCTCGGACGTCGCGACCGAACTCCCCTTCGACCCACCCGGACCAGGGACCTGGACCCTCGATCCGGTTCACTTCCCTCGCCCGGTCACCCGGTACTGGGCGGAGACCCATCCCGAGCCCTTCGCGGCCGGAACCCACGACATGGCGAGCTTCTTCGGGATGCTGATCGACGGCATCTGGACGAGGTACCTGAACGGCTTCGCCTATAACCAGACCCAGCTCGTCGAGGATGCCGAGGTGCCTCGGCGCCTCGCTCGTGCCGAGGAGGTCGTGCGGAACAAGTTGTGGCGCCAGCAGCTGCGCGACTGGGAGGAGCAGCGCAAGCCCGCCTCGATCGCGGCGCACCGGGAGATCCAGGCAGTCGAACCGGACGGATTGTCGGACGAGCAGCTCGCGTCCTATCTCATCCGCTGTCGCGATCATCACGCCGCCATGATCCGCCAGCACATGGCGCACACGGGGTCGGCCGTGGTACCGACCGGGGACTTCCTCGTGCACGTCAGCGAGTGGACAGGCCGTCCGCCCGCACAGCTGCTCGGGTTGCTGCGCGGTTCGGCGCCGGTGTCCGCCGGAAGCTCGGCCGAGCTCGAACGATGCGTGAGAGCTCTGCGCGATGACCGTTCCGCCCTCGCGGTCCTCGATTCACAGGGCGATCCGGCTGAGCTGCTGGCGTCGCTCCGGGCGTACCCGGGCGAGGTCGGGGAGGCCGTGTCGGGCTACCTCGCGCTCGTCGGCTTCCGGCTTCTCGACGGCTTCGACATCTGCGAGCCACTGGCGCTCGAGCTGCCCGATGCGCTGTTGCGGGCGATCCGCGGTGCCGTGGCCGGACAGGCCGACTCGGAGGACGACCTCGAGGACCGGATCGCAGACACCCGGGACAGCGTGCCGGCTGAGCATCGGGCGCAGTTCGACGACCTGCTCGGCGAGGCGCGACTCACCTACCGGCTGCGCGACGAGCGGGGCGTCTACAGCGACATCTGGGCATCGGGCCTCATGCGTCGGGCAGCTCTCGCCGCCGGTCGACGCCTGGCCGGGGACGGGCGCATCCACGACGTCGAGCACGTCGTGGATGCAACGATCGGAGAGATGTGCTCACTGGTCTCCTCCTCCGTCGGGCCATCTGCGGACGAGCTCGCCTCCCGGGCGAGCTATCGGGCGACGCACACCGCGAAGACGGCCCCGCCCGTGCTCGGCCCACCTCCCGGGCCACTGCCGGATACTTCCGGGCTCCCACCCGATGCGGCCCGGCTGATGCACGCGATCGGGTTCGCCATGGGATCGATCTTCGGCAGCGCGGAGCCGGAGCACGAGGAGAATGTGCTGCACGGTCTCGGCGCCAGCCAGGGCGTGTACGAAGGCCCCGCACGGGTCGTGTCGGGGCCGACTGAGTTCGGTCGCATCCTCCAGGGCGACGTTCTCGTGACCGGGGCGACCTCAGAGGCGTTCAACATCCTCCTCCCCTTGCTCGGTGCCATCGTCACCGACAGCGGCGGCCTCCTCTCCCACTCGGCGATCGTCGCCCGGGAGTACGGCATCCCGGGAGTGGTGGGAACGAGAGACGCGACCGACCGCATCGCAGACGGCATGCGGGTCAGGGTCGACGGTGAGGCCGGTGAGGTGACGCTGCTCTCGTGAAGGAGATCGTCCCCCTCGAACGGGCGCGCGAGGCGGCGCTGTTCGGGTCCAAGGCCGTCGGTCTCGGCGCCGCGCTGGGCGCCGGTCTGCCGGTGCCGCCCGGTGTCGCCCTGTCGGGCTCGGTGGTCGAGAGGGTGGCTGCCGGAGAACAGGAGGCCATCGACGCCGTCACCGAGGCGGTCGAGCGGCTCGCGACGCCGCTCGCCGTCCGCTCGTCCGCCGCCGACGAGGACGGCGCCGAGGCGAGCTTCGCGGGCCAGCATCTGACGCTGTTGAACGTCCCGTCTGTTGATGAGCTCGTCCCGGCGCTGACGGAGATCTGGTGGTCGGCCAACTCGGACTCCGCCATCTCCTACCGCAAGCGGGTCGGACTCTTCACCCGTCCGAGTGTCGGCGTCGTCGTCCAGACGCTCCTCGACCCCGATGTGGCCGGCGTGCTGTTCACCGAAAACCCGGTCACCCATGCCGACGAGCGGGTCGTCGAGGCGAGTTGGGGTCTCGGCGAGGCCGTCGTGGCGGGCCTTGTGATCCCGGACCACTTCCGCATCGACCGCTCCGGGACCGTGCTCGAGCGCAAACCGGGACGCAAGCAGCTGGCCATCCGGCCACTTCCGAGCGGTGGGACGGTCGAGGAAGCGCTGTCGGACGAGCTCGGGAAGCGGCTGTGTCTTGACGACGAGCGGCTCGGAGCTCTCGAGCACCTCGCCACCCGATGCGAGGAGGTCTACGGGCCCGGCCGGGACGTCGAGTGGGCCTTTGCCGATGGGACCCTCTACCTCCTCCAGTGCCGGGCGGTGACGACGACGGGTCGACCGAAGCCTGCACCCCCACCGACGGAGAACGGCATCGCGGACCGCGCCGCCGCCCTGAAGGCCGTTCCCCTCTTCGCCGACCTTGACGAGAACGAAAGGGAGCAGATCGCGCGGCTACTGAAGCAGCGCCGCTTTGCCGAGGGTGAGACGCTGATCAGGGAAGGCACGCAAGGCGCCGCCTTCTTCTTGATCGAGGCAGGCGAAGCGACGGTCACCGTCGGCGGCGAGCAGCGCGCCACGCTCGGGCCCGGCGACTACTTCGGCGAGATCGCCCTGATCGACGAGGGGCCGCGATCGGCCACTGTCTCGGCGCGAACCACCCTCGTCTGCCACGGGCTCACGTTCTGGGACTTCCGCCCGCTGGTCGAGAGCAACGGTGCCATCGGCTGGAAGCTGCTTGCGGCAATGGTGAAGAAGCTGCGCGAGGCCGAGCTGAGGGCACACACGTCGTAGGGCACTCGTCCTCACAATCCGCCCACCGGAGCCGTACTGCACTTGGCGATCGCATCGCCGGCCCCACCCTCAGCGATGTCGTGAGTGTGCCGGCGGAGCCCGGCGTCGTGCTTCAGGAGCACGGCCTCTCCGACGCAGCGAAGCGGGGATCGTGGGAGTCCGATGCGCGGTGTCGGCCCGGGTGGCCCGGCGGGGAGCTCTGGCGATGACCGCCTGAGCCCTGCGTCCGGTCGGGAACCGGTGTGGAGGTGCATCCGTTACGGTCGCAGCCATGCTCATCAGGGACGCGACGGACGACAAGGATTGGCCCTCGATCTACCCGTTCTTCTCCGAGATCGTCGCCGCCGGTCGAACCTACGCGTACCCCGACGATCTCTCGAGCGACCAGGCTCGCTCGTGTTGGATGACCAAGGCTCCCGGCCGGACCATCGTCGCCGTCGGGGCGGACGGGGTGGTCGTCGGCACGGCCACGATGGGACCCAACCGGCCGGGCCGCGGCAGCCATGTCGCCACAGCCAGCTTCATGGTTGACCCCCATCAGCGCAACCGTGGGGTTGGACGGGCCTTGGCGAACGAGGTGCTGGACTGGGCTCGCCGCGAGGGATACCGGGCGATCCAGTTCAACGCCGTCGTCGAGACAAACCAGGCTGCAGTGCACCTGTGGAAGTCGCTCGGTTTCGACGTGCTGGCCACGGTGCCCGAGGCGTTCGACCACGCAGAGCACGGCTTGGTCGGACTGCATGTGATGTACCGGCGCCTTCCATAGCCGCGATGTGCCGACGCCGTTCGTAGCGCCGCTTCGTGCACATGCACCGACGCCGGGAAGATCGGCGCTCTCCCCCGGGTGAAACGGCGCTCAGGGACGGTGTGTCAGCCCACTAGGTCGGGGGCTCACTGCAAAGCTCCAGGCCGATGACGGCAAGGATCGCCCCAACCGGCTGAAGGCTCGGCCTCGACTGGCGAGCTCGCGGCGGCTCCCTGTCTCTAGTCACCGATCCCGGCGACCTCGGCCGCGGATGCTCGATCGTCGTATCGCCGGATCTCGACGATCTTGCCGGTGGCGACGAGGTAGACGTGGAAGATGTCTCGGTCCTCGGGGTGATCGGACGGGGTAGGCCACGTGACAGCAAGACGGCAGAGGATGCCATTTGTTCCGGTGGCGACTTCGGTGATCTCACCCTCTGCACCCTCGTTCATGAGGCGGCTGAACGTGGCGAGCACGTCGGTCCGGTTCCGACACGCGCGTGGGTGGCCGTCGGAACCCCAGCGAACCTCGTCACTGAGCAGCGCGCCGAAGGCCTGAAGGTCCCGATCACAGAGCGCGGCCCGTACCCGCTCGGCGAGATCGTCGTTGCCTTGGGTGCTCCCGTCCATCGCTTCAGTATCCCGCTGCGTGCAAGATCGGGCCAGACCGGGGCGTCATAACACTGAGGAACCGGTGAAGAGGAAGGGCGTGCGGTGTGGGATCGAGTTGGCCTGCTGGCGACCGTGGTGCCTCTCGGTGGCGTTTTCGCCGGATGCTCGACCTCGACCGCCGTGGGATCCGGTTCCCCATCGAGCACCACGTCGACGTCGACATCCACGACCTCGGCGGGACCGCCGTCAGCTCGTGCGCGGCGAGCGAGCTGTGCGTGAGCGTCTTCGGAACCTCCGGTGCGGCCGGGACCGCGCTCCTCGGCATCGACCTCGCCCGTGTCTCCGCGGTGCCCTGCTCGCTCAAGGGAGTCCCGCGCGTCGAGTCCTTCGGTCGCGGGGGCCCGCCTGCGAACGACGTGCGGAGACTGCCACCATTACTTCCCGCAGGCAGCCCGCGTTCTCCTTCGCCACGAGGCAGGGGTAGCGCCCGCTCTGGTGCGCTATCCGCCCGTCAGCGCAGGTTTCGTCGCCGCGAGCTCGAACTTTCCCACAGCGAGCAGCCCGAGCACCCGCGAGGCGGTGCGCTCGCTTTCGGTGAAGCTTCCACAAGTGCCTCGGTCGTTCTGCATGCTGGTCGCCGTCGGAGGCCTCTATGCCCTCTGGGATGCACCGCCCCCGGTCGGAATCTCGCCGATCATGGGTCGGCAGGCCCTCTTCGCCTACCAAGGCCTCGAGGGCACGCTCGATGAGGTCGCCCGAGGGTCAGAGGAGGGAGGTGACGATCATGCGGAGGCTCCTTGGTCACTCGGTGGCGACCGCCGCTGTCACGGTTGGCGTCGTCCTGCTGGCTGCATGCAACGCGTCCCCTTCTCAGGCGGTGGGCTCCTCCCACACCCTTCGCAGGCCAGCGTCCAAGACCGGGATCTTCCGGCCCATCCCGGTGGCGCCGGCGAGCAACCACCTGGCCGACATCCCCGCCGGAAAGATCAACCGCGAGCTCATCGGGCCGTTCTCAAGTGCGGACTACCTCACCAAGACGGCATGGTGGAACAGGTTCGACGGGGTGACCTACGACGTCTACGCAGGGGCTGAAGGGCGCGATCTCCGCCAAGGTGTCGTCGTCGTGCTGTCCGGGAGTCGCGCTGCATCGCCGAGTCTCGAGGCCTATCCGAGTCCGGTCAAAGACGGCATGCTCACGCTCACGAGGGCTCACGGCCCGACGCTCACGCTGACCGCGCGAGACGGAGCTGTCTTCACCTTCGACGTGCTCACACACGCCTTCCTCAGCCTTCCTTCCTCGTAGCGCCCGCAGCACTCCATGACAAGCTTCGGATGGACGCTGCCAGGGCGGTGGCGACGACTGGCCACGGGTGCATAGCACGTGCCGAAGCCAGTATCGCCCAGGCACCCGAACCGCTTCTTGACCGTGTCAACGACGCCGGGATAGAACCGCGGAAGTGGTCGGGGCTCGCTCTTGTCGCCTCCGCAGCCGGCGCACCGGATAACGGCAACCAGGCGAGTGCCGCTCGATGCTCCCTCAGCGCAGGAGGGCGTGGTGGCCACGCCAGGGCACCTCCCGCGGGAAACGGACCTGCGAGTGTTGTGTGACTGGGTGTCCGAGGCGCGCGGAGGCACGGCGCCATGATGCTGTTCGCGGCACCGTCTGTCGTGCGCGAACGGCGCCGAGACGGCGCGATCCTGTTGCGTTCGACCGACCCGCTCGGGGAGTCGGTCCCTGGAGTCGGGCACTGGCTGCGGCGGTGGGCTGGGGAAGACCCTGCGCACCTCCTCGCCGCTGAGCGCGGGCCCGACGGCGAATGGCGCCGGATCAGCTACGGAGCTGCATGGGCACAGGCGACGGCCATCGGACAGGCCTTGCTTGACCGCGGGCTGTCGGTGCAGCGGCCCTTGCTGGTGCTATCGGGCAACTCGATCGGCCATCTGCTCGTCACGCTGGGAGCGCTGTGTGTCGGCGTTCCGGTTGCACCAGTCAGCGTGGCCTATTCGCTCCAGAGCAGCGATCACCGGCGGCTCAAGATCATCGACGAGTTGCTGCACCCCGGCGCGGTGTACGTCGAAGACGCCACCACGTTCGGCCTGGCGCTCAAGGCACTCGGCAGCGGGGCAACAGTCCTCAGCCGCGGCGGCGGCCCGCCCGAGCACATGTTGGACACACTGATCACGACGACGGCGACTGACGAAGCTGAGCGGGCATTCGCCGCGGTTCGGGCTGACACGGTCGCCAAGGTGTTGTTCACCTCAGGTTCGACCGGTACGCCGAAGGGCGTGGTGAACACGCAGGGAATGCTGACCACCAACCAGCAGATGATTGCACAGGTCTGGCCGTTTCTCGATGCTGAGCGGCCGGTATTGGTCGACTGGCTGCCGTGGAGCCATACCTTCGGGGGAAATCACAACGTCAACATGGTGCTTGCCCATGGGGGCACTCTCTACATCGACGACGGCCGGCCGACGCCGGGCTTGTTCGATCGTTCGCTGAACAACTACCGCGACGTCGCGCCTACCATCTCGTTCAACGTCCCGGCGGGCTATGGCCAGCTCGTTCCTGCGTTGGAGCGTGACTCGGACCTCGCACAGCGCTTCTTCTCCCGGCTGCGCGTCGTGTTCAACGCAGCTGCCGCGCTGCCGCCGGCATTGTGCGAGCGGCTGGAGCGGTTGGCCCGGGAGGTGGCCGGTCATGAGGTAGCGGTCACCGGTTCCTGGGGAACTACCGAGACGGCGCCCGCTGCGACCAGCGCCCATTACCGGTTCGGCGACGCCCGCACCATCGGTGTACCGCTTCCTGGTGTAGAGCTCAATGGCCGGCGGGCCACCATAAATA
>JAKAQB010000212.1 GCA_021811865.1 Actinomycetes bacterium | reverse complement strand
ATCCCACCTCCTCCGCGCAACGTGAGAGCGGACAGTAGATACTCCCTGCAGGCGGACACCGAACTCCATGCTGGCGGACACGGGAATTCCCGGTACACGGACAGCAGATCTCCATCTGAGTGAGGTATCCACCGCTGCGGCCACCCCGGCGGGTTGGCTCGTGGGTTCTGGCCTACGAACCCGACCCACCGAGGTGACCGTGACAAAGACTGACAGGGAGATCATGGAGATTCTCGAAGCTTTCGATCTGACGCGCTGCCCGCACTCGGCAGCCGAGCTGGCGGGCTGTGACCCGAAGACCGTCCAGCGCTACGTACAAGCACGCGACGGCGGTCGCAACCCGCTCGACCCGATCCGGCGCCCGAGGCTCGTCGACGCCTACCTCGAGAAGATCGAGGAGCTGGTGGAGAGGTCCGAGGGGATGATCCGGGCCGACGTCGCCCACGACGACCACCTCGTCCCCATGGGCTTTGCCGGCGACGAGCGCACGACTAGGCGGGCAGTCGCCGAGGCCAAGGCCGCCTACAGGGCGGGCAGGCGCCGCACGTACCGGCCCTGGGTGCCCGAACCGGGCATGTGGATGCAGTACGACTGGGGCGACGGCCCTCTGATCGGCGGGCGGAAGACGTGTTTGTTCTGCGCCTGGGTGGCCTGGAGCCGCTTCAGGGTGATCATCCCGACCTGGGACAAGAAGATCCCGACGGCCATCGCCTGCATCGACGAGGCGCTGCGCACGATCGGGGGCGCCCCGACGTACCTTTTGACCGACAACGAGCGCACGGTCACGACCGACCACGTCTGCGGCCTGCCCGTCCGCCACCCCGAGATGGTCGCAGCGGCTTGTCACTATGGCATGAAGGTGGAGACCTGCGTGCCCTACGACCCCGAGACCAAGGGCGGCTCGGAGTCGACCGTCAAGATCGCCAAGGCAGACCTGGTGCCGACCAAGGCCAACCTGCTCGAGGACTACGCGAGCTTCGCCGCACTCGAAGTCGCCTGCTTCTCCGTCATGGCGACGGTCAACGCCCGCCCCCACACCGAGACCAAGCGCCCGCCCACCGACATGCTCGCCGAGGAGCAGGCCCGCCTGCACGCCCTGCCGAAAGAGCCCTATGTCGTGGCCCTCGGCGAGACGAGGATGGTGCGCGACGACCAGACGGTCCGCTGGGGCTCGGTCCGCTACTCGACGCCGCCAGGCCATGTCGGCCAAGCCGTCCACTGCCGGGTGCAGGGCGAAGAGCTCGTCATCGTCGGAAAGACCGCCAACGGGCTGCGCGAGATATGCCGCCACGAGCTCTCGACGCCGGGCCACCCGCGCATCGACGATGCCCACTACCCGGGCCACGAGCCCGGCAACGGGCCGAAGACCCGCCAGCTGCGCCCCGAGACCGAGGAGGAGAGGGCCTTTTTGGCCCTCGGCGACGGCGCCGAACGCTGGCTGCGCGAGGCCGCCGCCAGCGGAGTCGGCCGCCTCCGCTCCAAGATGGCCGAGGCCGTCTCGCTCGCCTGCCTCGTCGGCTCGGATCTCCTCGACAGGGCGCTCGGCACCGCGGCGATGGCCGGCCGCTTCGCCGACGGCGACCTCGCCTCCATCGTCTCGCACCTCGAGTCCCACGACTCGGTCTCCGAGCTCGTCATCGCCGACGAGGCCTTCTCGGCCCAGACGGGCACGGGCTGCTGGGAGGGATACGGACGATGAGCAAGGTCACTCTCCCGATGGCCGAGGTCATCGAGATATCGGAGTACCTGGATCACCTGGCCGCCCGGCTGAGCCAAGACCTTGAGCACGGCGTCGTCATAGGGCCCGGGGAGGGTTCCCACCTGGCGGCTCAACTCGAGCGCTGTGCCGCTGGCCTGCTGCGGTGGAACCGGTGACCCGCGCAGAGGCACGGCCGCTCCCCGGCGACGTCTCGGCACTGCTGCGCCGCCTGCGACTGCCCTATGTGCGCGGCTGTGCAGAGGAGGTCTTCGCCACCGCCCGCTCGCAGCGCTGGGATCCGGCCGAGGTGCTGCGGGCGGTGCTCGAAGAAGAGGCCAGGGGTCGCGACGCCGCCACCCGGGCGATCCGGCGCAAGTCGGCCGGCTTGCCGGCCGGCAAGACCTTCGACTCCTGGCGGGAGTCCGACTCCTCCATCCCGGTGGCCAGCCAGTCGGCGCTGCGGACACTGGAGTGGATGAGAAGGGCGGAGAACCTGGCGATCGCCGGGCCGTCGGGCACGGGCAAGTCGCACTTCGCCGAGGCACTGGCCCATCTCGCCATCGACGCCGGCATGCGGGCCTCGTGGTTCACCTTGGAGTCGCTCGCCCTGGCCGTGGGCCGGGCCAAGGTCGACGCCAGCGTGGCCAAGGTGATCGCCCGCATCTGCCGGGCCGACCTAGTGGTCATCGACGACATCGGAATCTTGCCCGCCGGCCAGGAGGCGGCCGAGGCCTTCTACCGGACGGTCGACGGTGCCTACGAGCGCACGAGCGTCATCTTGACCTCGAACCTGCACCCGTCCGGCTTCGACTCGATCATGCCCAAGGGTCTCGCCTCTGCCGGTGTCGACCGCTTCATGCACCACGCCCACGTCGTCTTGACGGAGGGCTCCTCGATGCGGCTTGTGGAAGCCATGGCCGGCAAGGGGGTGGTGCCGCTCAAGTGAGACGAACGGAGATCAGTTGTCCGCCCACATGGAAATCTGCTGTCCGTGGAAGAGGAGGATTGCTGTCCGCCTAGTGGGAATTCCTACTGTCCCTTGACACCTTTCGCAGTCTGAATGCGG
>JAKAQB010000211.1 GCA_021811865.1 Actinomycetes bacterium | reverse complement strand
AGACGGTGACGAGACCAGTCGGCTCCGCTCTCCTCGGGTGAGCGCTCGAGCTCTCGGGATTCAGCGGGGCTTCTTGGCGACTCCCAACGTGAGGTAGCTCCAGGGCTTGGGCCCCTTCGCGTATGCGTGGTCACAGCGCCCGAGCTGGAAGCCCGCCCGGGTCACGATCGTGGCGGGGTCGCGGGTGAGGTGGCAGCCGCCAGCCAGGAGCCGTTGCAACGGCTCGAGCCGTCGCTGCCAGGCAGCGACCGTTGGATCCGGTGAGATCCCGTGCTCGAGGAAGTGCAAGGTGCCACCAGGCCGGAGCACCCGGAAGATCTCGCTCAGGGCTGCCGCCGGTTGCGCAACGGTGCACAGCGTGAAGGTCGAGAGCGCCGTGTCGCAGCTTGCCCCTGCGATCGACATCGACTGGCCGTCCACGCCGACGTGCTCGATGGCGACCCGGCTCGCCGCGATCCGTTTCCTGGCCAGCTTCATGGCGGCGGCTGCCGGCTCGACGGTCAGCACAGCCTCGACCTCTGCGGGGTAGTGCTCGACGTTCAGCCCCGACCCGAATCCGATCTCGACCACCCTTCCGTGGAGCCCCGCCGCCACCTCGGCGCGCCAGTTCCCGATGTCGGGGGTGCCCAGCGCCCGATCGACCAGGCGAGGGAGCACCTGGCTGCGATAGAAGGCCACTCCCTCGACGTTATCGACGTCGTGCCCTACGTCTCGCGGTCGCGGCCGGAGCGTGCGAGCAACCGACGGCGAGCAGCTCGAGGGCCGCTGCGTCGTGACGTCGACTCGTGCAGGAGGCCGATCAGGCAGCCACCGGTGCCCGCGATCACGACGCCGGTCAACACACGATGAGCCGCCCGGGAGCCTGGGAGCGGCACCTTGAACACCCAGATCCCGATCGCGGCGTTGAGGACCAGGCTGAGCTGGGCGATGGTGAAGCCGGCCCCGGTTCCCACCCTGGCGACCAGGGCGAGCAGAGCGAGGTTGCCCGCGCCGAAGAGGACACCCGCGGCAAGCTGGGCGGTGTACCGCCTCCCCGCCCGCTCTGCTCCCGCCGCCCCCGCCGCCTCCCCGCCCGCTCTGCTCCCGCCGCCCCCGCCGCTCCCGCTGCCGGACGCCCCGGGGACCCCTGCCTCCTGGGATCGCACGACGACGAGCAGGCCAGCTGCGACCAGTGCCACTCCGGCGCCGAGCAGCGCCCGGCGTCCTACGGGCAGTCCGGAGAGCTGCCCGAACAATGCGGCTCCCCACACGAACGCAATGACGATGTTGAGTGGCGTCCACGAACCGCCGGCTCGCGCAAGTCCGATGAGCTGCGAAGCGCGAAAAGCGAAGGTGCTGCCCGCGGCCCACACGACGCCGCCTGCGATGGGCAGCCAGAACGCGCGCCATCCCATTGTCAGGCGGCCACTGCCCGCCAATGAACGCCCCGGCGGCGAAGGCGAGGTTGCCGGCAGCCGCGCACAGCGTCCGGGTACGCTGAGGGACGCCCCGACGGGCCTGAGTGGCCGGTATCCAGGCACCCCAGCGCACCACGATCGCGATGGGCAAGAGCGTGGTCATCTGAGGACCAGCACGCCGCCCAGCCTGGCCTCTTTCTCCTCCATGCGGCCAGGGACCTCTGTCCCCACCGGCGGGACACGCATCACCAGATCCGGCTACTTCTCATCTTCTTAGGCCCCGTTGCGGGGGCTCTTATCGAAGGGAGCTGTAATCGAATGAGGTGTTGGCAGAAACGGAGGCCCCGATGTCCGAAGTACCTCCCGGCGTGCCGGAAGGCGAGGCGGTCGACGAGTCCTCGAGCGAGGAGCTCGAGATGGCGAGGGGCGAGGCCCTTCGGCTCCACGAGACCGATGGCCCGGGACCGGGCCAGCCGGAACCGGAGCGGCCAGCGTCGGCCGAGTGGTGGCGCATCGGCACGGAGCCCCGTGCCGGTGCAGCGGATTCGACGTCCCGGGCCGCGCAGCCGATGCCTCCGGGCGGCCCACCGCCTGCCGGTGCAGCGCCCCCGCCCGCCGGTGCAGCGCCCCCGCCCGCCGGTGCAGCGCCCCCGCCCGCCGGTGCAGCGCCCCCGCCCGCCGGTGCAGCGCCCCCGCCTGCCGGTGCAGCGCCCCCGCCTGCCGGTGCAGCGCCCCCGTGGTCGATGCCTGGCTGGGGGGCTCCGCCGTGGGCGGGCTCACCCCAGTGGTACGGCTGGGGAGGACCAGGATGGCCCGGTGGACCGATGCAACCGCCAACGGGGTCCGCCCCGCCGGCGCAACCCCGACGGCACCCGCTCTCCTGGGTGGTCGTCGGCGGGCTCATCGCGACGATCGCGATGGTCGCGCTGGGCCTCGGGATCGGCTACAGCGTGTGGGGCGGCGCGAGCGTCCCGGCATCGGCTCGGAACGGCGCAGGCGTACCGACCCCACGCATCCCCCCGTTCACAGCTGCTGGTCGTGGCGGCTTCCTCGGCGTGAGGATCGCCACCACACCTTCTCTCACAACCACATCGGGCGCGCACGTCGAGGGTGTGGTCGCGTCGTCGCCCGCCGCGAGGGCCGGAATCGTGAAGGGGGACACGATCACGGGATTCGGCACACGCACCGTGGCTTCGGCCCGCACACTGGCGATCGACGTGATCCAGGTGTCGCCGGGCACCCGGGAGAAGGTGGAGTGGGTCACTGCCACGGGCAAGCACGAGGTGGCGACGGTCACGCTCGCCAGCCGGCCGGCAACCCGTCGCCTCGGCTGAGGCCGCCCCCCGCCCGTCGCGGCTCCAGTCTGCCAGATCG
>JAKAQB010000019.1 GCA_021811865.1 Actinomycetes bacterium | reverse complement strand
CCGATGCCCGCCGCCGAGCCGGACACCGATCGGCCACATGCGCACGCGGACACGCACGGTTCCGTCACCCATGTCGGTCACGTCGCCATCCGCCTCTGTCCCCATGTGCGCCACCCCGCCGCCCGCCTCCCTCGCCGCGTGCACGACCCCGCCGGCGCCAGCCGGCTCCAGGCGCAGGATCCCGTCGGTGAAATTGATCGACCGGCCCGAGGGGCGCAGGTCGCAGAGCCGGACGAACAGGTCCGTGAACCAGTTGGACGACCGCAACCAGATCTCGGCCGACACCGGGCCGGCGAGGACGAACCCGGCCGGCAGTGGATCGCTCGTGAAGGTGACGACGTCGGCGCGCTGTTCCCGGCGGCGCTGGTTCCTTCCTCCCGCCCGGAGCGGGTCGAGCGACGCCCCGCCGAGCCCGGGCGTAGGGTCGGCGGGATCCCACCGGTAGCGGGTCGGGGTCGACGGGCCGGGCAGCACCCGGCTGAGCACCCCGCCGCCGTGCAGGTACCACCGGACGGATTGGGCGGGCGGCGGCCATGTGTCGAGGCCGATCCAGCGTCGGGTCCCTAGCAGTTGGAGCCGGACCAGGCTCCGCCCCGCGGGGCCACCGCCGGCCACCCCGCCACCGCCGGCCACCCCGCCACCGCCGGCCCGCCGTGACCCACGGAACGGCCGCGACCCACGGACCGGCCGCGACCAACCGGCCGGAGGCAGCTCACCCGGGACGCACCCGCACCCGCCGCGGAGGTGGGCGTCGAACCAGTCCAATGCGTCGGCCAGGCCAGCCGCCGACAGGCGGAGGCTGGAATGGGTCCACGGTCCGATCGTCAGGCGCACGTCCCGGCCGGCGGACTGCAGGCGTGCGTAGTCGTCCAGCTGGAACGGCAGGAAGATGTCGTACCACCCCCCGACAAAGGCTGCCGGCGGCATCCGCGAGACGTCCTTGCCGAACTCCACCGGGTCCCACCACGTGTCGTCGGGCCGTTCGTGGACGAGCCAGTCCTGGTAGTAGTCGATGCGGCGCCCGATGCCTGCAGCCTCGGCATCGCTCAGGGGCAGGGTCGTGTAGGCGGCTGCCAGCCCGCGGCGGGATCGCAGCTGGGCCGCCAGGGCAGCTCGCCACCCGCCTTCTTGGTGCTCGAGGAAGGTGAGCCACGTCGCCCCCGTCTCCAGGCCGAAGGTGCCGCCGGTGTAGACGACGGCGTGGCGGAACGCCGCAGAGGTGACCGCTAGTGCCATGGCCCGCAGCGAGGGCGGTGGGTCGTCGACCACGGCCCACTGGGTGAGCCCGAGGTAGCTCGGGCCGAACGTGGCGACCACGCCGCTCCACCACGGCTGGCCGGCGATCCAGCGGAAGGTGGCGTAGCCGTCGGCACGCTCGTTGCGGAACGGGATCCAGGTTCCGCCGGACCCAAACGTGCCCCGGACGCTCTGGATCACCACCTGGTAGCCCCGCTCGGCGAGGAGCCGCCCCACCAGGTCCAAGGTCCGCCTGCCATAGGGCGAGCGGAGAAGGATCACCGGGACGGTGGTCGCATCCACCCCCGCCGGCGCCCAGCGGTCGGCGAGCAGCACGACGCCGTCGTCGGTCGCCATGGGAAGGTCGCGCTCGACGAGCAGGTCGTCGTGCTCGGCGGGCCGGAGGCGGGCCAGGCGACCGGCGAGGCGGCTGGCCGCCGTCACCGCCACCGACCGCCGTAACCGGCGGGAGCCGTCACCGCCACCGACCGCCGCCACCCACGGGAGCCGTCAACCTTGGATGGTGATCGCCTGCTTGGGGCAGGCAGCGGCCGCGGCCTCCACCTTGGCCCGCAACTCCTCGGGCGGCTCCTCCTGCAGGACGTAGAGGAGGTCGTCGTCACGCACCGCGAACACCTCCGGAGCCTTGCCCATGCAGAGGGCGTTGCTCTCGCAGAGGTCGTAGTTGACGACGACGCGCATCCGGCACCTCCGGTCGACGCCCGGCCGGAGCGACGGCCAGGGGTGGCGCCCGCCACCGGCGATCACCCTAGGCCCCAAGCGCCTAGTGTCGGCTTCATGGAGACGACCGCCTTCGCCCTGCCGCGGCTGGGCCTGTGGACCGGCTCCCTCGACGCGGCGCCCCTCGCCGGGGCCTGCGAGCGCGCCGCCGAGCTCGAGGAGCTGGGGTACGGGGTGCTGTGGGTGCCCGAGGTCGCCGGGCGAGATGTGTTCGTCGCGCTGGGCGCGATGCTCCACTCCACCCGCCAGCTGGTCGGGGCGACAGGTATCGCCAGCATCTGGGCTCGCGACGCCGTGACCATGACGGGTGGCGTCAAGGCGCTGACCGAGGCGTTCCCCGAGCGGGTGCTGCTCGGACTTGGCGTGAGCCATCACACGCTTGTCGAGGACCTGCGCGGCCACGAGTACCGCCGCCCTCTGGATGCCATGCGGCGCTACCTCGACGTCATGGACACCTCTCCCTACACGGCGTTCCGGCCGGCGACGCCCGTCCGGCGGGTCCTCGCCGCGCTCGGCCCCCGGATGCTGGCGCTGGCCGAGGAGCGCACGGACGGCGCCCTCACGTACTTCGTCACGCCCGAGCACACCGCCACGGCCCGCGAGGTGCTCGACGTGGGCCTCCTCTGCGTCGAGCAGGCGGTGCTGCGGGAGACCGACCCTGTCCGGGCGAGAGATGTCGGGCGGATGCACACCGAGGTCTACGTCCGGTTGCCGAACTACCAGAACAACCTTCGCCGCCTCGGGTTCTCCGAGGAGGACTTCGCCGGAGGTGGTAGCGACCGCCTCGTCGACGCCATCGTCGCCTGGGGGGACGACGACGCCATCGAAGCGAGGGTCCGTGCCCACTTCGACGCCGGCGCCGACCATGTGTGCGTCCAGCCGCTCCCCGCCGACCGGCGGGGGGTGCCTGCCGAGCAGTGGCGGGCGCTGGCGCCGATGCTGCGCGAGGTTGCGGCGCGGCCGTAGCCAGCGGCGCCTGGCGTGTCCTGGCGTGAAGGGCGGGAAGCCTTACCCGAGAACCTTTCGGCAGGCCGCCTCGAGGACCCCGAGGCCCTCGTCGAGGAGCTCGTCGGAGATCGTGAGCGGGGGCAGCAATCGGATCACGTTGCCCCAGCTGCCGCATGTGAGGACCACCACCCCCTGGGAGTGACAGGCGGCGGCGACCTCCTTGGTGGCGGCGGCGTCGGGTTCCAGGCTGCCAGGACGCACGAGCTCCATGGCCTGCATGGCGCCCCGACCCCGGCGCTCGGCGACGGCGGGCAACTCGTCGGCGAGGACGCCGAGGCGCGCCTCGATCGTGACGGCGAGCCGTCTGGCAGCGCCGGCCAGGTCGCCGTCGCGCATGGTTGCGATGCCGGCGAGGGCGGCGGCGCAGGCGACGGGGTTGCCTCCGTAGGTGCCGCCGAGGCCGCCGGCGGGGACGGCTGCCATGATCTCCGCCCGCCCGGTCACAGCAGCCAGCGGCATGCCGGCGCCGAGCGCCTTGGCCGTCGTCACGAGGTCGGGCACGACGCCCTCGTGCTCGCAGGCGAACCACTGCCCGGTGCGGCAGAACCCGCTCTGCACCTCGTCGGCGGCGAAGACGACGCCGTGGGCACGGCACCAGTCGGCCAGGGCGGGGAGGAAGCCGGGCGCGGGCACGACGAAGCCACCTTCGCCCTGGATCGGCTCGATCAGCAGGCACGCGACACGGTCGGCGCCGACCTGCCGCTCCACCTGCTCGAGGGCGGCGCGGGCGGCCTCCGCCCCGGGAAGGCCGCCGTCGCGCAGCGGGTAGGACATGGGCGCCCGGTAGACCTCCGGTGCGAAGGGCCCGAACCCGTCCTTGTACGGCAAGTTCTTGGCGGTGAGGGCCATCGTCAGGTTGGTGCGGCCGTGGTAGGCGTGGTCGAAGACGACGACGGCGTCCCTGCCCGTCGCCCGCCGGGCGACCTTGACGGCGTTCTCCACGGCCTCTGCACCGGAGTTGAACAGTGCCGACGTCTTGGCGAAGTGGCCGGGGGTCAGCCGGTTGAGCTCCTCGCAGACCTCGACGTAGCCCTCGTAGGGCCCGACCATGAAGCAGGTGTGGGTGAATCGGGTCGCTTGCTCACGGACGGCCTCCACGACGGCGGGCACGGCGTGGCCGACGGTGGTGACAGCGATGCCCGAGCCGAGGTCGATGAGGGCGTTGCCGTCGACGTCGACGAGGATGGCTCCCTCGGCGTCGTGGATGTAGAGGGGGAGCGTCGAGCTCACGCCGGGGGCGACGGCCGCCTCCCGCCGGGCGGCGAGCTGCCGGCTGCGGGGGCCGGGGAGCTCGGTGCGCAGGGCGCGCTGCTGGGGGATGGCGGAGCGGGTCTCGGTCTGCACCATGTGCCGACGATACGTCAGCCCGCTGGACGGTCGCTGGTCTCGTTGAGCGACAGGAGCGTGGGTGCTCCCTCCCGGCCGGAGCCGATACGGTGCAGTGACGCCACCTCCACGAACAAGCTGGGCGGCGTCTCCGCCGAAAGCCCCATCCCCCAGGCAAGGGCCGCCTTTATGGGTGAGACGTGGCTGACCACGGCGATGTCCCTGTCGGCGGCCTCGTTCCACAACTCCGTGCACGCCTGCCGCACGCGGCGGGCGACCGATCCGAGTGACTCCCCACCGTCGGGCGCCCACTCCGGGTCGTGCTGCCACGCCTCCCACACCGAGGGGGGCACCTCCGCCAGCGGCAGGCCGTCGTAGACCCCGTAGTCGATCTCGACCCATCGGTCGTCGACGTCAGGCTCGACGTTGCAGACCGCGCCGATGGCGAGCGCCGTCGCCACCGTCCGCTGCAGCGGGCTGGTCACCACCCGGCGCACGCCCTGCAGGTGGGTGCTGTGGGCGAGGGCTGCGACCTGGCGCTCACCCAGCTCGTCGAGCTCCACGTCAAGCCGGCCGAGCAGTCTCCGGGAGGCGTTGTGCGCCGTCCGCCCGTGCCGGACCAGGATCAGCATGCTCCGGCACGCTAGGCGCAGACCCGGTCGGCGCCCGTTGCCGCCCGGGCAGCACCAGCCACCCGTACACGCCGGCGCCCAGGGCGGCGAGGGCTCCCAGCCCCAGGCCGAAGCGGGCGCCGAGGGTCCCGGCCACGAACCCGACCAGCGGCCCACCGATGGGTGTCGTGCCGAGGAACGACACCGACCAGAGCGACATGACCCTGCCACGCATCTCCGGATCGGCTTCCAGTTGCAATGTGGCGTTGCCGAGCGACAGCAACGTGACAGACGCCGCTCCGACGGCGAGCAGCACGATCCCCTCGGCGATCACCGACGGTGCCAGAGCAGCGGCCAGCGTCACCAGGCCGAATGCCAGCGCCGTGTGGGCCAGCCGGCGCGGGCTCCGGTTGCGCCGCGCGGCAGCGACGAGGCCGCCGATGACAGCGCCTGCGCCCATGGCGGCGGTGAGGAACCCGTAGGTGGCTGAGCTTCCGGAGAAGGTCCTCCCGGCGAGCAACGGCAGGGTCGTCTGGAACTCGTAGGTGAACAGTCCGATGACGGCCATCATCACCAGGGAGTCCCGCAGCAGGGGCCGGTGGGCGACGTAGCGGAAGCCCTCGATCAGCTGGCCGCGACCGCGCTGGGCGCGGGGTGTCGGTGCCAGCTCCGCCTTGCGGAGGGCGGCGAGCGCCGCGACGACGAAGCCGAACGACACCGCGTTGATGGCGAAGCACCACCCCGGCCCCACGGTGGCGATCAGCACGCCGGCGACCGCCGGCCCGACGGAGCGGGCCGCGTTGACCATCACCGAGTTGAGGGTCACGGCGTTGGGGAGGTTCTCCCTACCGACCATCTCCACGACGAAGGTCTGCCTGGTCGGGTTGTCGACCATGTTTATGAGGCCGAGCACGAAGGCGATGGCGTACAGCTCCCAGAGCTGCAGGTTGCCGGTGAGGGCGAGAGCGCCGAGAGCGCCGGCCTGGACCCCGGCCAGGCTCTGGGTCCAAAATAGGATCCGGTACTTGCCGAAGCGGTCGGCGATCGTGCCGCCGACCGGGCCGAGGACCAGGATGGGGAGCGTCTGCACGGCTGTGATCAACCCGACGTCGATCCCCGAGTGCGTCATCTCGAAGACCAGCCACGACTGGGTGATGCTCTGCATCCAGGTGCCGACGAGCGACAGGCTCTGGCCGGCGAAGTAGTAGCGGAAGTTCCGGACCCGCAAGGACGAGAAGGTCCGTCCCAACCCCGCTCGCACCGCCCGTCGCTTGGTCACCGAATGCGCCTCCAGCCCTGTTCCGGGCGCAATCTTAGCGCAGCTAAGGATGTTGGCGGCGATGTCCCGGTCGGGAGGTGATGCTCCCGGTCAGCGGACCAGGATCCGGCCGCACTGGTCGCAGGTCACGACGGCATCGGCAGGTAGGTGGCGGACGCGGTCGAGCTCGGTGGCGGGGAGGCTGAGGTGACAGCCGCCGCAGCGGTCCCCGACGAGCCGGGCGGCGCCGACGCCGCCGAGACGAGCCCGCAGGTGGTCGTAGGTCACCAGGAGGTCGGGGGGCACGCCGGCGGCCGCTCCGGCCCGCCGCGCCAGGAGATCCTGCATCTCGGCGCTCGCCTCGGCCTCGGCGGACCCGAGCGCCGCCAGCGCTTGGTCCTCCTGTCCAGCGAGCGCCGCTTCCTCGGCGTCGAGCTGCGCGACCGCCGCGTCGAAGGGCTCCCGCTCCTCGAGCACGGCGAGCACCTCGTCCTCCAACTGCGAGGCGCGGACCGTCAGGCTGTCGACCTCCGCCGACAGCGCCTGCAGGTCACGCGATGCGCTCACCGTGCCGCCGTAGAGGCGAGCGGACACCTCGGACCGACGCTTCTCGGTGGCCGCCAGGTCCTCCTCCAGCGCCTGCTGGCGGCCGGCGACGCCCTCGCGCTCCGCCTCGGCCTCGGAGCGCCGGGCGGCGAGGTCCCGCCGGCGCTGCCGGACCTCCTGCAGCTGGCGGCGGGCAGGCAGCTGCCCGAGGCGGTGCCGAGCCTGGTCCGCGGTGGTGTCGAGCTCCTGGACGGCGAGAAGGGCTTCGAGCGCCGGGGCGCTCACTTCTTGCCGTTCCCGCTCGTGGTCGGCGGGGCGTTCGTAGGTGGCGACGAGGTGGACGGAGGCGTGGTCGGTGGCGGGGCTGTCGATGTGGGGGCTGTCGATGTGGGCGCTGTCGATGCTGGCGACGTGGTGCCGGTCGTCGCGGTGACCCCGGTTGTCCCCGGCACGCGCGGCACCGAGGTGGTGGTCGTAGTCGTCCCCACGCCCAACCCCCAGGACTGGTAGCTCGGCGACGAGCAGCTCCCGAGCTGCGAGCAGGCGGGCGGGCACGCGCCGTAGCCGGGGTTGCCGCTGTACCAGGCGCAGCCGGGGAACGGCCCCGACACCTCCGGGACGGGCTTCGGCGGTGGCAGGGTGGCGGCGTCGATCGGCGGGAAGTCGACGACCGGTGAGTTGGCGAGGGCCGCTGCCAGGTAGGCGTGCACGGTCTCGGCGGGGTAGGTCCCGCCGTAGACGGGGGCGCCGTTGATCTGGAGCAGCCTGCTGTCGGCCGGCGCGTAGCCCATCCACACCGTCGCCTCGAGCTGGGGGGTGAAACCGTTGAACCAGGCGTCGGTGGGGCCGTTGTTCGTGCCCGTCTTGCCCGCCACCTCGCGGCCGGGGATCTGCGCTGCGGTGCCGGTGCCGGACTGGACGACGGCCTGGAAGGCGGCGTCCGCCTCGCCGACGATGCTCTGGGGGATCACGCGCACACCTCTGGCGGGCTGGCGGTAGATGACCGATCCGGTGCGGTCCACGATCCGCTTGATGAACGCCGGACGGTGGTAGATGCCGCCGTCCGCCAGGGTCGCGTAGGCGTCCGCCATCTGCAGCGGCGACACGCTCGCCGCGCCGATGACCACGGAGGGGTCCAGGGCGAAGGGCTGCAGCTCGCTCTTCGGCACGCCGAGCCTTTCTGCCGTGGCGAGCACCGTCGGCAGGCCGACTTGGTGCGCGATCCGCATGAAGGCGCAGTTGAGGGACTGTGCCGTCGCCACCTCGATGGTCGTCGGGCCGGACTGGCCGTCGCCCACGTCGTTGCGCACCGGCGCCTTGAGCAACCCGTCGTTGCCCGGGAACGGGAAGGCGCACGGCGAGGTGGCGTCGACCGGGGCGAAGATGCTGTCGCCTTGTTGGAGGGCCGGCAGGAGCGTGAACAGCTTGAACCCAGAGCCCGGCTGGCGGAGGCCCTGGGTGACGACGTCGAACTTCTCCGTGGCGAAGTTCTGCCCGGGCACCATGGCGACGACGGCGCCGTTGTGCGGGTCGATGGATACCAGCGCCTCCTGGTATCCCTGGTTGTTGGGGGGTGTGATGGCCTGCACCGCGGCGATGGCGTCGGCTTGGAGCGCCGGCTCGAGGTTGGTGTGGATCTGGAGCCCACCCTCGAACACCTCCGCATACCGCTCACTCGGGGTACCGCCGAGCGGGCTGCCTGGTCCGAGCAGCTCGTTCTCCACCTCGGCGACGTAGTAGCCGTCGACGCCCCCCAAGCTGCTCGTCGCCGCCTCCCTCTGGGAGGTGGGCAGCGGAGCGGCGTTCGCCGCCTCGTACTGCTTGCGCGTTATGTCGTGGTAGTGCAGCATCCGGCCGAGGACCTGGGTGCGGCGGATCCGCGCCAGCACCGGGTCGGTCACCGGGTCGTAGCCGGACGGGTCCTGGATGAGCCCGGCGAGCATCGCCGCCTGCGGCAGGGTCACGTCGGCGACGGGCTCGTTCCAATAGGCGCGGGCCGCGGCCTCGACGCCGTACGCGCCGGCTCCGAGGTAGATGGTGTTGAGATAGGCGTCGAGGATCTGGCTCTTCGTGTAGAGCTGCTGGAGCCGGATGGCGATGAACGCCTCCTTGATCTTGCGGGTGAGCGTGCGTTCCGAGTTGAGGTAGACCTGCTTCACCAGTTGCTGGGTGATGTCCGAGCCGCCCTGGAGGCCGCCGCTGGCGCTGTCGTGGAGCAGCGCCCGGACCTCCGAGGGGATGTCCACGGCGCCGTGGAGGTAGAAGCGGTGGTCCTCGGTGTCGAGCACGGCAGTGACGAGGACCTTGGGGACCTGCGAGAGCTTCACCGGGATCCGGGTGACCGAGGCGCTGAGCGTGGCGAGCACCTGGCCGTTGGCGGCGTACACGGTGGAGCCGGTCTCGGTGAGCGACGTGAGCGGCGCCAGCGGACGAGGTGACGACGAGTACCCGTGGCGGAGGATGCCCTGGATGGCGACGGGCACGACGATCGCCGCCGTCGCGAGGACCGCGACGGCGGCGACGACGGACACCACGAGGCGCACGAGGTTGCGCACGACCACGGCAGTCTATGACCCCTGGGGAGGTGGGGGCTCACTACGCTGGGGTGTCGTGACCGCCGCCGCCCTCCCCGACACGGCCGCGCCCGGGGACGAGGACCGGGTCACCGCCCTCGTCGAGCGCCTCCTCGCCGAGCACCCGCCGGCAGCCACGCCCGAGGGCACCTTTCTCGGGGCCCAGTTCGACATGGGGCTCGCGTGGGTGGGCTTCCCGCTCGGCCATGGTGGCCTCGGGGTCTCGCGACGGCTCCAGGGGGTGGTCCAGGAGCGGCTGGCAGCGGCCGGGGCGCCGCAACTCCTCGCGCGGAACCCCATCGGCTACGGCATGGCCGCTCCGACCGTGCTCACCCACGGCTCCGACGACCAGAAGAGGCGGTACCTCCGGGCGATGTTCACCGGGGAGCACATCTGGTGCCAGCTGTTCTCGGAGCCGGGCGCCGGATCCGACGTGGCGGCGCTGGCGACCCGGGCACTGCGCGACGGCGACGAGTGGGTGCTCAACGGCCAGAAGGTCTGGACCACCCTTGCCCATCGGGCCCGCTACGGGATGTTGCTCGCCCGGACGGACCCCGACGCAGAGAAGCACAAGGGTCTGACCTACTTTGTGGTGGACATGCAGGCGGCGGGAGTGGACGTCCGCCCGCTGCGCCAGATGACCGGTGACGCCGAGTTCAACGAGGTGTACTTCACCGACGTGCGGGTCCCCGACGCGGAGCGCCTCGGAGGCGTCGGAGAGGGCTGGCAGGTGGCGATCACCACCCTCATGAACGAACGAGTCTCGATCGGAGCCACCGTCGGCGCTCGCGGAAGCGGTGCCATCGCGACGGCGCTGCGGCTGTGGGAGCGGCGTGACGACAAGGACCCCGTCCTGCGCGACCGGCTGCTGGCCTTGTGGGTGGAGGCGGAGGCGCACCGGCTGACGAGCCTGCGGGCGGCGGCCAACGCCCTGTCGGGTAACCCAGGCCCCGAGGGGTCCACCGCCAAGCTCCACTACGCCGAGCTCAACCAGCGGATCTACGAGCTGTGCGAGACGCTGCTAGGTGCGGAGGGCATGCTCTACGACGGCTACGAGATGCGTCGCCCCGACACCGCCGGCGGTCTCGGCGGCACACCCCAGCGGATGTTCCTGCGCTCGCGCGCCAACTCGATCGAGGGAGGCACCTCGGAGATCATGCGCAACATCCTCGGGGAGCGGGTCCTCGGGCTCCCCGGGGACGTCCGCGTCGACAAGGGGCGCCCGTGGTCGGAGGTGCCGAGGAGCTGAGCCGGCGGCAGGCGGTAGTCAGCCGTCCTCCGGTCGGCGCCGCCACAGCCCGACGATGGTCCGATCGTCGTGACAGCCATGGCGCGAGAAGTCGAGGAGCGTCAGGAGCTCGACCGCCGCCGGCGGCGTGACCATGCCGGCGGCGAGAGCGGGGGCAACGGTCGTCGGACCGTCCCGCAGTGGGTCGGCGATCCCGTCGGTCATGACGACCAGCGCCTCTCCGGGCCTGAGAATGCACTCAGCCGCTTCGATCGAGGGGGCATCGGCGGGCAGGGCGGCTGTCGCGTTGCTGCTGACACTGTCGGCAGCCCGGGATGGGAAGAGCGCCCGCCACTCCCCGGCCGCCAGCACCATTGCCGTGCTGTCGCCGACGCGCGCCAGGCTGCAGTGGCCTTCCGGCCCGGCGACGGCGACGACCAGCGTCGTGGCGCCGGTCCCAGCGCGTACCGCCCGGTTGGCGGCACCGACGGCCTCCTCGCAGGCGACCCTTGGGTCCGGCGCATCCTGGCCCACCAGGGCGGATGCCGCCTCGCACCCGGCGTGCACTGCCACAAGAGCTGCCGCCGCCGATCCGCTGCGGCTGCCGACCCCGTCGCCGACCGCCACCACGATCGACTCCCCAGCCCGCCGCCAAGCGTAGGCATCCTCAGCGTCGGCTCCGGCCAGGCGATGGTGCACACCAGCGACCGACGCCGCCCGGAGGCTCCAGTGCTCGTCCTGCCCCTCGTCAGCCCGGTAGGCGGCGCGCCCGGCCGAACCCTCCGGGCGGAGGGCAGCCGGCTGCCCGGCGGCGGCGGACGGCCGGCCGAGGACCGGAGGAAGGCCCGCCCCCGGTGCTGTCAATCCAGCTCGTCGACCGGGATCGGGGTCATGCTCGGGACCTCCGGCGGCACCAGTTGCGCCTCGCCGCTGTAGACGCTGGCGGAGGAGCTGACGATCGACTGGATCAGCCCGGCGAGGAGCTCGGGGACCACCGTGGCCGGCTCGGCACCCTCCGCAGCGATGAACGCCCTGTGGGGCTTGCGCTCGCTGACGTGTGCCAGCACGGCCGGGTCGGCGTCGCCAAAGCCGAACGACAGGATGTTGGGGTGCCGCTTCCACCCCGTATCGGTCAGGCGGGAGTGGGCCGACTGCCACCTCTCCGGGTCGTCGGTCGGCCGGCCGTCCGACACGAAGATGACTGCCGGGCGGTACCAGCGGTCGCCCTTCCCCCGGCTCGCGTGGTAGTCGTCCTCGATCGTCTGGCGCAGGTGGTCGAACGCGGCTGCATAGGAGGTGCGGCCGGCAGCGACGACGGTCGGCACGGCCTCGACCAGGCTCAGGTCGCTGAGCGGCAGCGTCGTGTGGGCGACGTCGTTGAAGGTGACGACGCCAAAGCGGATCACCTCAGCAACCGCAGGGTCCTCTCCGACCGCAGCGCGCAGCAGCGGCAGCTGGCGGTTGACGCTCTCCATCGGGGTGCCCGCCATAGAGGCGGAAGCATCCAGGCAGAGATAGAAGGGGAAAACCGCGTAGCGCTCCTCGGCATTGACCACGTCCGCTTCCACAGCGCTTCGACGCTACCGGAGGTGGAGTCCTATATGCCCAGCAGCACGCTCGCGACCATTGCAAACATGTAGAAGATCACCGCCAGCAGGGCGAAGTCGAGGACCGCGCAGCCGAGGACCTGGCGCGCTCCTCGCCGCCGGCGACCGGCCCTGGAGAGCGACGCGAGGGTCGCCTGGTGGGCTCCGAGCCACAGCTCCCCGCCCCGCCGGAGCCCCGTCCGAGCCAGCTCCACGATGCCCGGCGGCGCCGGGAGTGGCGCGGGAGCCGCCGCGCGGGAGGGCGCGGCCGGTGACGGCGCCGGGCGGATCGATAGGGGCGTGGCCGGCACGCCGGGACCCGGGGGCCTCACCCGCTCCCACCGGCGGGCAGCACCGGACATGGCAACGGGCCGCACCGTCACGTCGGCGGGCTGCCCCGCTGACCGGGTGGGGCTCGGCGCAGGCGTCCCACCCCCCTGGGCTGCCCACACGGCTCGCACGGCGCTCATCGCGCCGAGCCCGTCGAGCGCCTCCTCCAGCGCCGACACCCACTCCGCCGCCGGCGGGCGCCGCGCCGGGTCGGCGGTGCTCAGGCTCCGGGCACAGACCGACCAGACGGCCGCGCCGTCGAGCAGCGAGCGCGTGCGGCGCGCCGCCGGGGGGATGCCGAAGTCGATGCTCAACAGCTCGCGGTCTCGCTGCCGGCGCTGCAACGGGAAGTGGGCCGCCCCCACGACGCGGAGGAAGATGAGCCCCAGGGAGTACCGGTCGGAGGCCAGCGTCGGGTTGGCCCCTGCAGGGATGGCCGGGTCGTCCCAGTTGGGCGTCATCGCCCGGCGGCGGTGCCCGGCGTCGAGTGCCTCTCCGTCGGGGCTGTAGCGTTCGCAGCTGTCGCAGTCGAGGAGGAACACCTCCGGCCCGCGCTCCAGGGACCAGAGGATGTTCCTGGTGGAGAGGTCCCCGTGGCCGACCGGCGGCGCGGCCCGCTGGAACGCCTCGAGGACGCGCGCCAGGGCGTAGACGATCCCGATGCGCTCAGCGGAGACGGGCGCCGGCAACGCCAGGCCGTAGGCTGCCGCCCGCTGTCCGGGGTCGGCTGTGAGGTACGACAGGTTGGCGAGCCGGCTGGTGCCGTCACGATGTCGCACGGCGAAGCGCCGCGGCGCGCGAGGCAGCAGCAGTCCGGCGGCGGTGCCGGCGGCGCCGCCGGGTTGGGTGACGACCGCCTGGGGCCATGCCGTCGCGGCCCGGACGCGCGCCGCCAGCTCGGGCTGCGCCTCCGCGAGGCGTGCCTCCCACGCGATGAGCGCGTCGAGCGGCGCCAGCGGCGCCGGGCGCCGGTAGGCCTTGTAGAGGGTGCCCGGCCGCCCCGCGAGCTCGTAGACCCGACCCTCGCCGCCCTCCGCCAGCATCTCCCCGGCCCGCAGCTCCGGGCGTGACACCGCCGCCGGAGCACTGTCGAGGGCGCGCATGAGAAGACCCCCAACCTACCGGCAGGGGGTGGCGCCGCCCGCCGAGGGTCGCATCAGGGGGCGTGGGTGCCGAGGAGTGTGCCGACGGCGAAGGTCACCCCGGCGGCGACGGTCGCCGCCGTCAGTTGCCGTAGGGCGGTGCGGCCCACCCCGCGCCCGGTGAACGCTCCGATCGTGGCGCCGAGGGCACAGGCGGCCAGGGCGCCGACGACGATCGAGGCGACGATGCCGTCCAGCCCGGAGACGAAGAACCACGGCAGGAGCGGGAGGAGCGCCCCGAAGCCGAAGGCGAAGAACGACGTGACGGCGGCGGCGGAGGCGGAGCCGACGGCGTCCGGGTCGATCCCGAGCTCGAGCCGAGCATGGGTGTCGAGTGCGACGGCGTGATCGGCCGACAGTATCCTCGCCACCGTGTCTGCGTCGCCGGCGGGGACGCCCCGGGCCCGGTACATCGCCGCCAGCTCGCGCTGCTCCTCCTCCGGATCGGTGCGCAACTCCTCCGCCTCCACGTCGATCTCCCGACGCACGAGCTCGTGTTGCGCCCGGACCGAGACCAGCTCGCCGGCTGCCATCGAGAACGCACCCGCCAGGAGCCCCGCCACCCCGGCCAGGCGCACGGCCGGTCCCGCGGCGGAGGCCCCGGCGACGCCGAGGACAAGAGAGACGTTGGTCAAGAGGCCGTCACCCGCACCGAGGACGGCTGCTCGTGGAGCGCTTCCCTGCACGTCCCGGTGGCGGCTCGCGCCCCGGTCGCGCCCAGCACGCCGTACCGTGTCCAACAAGTTGTGAGCGGGGATAGCCGACATTGGTCACCTCGGGGCGTCGGTGGTCGGCTCCAGAGTGGCCCACGCCGGGCTCGAGCGGTACTCCGGACGCCGAAGCACGCGCCTTCGGACGACCTCACGCACGCGCCGGCCCGGGTGCAACCGGCGCGGGAGCGATCGGTAGCATCACCGCCAGCGTGAGCCGATCCTCCCCGGTCAGCCGGCTGCGGCACCCCGGCACGCCGGCGCCTTCGATGTTCGGGTTCCTGGTCGGAGCCACCGGGATGTTCGCCACCATGTACTCCACCCAGGCCATCCTGCCGGTGCTGTCACGGGCGTTCCGGGTTTCCCCTTCCCTGGCCGGGCTCAGCATCTCGGTGACGGTGCTCCTGGTCGCCGCCGGTGCTTGGCTGTGGGGGGCCTACTCGGACCGCCACGGACGGCGCCACACGATCCTGCTCGCCAGCGGCCTGCTCGTGCTCCCGACCGTTGCGCTGGCGGCAGTGCCCGACTTCGCGTTGCTGCTGGTGTGCCGAGCCATCCAGGGATTGTGCATGCCGGGCCTGCTCACCGTGGGCGTGCCCTACATCCGGGAGGTGTTCTCCTCGCGCCACGCCGGGAGGGCGATGGGGAACTACGTCGCCGCCCTCGTGGTCGGGGGCCTGGTCGGGCGGCTCGGCGTGGCGTTCCTCGCTGCGGGCATCGGCTGGCGCGCCGCCCTCGCGAGCCTCGCCGTCCTGCCCTGCGCCGGCACGGTGCTGATGTGGCGGTCGCTGCCGGAGGCTCCGCCTTCGAGCCACACGACGCGCCGGGTCTCCGCCGTCGCCGGCCACCTCCGCAACCCCCACCTCCGGCGTGCTATCGCCGCAGGCAGCGCGCTGCTGTTCGTGTTCATCGGCGTGTTCTCCTACGTCACGTACCGCCTGCAGGCCGCACCGTTCCGCCTCGGCCCGCAGACCAGCAGCCTGGTGTTCCTCCTGTGGGTCGTCGGCGCGATCGGACCGGGGGCCGGGAAGCTGTCCGACCGGTGGGGCTGGCGGCAGGTGGGGGTTGCCTCCCTGGCCGCCGCCGCTGCCGGCACGGCCCTCACCCTCGCCCCGTCCCTGCCTGCCGTGATCGCCGGCCTCGCGATGCTCGCCACCGGGATGTTCTCCGGGGTCACGGTCATCCAACTCGGCGTCGCAGCATCGGCCGAGGTGGACCGCGGCACTGCGAGCGGCGTCTACTTCAGCTGCTACTACGCCGCCGGCGCCCTCGGCGGCTACCTCCCGGGTCTCGCCTGGCAGCACTGGGCCTGGCCAGGTGTGGCGCTGCTCGCCGTCGGCGTCCTCGCCACCGCAGCAGTGATTCTCGCTGCCCCCCTCCCCCGCCAGCCTCGTTGAGGACGACCTTCACCTCGTCACGGTTGCGGAGGTCACCACTGGGCGGCGGCGTTCCCGAAGAACGAGCAATGTTGCCCATCACCCCTCCAGGTGGCAAGCGCGATACCGACAGTGGTGATGTGCTACCGTACCTACCGCGCGCGGAGTGGTCGCCCAACTACACTACGCGACGATACCCAATTGTGTTTCGGTCGTTCCCATACTAGCCGACTGATCAGTAGGAGATTCCAGTGCCTAACGACACCACCTGTCGTAGCTTGCGACGCCTCGGAGCCCGAGGTGTCGCTGCCGGGGCCGTCCTCGCGATCGCCGGCCTGGCCGGGGCGTCCCCCGCTCTGGCCGCCGGCTCCGGTTACGGTCCCGGCGGCCCTTCGTCGGCTCCCTCCGCCGGAGGCTTCATCAAGGTCGTCTCCTCGAAGACGTTCGGCAGCGCCGGCGGCCAGCTATACGGCAGCTATGGGAACACGTTTATCAAGATATCTGTGCCTGCCCCCGACTTCACCACCCCGACGCAGGTGACGATCATCAAACCCAGCAACCTCACCGTGCTCAATGGGATCGCCGGAGTCGAGGTCGTCTTCTCGAACCCGGTGACCGGCAAGGTGCTCACCGGGCAGACCTTCCTTCTTCCGGTGACCTTGACCATCGCCGACCCGAACATCGTCACGGGGGACGTGGTCAGGGTCTACGACGGGGTGGGTTACACCACCTACAAGGGCCACTACAACATAGGGTATGGCTCGGCGCACATCGAGCTCACCTCCGACCCGACCTTCGTCGTCGTGCCGCCGCCCAAGACCACGGTCCCCAAGACCACCGTTCCGCCGAACGTTCCCGGAGCCACGACCGTGCACACCGGCAAGCCCTTCCTCGGTGAGGAGCTGGCCGCCGGCGCAGCCGCAGCAACCGGCCTCGCCGCCATCGCCGCCGCGTTCCGCCGGCGCCGCAGCGCTGCGTGATGCGAACCGTCGTCGTCACGCCGACCTTCGAGGAGGCCGGCAACATCGGCAGGCTGATCGACGCGATCCTCGCGTTGCCCGGCGTGCCGGTCGACGTGCTGGTGGTCGACGACAGCTCCCCTGACGGCACCGGGGAGGTGGTCGCCGCGGCAGCGGCCGCCCACCCCGGACGGGTCCGGCTGCTCCGCCGCCCGGCACGCTCCGGGCTCGGCAGCGCGTACGTGGACGGCTTCGCCGCGGCACTCGAAGCCCGCTACGACCGGGTGGTGGAGATGGACGCCGACGGCTCCCACGACCCCGCGTCGATCCCCGCAATGCTCACCGCGCTCGACGCGGGGGCCGACGCGGTGATCGGATCGCGATACGTCCCGGGCGGCTCGGCCGAGGGGCTCGGCTCGCCGTGGCGCAAGGCGCTCAGCCGGGCCGCCGGGTTCTACGCCCGGCGGGTCACCGCCATCGAGGTCGCCGACCTCACCAGCGGGTTCCGGGCCTTCCGGGCCTCGCTGCTCTCCCGGGTCGATTGGGAAGCTCTCGACGTGGCGGGGTTCGGGTTCCAGGTGGTCAGCCTGCGCGCCTACCTCGACGCCGGGGCCCGGGTGGTAGAGATCCCGATCCGCTTCGGGCCCCGGGCCGCCGGCGAGTCGAAGATGAGCACGGCGATCATGGCCGAGGGGCTCCGGGTCACCTGGGCCTGCCGGGCTCGGCGCCCCGACCTCCCCCCTTCGGTCACCACCACCGCCCCGGCCACCTGAGCCAGGGCGGTACCGCCCCGGGCTACCGGCACACACACCCGTCCATGTCATCCACCACTGTCGACGCCGCCGAGCTCGGCGTCTCCCCTGCTGAGCCCGGCGACCGGAGCCGTCCCCCCACCCACGCCCACCGGGTGATCTCCGCGCTCGCTGCTATCGGCCTCGCCGGGCCGGCGTTCTCGATCTGGGCGGGGATCATCGAGGTCCCCTCCGCGGGCGCCTTCGCCGTGCTCCTGTCCCTCGCCAGCATGCTCCTCGCGCTCGGGGCGATGACCGCTCGCAGCCGTCGGCAGATGACCGTCGTCGACGTCGCGGTGCTCCTCGCCGGGATAGGGACCCTGCTGGCCTGGGCGGCGAGCGTGCTGGTCGCCAACCCGAGCTACGGCACCGACGAGGCCGCGTTCGTCCAGTACGCGGCCACCTTGCTCCTCCACGGCCGAGACCCCTACGGGGCCAACCTGGCACCAGCGCTCGACCGCTACGGGGTGCCGATCCAGTACGCGACCTACCTGCTCAACGGCAAGGTGGTCGGGAGCCTCGGCTACCCCGCCTGGTCGGTGCTGTGGACGGCGCTGTTTGTTCTCATCAGCGGTGGCGTGCAGTCGGTGATCATCGCCAACCTCACCTCCGGCCTCGCCGGGCTGGTCCTCGCCTTTCTCATCTTGCCCCGCCAGTGGCGGGGGCTCGCAGTCATCGCCACCGTCGACCTCCCGATCCTGTTCGGCTACGTCGTCTCCGGGGACATCGCCATCTTCGCGTTCCCCGCCCTCGTGCTCGTCGCCTGGCGCTGGAGCGAGGTCGGCGCCGGCGGAAGGCTCGGGTGGCGAGGTCGGATCGCGGCCGGTTCGATGGGTGTGGCGGTCGCCACCACCCAGCTCGCCTGGTTCATCGCCCCGTTCGTCGCGCTCGGCATCTTCGTTTGCCGACGACGCGAGCTCGGCACCCGGCCTGCGACCGGGGTGCTCTCCCGTTACGTCGGTCTCGCCACAGCAGTCTTCACCGCCATCAACCTCCCGTTCGCCGCTATGAACCCGACAGCGTGGTTGGCAGGGATCCTCGGACCGATCACCCAGCACGCCATCCCCTACGGCCAGGGTCTCGTCGACCTCGCCACCTTCGCCGGTGTCGGCGGAGGCAACCTGAAGCTGTTCAGCGACGGGGCCATCCTCCTGCTCCTCGGGCTGCTGGCAGCGCTGGCGCTGCGCTTCGACCGGCTGTGGCGCGCAGCGCTGGTCCTGCCCTCGGTCGCCTTGTGGTGGCCGTCGCGCAGCCTCGCCGAGTACTGGATGACGCTCGTCGCCGTGTGGATGGTGGCGTTCGCGACCACCCCACCACCACCTGCCAGGACCGAGACATCCCGGTACCACACCCCGACCTGGATGGTCGTCGGGGCGCTCCTGCCCGGCCTCGCAGTGGCCGGCATGGCAGTCGGCTCTCCGTCTCCGCTGCGAATGCGAATCGCCTCGGTGCGCACAAACGGCCAGTTCGAGCGGGTGTGGCAGGTAGAAGCCCGCGTGACCAACACCACCGGGCGCCGTCTCGCCCCGCATTACGGGACCGACTCGATCGGGCAGATGACCTCGTTCTGGGAGGTGGTCTCCGGCCCGACCAGCCTGGCCCCCCACTCCTCGGCGACGGTCAGCCTGGAGGCCCCCAACGTCGGCTCCATGCCCGGCATCACCTCCCGCTTCCAGCTCGAAGCGGTCACCAACGCCCCCGAGACGGTCTCGGTCTCCGCCCCCTACACCGCCGAGCCCTACCAGCTCCGCCTCACCCCGAACTACTTCGCGCCGGCACCTCGCGGAGCCTCGATCCGTGTCAGCGTCGAGCTGCGCTCCGCCTTCGGCGCCCCGGTGCGCAAAGCTGGGGTGCCGGTGTTCCTCGGACAGGTGATCTACGGGGAGAGCCAGCTCATCCCCGCCGAGGCATCCATCAACGGCCACCCCGAAGGCCAGAGCCCCGTCAGCATCCGCACCAACCGCCAGGGCGTCGCCACCTTCGTCGTGCGAGACACCCAAGCCCAGCCCGACCCGCTGTACTTCCAGGCCTGGGCTGTCGGCAAGGCCGGGTTCCCCTTCGGCTACTCGCCCATCGTCTCGGAGACCTGGACCTCGACCGGTGGCCGATAACGAGATGGGTCGGCTCCGCCACGCCCGTCCCCGGCGCCTGCCACCTGTCGTCGTCGGCTCGGTCGGGACCGGACTGCTGATCGTGGCGGTAGCCCTGGTGGTCCACGTCGCCGGCTTCTACGCTCGATCCTCGGCCGTCGGTGGGGCGCTCATCGCAGCGGAGCGCTCCGCTATCGCCAAGGCAAACCGGACTTCCCCACCGTTCCGCTCGTCGGCTCCCCCAACCTCTGCTGAGGCAAGGACCGCATCTTCGTGTCCCGTCCCGACCTCGGGGGCCGGGCGGCCGGCGGCGCTGCTGGAGATCCCCGCCATCGGGCTCAGCGCCCCGGTGCTCCAGGGAGCCACGGCCAGCGTGCTCGCGGTCGCCGTCGGCCACGACCCGGCGTCCGCCTGGCCGGCGGGGACAGGGACCGTCGTGCTCGACGGCCACGACGTGACCTGGTTCCACCGCCTGCCGAGGCTCCGTCCCGGCCAGGTCGTCTCGGTCGTCGACCCTTGCGAGACGGTGCGGTACCGGGTCGTCTCCTCGCGGGTGGTGCCGGCCGGCACCCCGGTAGCGAACCTCGCCGGCCGGCTCGTGCTCGTCACCTGCTACCCGCTCGACGCCCTGTTCTTCACCACCCAGCGCTTCGTGCTCACCGCCGCCCAGATCGGGCACCCGACCGCCACCCCCACCCCCGCTTCGACCTCCGCCCCGAAGCGAAGCGCCACCCCCTCTTCGGGCGTTCCCGCTTCTTGGGCAACGGTCGACACCCTGGCCGCCAACCCGACCCCACTCGGCGCGCTCCAGGTAGCCGGGCATCCCTCCGCGAGCTGGTCACAGAGCCCCTCCCCCCTCGACGCCGCCGCCGCCATCCAAGAGGCGTTCTTCGCCTCTCTCCGTCAAGCGGAGAGCTCCACCGGAGCGTGGAAGGCCCTGCACATCGGGCTGCCGCTCGACGCCGCGGTCACCGACCTCTCCGGCCAGCAGGTGGTCGGCAACCTGGCGGCGCTGGAGACCACTCTCGAAGTGGAGGGTTCCACGGTCCGCTCGGGAGTCGTCACAGACGGCGTGGCCCTTTCCGACGGCGCGGAGCTCGCCTTGAAGGCGGTCTTCGAGGCGCGCTCGGGCAGCTTCCTTCTCACCACCTGGTCTTCTTGATGCGGTTCGCACACCTCCGCCCCAGTAGTCTTGACGCATCCCGGTCCTGAAAGGGCCGGGATTCCCCGTGTTGCATGGACTGTCTCTTCCGGCTGGGCACGGGGCTCCGGTCGCCGTAGGTCTGGACGACAGCCTGTCACGGTCGAGTTGCAAAGAGCTGGGGGCAAGCTGGTCACCCCGGGCGGTGGCGGCGGCCATCTCCGCCTCGACGGTGTGGCGCACGCTGCGAGCGGAAGGGTGCCCTGGCCAACCTGGTCGCCGACCCGTTATCGTCGTTGATGATCGAGCGGCGGAGAGCCGAAGCCGCAGCTCAGCTCCTCCGCTATTGGGCGCAGAAACCTCCGCCAGGTAGGGTCCGCGGGTGGTGCACGACAACGTGGAACCGGCCCGGGCAGGACGCCGGGTGCTGCGCCCGACGGGGACGGACCTGGCTCCGGCGTGGCGGGGCCGGCTCCACCGGTGGGCAGCAGTCGTCTCGGTGCCGGCGGCAGTCGCGCTGGGCTTGCACCGGCCCACCCCGGCCACCTGGGGGTACGGTGCCGGCCTGGTCGCTCTCTTCGCCGTGAGCGCCGCCTACCACCTCGCCCCGGTCTCCGCCGGCGCCCGACAGCGGTGGCGGCAAGCCGACCACGCCGTGATCTACCTGTTCATCGTGTTGTCCTACATCCCGTTCTGCCAGAAGGCCGTGGGCGGGACGCTCGGGGCGGTGCTGCTCGGCATGAGCCTGGCGGTGGGTGCCGCCGGTCTCGGCATGAAGGTGTTCGGCTTCGGGCGCAGCCGCGTGGTCGGGGCGGTGCTCTACATGGTGCTCGGCTGGATGGCGGTAGTCGCCCTGCCCGCCGCCGTGCGCACCCTGCCGGCCGTCGAACTTGTCCTCCTCGCCGCCACCGGCCTGCTCTACACGCTGGGCGCGGCGGTCTTCGCCCGCCGCTGGCCGGACCCGTTCCCCTCGGTCTTCGGCTACCACGAGATCTGGCACGCCTGCGTCGTCCTGGCGTCCGCGTGCTACTTCGCCTTCGTCTGGAAGCTGCCGTCCTGAGTGAGTCGACCGGCGGCGGTGTCAGCAACGATCAGATCTTCAGAAGACCAGCTCGGCCAACCGCTCCACTCCACCTGGCGCTTGCCAGCATGACATGGCCCAGGATCGGCTCCAGGGGTCGGCCGTGGCCGCGCTCTCATTGATGTCGAGGCGCCGGGCGAGCTGCGACACGGTGACGTTGCGGCCGGCGCCGCTTGGTCCGGTACATGGCCCGATCGGCCCGTCGCAGCAGGTCGGAGGCGCTCTCGGTCCGGTCCCAGGTGGCGACACCGACGGACGCCGTGACCTCATCTGGAAGAACGTCAGCGAGCCGCTTGGCCAGCCTGCGGATCCCGGTCTCGTCGGAGCCCGGCGCGAGCAGGCCGAACTCGTCGCCGCCGAGGCGGGCGAGAAAGTCTCCGCCCCCGCGGACCGCTGCTTGCCAGGCGTGTGCGAGCTGTTGAAGCAGGCGGTCACCGGTGGCGTGGCCGCTGGTGTCGTTGATCGCCTTGAAGTCGTCGAGGTCGAACATCGCGACCGACACTGCGACGCCGGTACGCCGGGACCGTTCCAGTTCGTCCTCGACGCGCTCGTCCCATGAGCGCCGATTGGCTAGCCCGGTAAGGGGGTCCTCTCGCGCGGCTACCCGCAGCACGCCCACGAGGCCGGACACGACCGCCGCGGCCACTGCAGCGGTACCGAAAACTGCCAGCCACGCAGCCCAGGGATCGGCGTCTCCCGGGCCGAAGGCGAGCACGACCGCATAGGCAGCTCCCGCGGCAGCGATGTGCGCGACCGCGGCGCGGAGGCGGAAGTAGAGCACGGCGAAGAGCGTGACCCAGACGTAGAGATCGGCAAACGGGACGTCGTTGGTCGCACCGATGGCCGCGAGGACGCTCACCAGCACCGTGGCCAGCCCGACGTCGGCATGCAGCGCCCAACAGGGAAGTCGCCTACGGGTAACCAGCCGGGCAGTGCAGACGGCACCGCAAACCACGGCAATGACGATCAGGGCGAGAAACGAGCGACGCGTCCAGTGCCCGAGGGGGAGAACCGAGATCGCCGCAACAGCGGCTCCGGCCCAGAGCACCGCTCCGGTCTGGTTGGGGCGAGAGAAGAAAGCCCTCGTCCAGGCGGCTACCTCGGTGTTGAACGAGTTCGGCATGCGGGTCTGCATCGGCTGTGCTCTCTCGCTTCGGGATCGCCGCAGCGGCGCGCGGCGCCCGACATCTGGACTCCTCATCGGCATACCGGGCGGCATCCCTAAGCAGAGTCCCGACCACAAGGGCCAAAGCGGCTGCCCCAGCCGTTGCCGAGTTGGTGGATCCTCCGCGGAGCGCTTGCGCGTTGTGGGTGCCACTTTGCGCTGTCTCACGCGCTCGGGTCCGGGTTGAAGACAGGCCAATCAGGCGATCGAGACCAGACTGCACACGGGGATCAGGCCCCACCCCCGGGCTCGTCGGGGATGGGATAATTTCGGGCCAACTCCTGGCGGTTGAGCGGCAGCGTCGAGCTCACGTCCGTTGTGCCTCCTGCCGGACGATGCCACCGGCGCTCTCGGTCGGCGCCCGCCCGTCCTGGCGGGCCAGCCGGTTGGGCCACCACACCGGGGGGCCGATGTCGCAGATGAGCGCTGGCACCAACACCGAGCGCACCAGCAGGGTGTCGAGCAGGACGCCGAAGGCGACGATGAAGCCGATCTCCAAGAGCGCGACGAGGGGTAGGACGGTGAGGGCGGAGAAGGTCGCGGCGAGCACGACGCCAGCGGAGGTGATGACCCCGCCGGTGACCCGCACCCCGGCGATAGCGCCTTCTCGCGTGCCGCGGTGCAGGGCCTCTTCCCGGATGCGGCTGACCAGGAAGATGTTGTAGTCGACACCCAGGGCAACGAGGAAGATGAACGCCAGGAGCGGGATCGTCTGGTCCACGCCTGCGAAGCCGACGGCGTCGAAGACGACCGCGCTCACGCCCATCGCCGCCGCGAACGACAGGACCACGGTGGCAGCGAGCAGCACGGGCGCGACGACCGCTCGCAGCAGCAGGCCGAGGACGATCATCACGACCACCAGCACGAGGGGCATCACCACGTAGCGGTCCGCCGCCGCGGCGGTGTTGGTGTCGAGCATTATCGCGGTCTCGCCGCCGACGATGGCGCCGGATCCGGTGATCGCGGCCAAGCGGGATCGCATGGTGCGGATGGCGTCGAACGCCGCCGGGCTGCCGGGCCCGACACCGAGGACGGCGACGGTCTCCACCTGGCCGGCCGCCCTCGCCACCGGGAAAGCCTGGCTCACCCCGGGCACCCCCTTGACGGTGGTGAGCACCTGGCTGGTCTTGGCGGCGCCGGCGATCACGATGACCGGTTGCCCGCCACCGGCGGGGAAGTGCTGCGCGTAGATCTTCTGGCCGGTCACCGACTGGGGGGCCTCGACGAACACCTGGGCCTGCTCCAGCCCGAGGTGCAGGCCGGACAGGCCGAGGGCGAGCACGACCAGCAAGAGGGTGGAGCCGACCCAGACGGGGCGGGGACGGCGCGCGACGCGCCGGGCGATGCGAGCCCACAGCCCTGCCTCTTGGTCCGCGCCGGCGCCGTAGGTCGGCCGGGCCGGCCAGAACAGCCGCCGGCCGAGCACGACCAGCAACGCAGGCAGGAACGTGAGCTGCGCCAGCAGGGCTGAGCCGATGGCGATGGCGCCAATCGGCCCGAGCCCACTCTCGCTGTTGAGCTTGGCTGCCAGCAGGCACAGCAGGCCCAGGATGACCGTCGCGCCAGACGCGACGATCGCCGGAGCGGCGCGGCCGAGTGCGGCGCGCATCGCGTCGTGGCGGTCCTCGTGGCGGTGTAGCTCCTCCCGGTAGCGGGCGGTGAGCAGCAGCGCGTAGTCGGTGCCGGCACCGAAGACGAGCACGGTCAGGATGCCGCCGCTCTGCCCGCTCACCACCAGCCCGGCGTGGCGGGCCAACTGGTAGACCGCCCAGTCCGAAACGCTGATCGCCCCCGCCACGCTCAGGACCGGCACCGCCCAGAGGGTGGGGCTGCGGTAGATGAGCAGCAGCAGCACGATCACCACGATCCCGGTGACTACCAGCAGGATCCCGTCGATGCCCTTGAAAGCGTTCATCGAGTCGGCGAGCAGCCCGGCCGCGCCGGTTGTGTACGCCTTCAGGCCCGGCCCACCCACCGCGATCCGCCGGAGCGCGGTGATGTCATTGGCGAGCTTGGTGGCATCAGGCTGCTGCACCTCGAAGCCGTACTCGAGCGCCCGCCCGTCCCTGGACTGGCCGATCGCGGCCGGCTTGAAGTCGGGCACCCGCCGCGCGGCCTCGGCGCGCTGGCTCGCGACGAGCGCCCGGTCAGCCGCCGTCAACCTGCCGCGGGCGACGTAAACAACCACGCCGGGCGTCTGCTGGCCACCGGGGAAGTGGGCGAGCGCGCTGTTGACCTTGGTCGACTGCGCCGAGGCCGGCAGGTAGGCGACGGCGTTGTTGCTCTCGACGCTGGCCAGCTTCCCGGCGAAAGGCCCGGCGAGCACCAGGATCACCAGCCACCCGAGGACGAACACCCACTTTGCCCGCCGGCCAGCAGGGGCGGCGATGGCTCCCCGCCACCACCGCTGCGCCGCACCTCTGTTGGGGCCCGCCCTCATGCAGGGGTGGCGACGGTCGCCAAGCGGTGCGCGTCCCCTCCCTTGGATCGGACGGCGCCTTTGAAGCGGGCCATGGCCCAGCCCACCGCCAGGTCCCCCGGCCCCCTCGGCTGTGCGAACTGCCCCATCACCGCCCGGTGGGCACGCCGATACTTGGTCATCGAACGGAGTCTCGCTGCAAGCTGCCGGAGCGTGCAACCGCGGATGGCGGCGCCATGCTGATCCCCGCCTCTCCCGAAGCGGACTGAGCACGACGTTGCGTCCAGCGACGCCGCCGATGCTCAATTGTAAGGGAGATCGCCGATCTGCTTGGCGGTCCAAACCCATGATGATCCCGCACCCAACTCCCACAACGCCGGCGTCAAGGGCCCTTCGGGTCCCCCCGGGACGCCGGGCTCCGCCCGTCGCCCTTGACCCCGGCTCGCGCGACCCACCGGAACTGAGGCCCACTACCGAGCTTTGACAACCTCAACCGGCTCCTCTTCATATCATGGAGAACCTCCACGACGTGCGGAAACGCCTTCGCCGCTCGATGTGAGCAGGTGCCGAGGAAGGGACGCGTGATCGCGTATCACAGTCGTCACCAGTGCGATACACTGAGCGAATGCGAAGTCTCCGTCTTGATCCCGACCTCGACGAGAAGGTGCGCCGCGCAGCAGCGGCGAAGGGCGAATCCGTGTCCGAGTTCCTCCGGCGAGCTGCGGCAGAGCGAGCCGATGAGACCCTGGCCGGCCGCCCGAGCGAGCGCTTCGTTGACGTAGCCGGGGTGGTCCACGGCGGTGGCGGCCGAGCTCGCCGGACCGGCGCCGCCTTCCGCGAGTCGCTGGCGGAGGACCACACGAGCCGGTGACGCTCGCCGACGCGGGGCCGCTCATCGCGATCATCGATGCCGACGAACCCGATCACACTTCGTGCGTGGATGCGCTCGATCAGCTGACCCTCCCGCTCGTCACGACTTGGCCGGCGTTCACCGAAGCGATGTACCTGCTCGCTCGCGCCGGTGGCATTCGGGCTCAGCAAGCGCTCTGGCGCCTCATGTCATCTGACCGTCTCGTCGTCGCAGACCTCTCGCCATCCGCCGTCAACCGGAGCGCTCGGTTGATGAACCAGTACGCGGATCGACCGATGGACCTGGCGGACGCCACCCTCGTGGCGCTGGCAGAGGAGCGCGGTGACCGGCGGATCTTCACCCTCGATACTGACTTTCAGATCTACCGGTATCGCGGGAGGCAGCGTTTCCAAACGATCCCGACGCCGTGACCACCGGTCGTGCGGTGCCGCATTGCGAATGCTCTGTTTGGAGGCTCCTACAGTATCGACCCCACGTGCGGGCTGCAGAACGTCGCCACGACGTCGAAGCCGGCCGCGACGAGCACGTCCAGCTCGAAGGCGAACAATCTCGGGAACCTGACCAGCCGGTCAACACCGAGATCGAGGATCTCGTCCTCGCTGCCGACGATGAACCCAGAAAGCCCCGATCGGCCCCATGCCGGGTACCGAGCGCTGAAGATCCTCGCCTGTTGTCGTCGTTCTGCGCTCGACAACCGGCGGCCGGGGGCGCGGGTAGCCAGCCAGCTGCTGGAGATTATGGGCGACCTCAGATCCGCTCGACGCGGACGCCTTTGGCGTAAGACGCGAGTGCTCCGAGATCCTCGACGTCACCGGAGAGGACGACGCCTCCCGGCTCGGCACTGGCAACGACGATGGCATCGACAGCGGAGCCACGCCGGGCGCGGTGTCGGAGCCCGCCTGCGCGGCGAGCGAGCGGCACTGCCAGTTCCTCCCTGACGTCGCAGGTCTTGAGCAGCCGGTTCGCCGGGGCGTCGTCGCGCTGGCGTCCCGAGACCGACTCGACAAGGACAACGGATGGAACCAGCGGTGGCCACTCTCACTCTCTGACCAGCGCGCGGATGGTGGCGACTGCCTCCTGGTTCCGCTTGGCGAGGAAGCTCACTCCCCCGGAGTCGAGGACCAACACCTTCACCTCGCCTTGGGCGAGCCGTCATTCCCTCCGCATACGCGCTGGACTAGCCGTTCGGCTCGTCCCACCGATGCAGGCGAAGGCTCTCCCACTTCGTCAACCAGCTCGGACAGGTAGCGGTCCGTCTCCTCGAGGAGCGCACGGCGTCGCAACTCCGTGCGAACCGCGCCCTGTAGGAGCTCTGATGCGGGGAGTTGGCGCTCCTTGACGACGCGATACAGCTCGTCGGGAAGATAGACCTGCAGCCGTGGCATACGCCTAACTATACGCCTAATCGTCGCCTGCGGCCAAACTCCCCGGTCTGGGACCTCGCAGCCTCGCAAGCAGCGCCGCCGCGGGAACGGGCCTCGGCCTGAAGGCAGTGCGAGGCCTGTCGTGGTGCAGTGGATGACCGTCTGGCGTCCGGGGCCGCCACTCGCCATGCACGCCGAGCCGGAAACTGGCAGCGAGAGGAGGGCGAACGCGAAGGCGAGCCCGCCGGGCAGCACCAGACTGCTTACCGGCGGGGTGTCCCCGTCGAGGGGCTGGCGACGTCGTTCGGTGTGAACCGGACGACGGTGCTCGGGCATGTTCGACGCCACGGCGTCCCGAAGCGGGATCGCAGGGCGCTCCAGGGCGACGAGGCGGATCGGGCCGCCCGGCTCTACGCCGAGGGTCAGTCGGCCGATTCGGTGGCTGCGCAGTTGGGCGGGGCGGCGAGCACCGTCCGGCGCGCCTTGAAAGACGCTGGCGTCACCCTCCGGCCAAAAGGTCGGCGACGTACAGACCACCAATCGATGGTGCCACACAAGGAAGGCCTCGACCTCACGCAACAAACAGCAATCCCGTCGATCTCGGCACCAGTGATCTACAAACCCATCCCCAGGTCGTCCCCTCTATCTCGCGATCTTTCCCGTTCCCTGTAGGGAAGCCCGATCTCGCTACCGCGCTGTGCGGCGATCCATCTCTGCACGACACGACCCAGCTCAGGTACGTCGTCGCGAAGCGTTCGCCAGACTCGCTCGTAATCGATGCCGTGGTACGCGTGGTCAACAACGATCCGCATGCCTTTGATCTCAGCCCAAGGCAGCTCACTCGTTCCAGCGACGAGGTCCATCGGGAGCTTCGTTGCGATGTCGCCGAGGCGTCCGACCACTGCCTCGCCTGCGAGGCGGAGCGGCCGTTCGCCCTCCCAGCGATCCTTGCCGAGGGCAACCAGCTCGGCGGCCGCGTCGACGGCTTCGGCCAAGTCTTCCAAGAGGTCATCGAAGTTCCGGCGAGCGGCCGTCATAGATCGATCGCTTCCTCGCTGATTCGGTGATGGCGCGGTCGGAGAGCCCCGGTCGAGATCACGTCGACGGGCATCTGCAGCAAGGCTTCCAGATCCTGGGTGAGCCCCACCTGATCGAGGAGCGACGCCTCCGCCTCGAAGTCAACGAGGAGATCGACGTCGCTGGACGGTCCGGCATCGCCTCGGGCGACCGACCCGAAAACCCGCACCCTCGACGCGTGACGACGAAGAGCGGCGGCCAAGATCGCCTCCCGGCGGCCCCGCAGGGCGTCGATCGTAGGTACGGCTCGGGCCACGTCCGAAGCGTACCGGGCGTGGGGCCGTAGCGTGAACGTCCGCCATCAACGAACAGGTGGCCATTGTCCGTCTTTCGTAGGCGTCGCATCCCGGCGCGATCATTGCCGACGATGGACAACCTCTCAGCAGAAGGACGCTGGTGGCTACCTGGGCGCGTCGAGGAGGCAGTGCCGGGATCATTCAGCTTCCAGGGTGGGGATGCCGCGCTCACCGTGTACGGCTCTCTGTCGCGGCCGGACGATGCGCAAGGGCCAAGACGTGGCCTGAGGCAGGTCGTCTATCGCGTCGTCCACGGCCACACCAATGCAGGCGACGACATCACCCTGTTCGCTGTGCATGGCGTGGAGTCCTCCTGGTCGGGCACGGACTCAAAGACCACCTTCCTAGTTGAGGGTGGGGTGTCCGGGCGACACCTCGACGCAGATGCCTTCGACGCGATCGCATTCGAGCTCGACTACCTGCCCCCGTAGCTCAACCCACCGAGCCTTCTCAACGAAGAGGACTTCAACGCGCAGGCACCCAACGCCGAGCACACCAAGGGCGTGGAAGCTGTGCACAACGTGGCCGTCGCCGCTGGAGTAGACGTCGGCATTTGCGACTGGGCCAGGCGGGTTCTCTCCAGTGCCAACAGGAAGCCATTGAAGGAGGTGGTGGCTGAGCTACTTGCTGCCCCTGGCAAGGTCGGTCGGGCGATCCTGGAGGCAGAGCCGGCCTTCTGCGCCAACATCCTCTCTCTCAGGGTCCCGGTAGCCCACGGCAATGCCGGGAGCCGGAGAACGCTGTCACATGCGCAGCGACACCGGCATGATCAGGCGCTCCGCTGGGTGGTCCGCTGCCTCTTGGTCGGTGAGCTCCTGGACGACCCTGCCGAGGCGCAGCGCCGCGTCTTGTCGAAGGAGTCCTTCAAGTTCGCCGTCCGACGCCTCGCTGACCCAGAAGGGGCGGACTGAGAAGTCCCTGGTCGCCTACGGCCCAGTGCCGGGCTACCTTCCGTGGCCGCGCAACCAGCTCGACGTGACGATTCGGCCCCGCGCTCGGCGGCTGGCCGACCCTGCTGGCAAGACGGGACTTTGCCAGAGTTCTCGCGCCGTGACAAGAAAGTGGGCGTTGAGGGACTCGAACCCCCGGCCACCGGCTTGTAAGGCCGGCGCTCTGCCAACTGAGCTAAACGCCCACCCTGACCATCGTAGAAGACGGCTGGACATGCAGCGCCCGCCAGCTGACCGCGTGGCTCGAGGCTCACGCGGTCAGCTGGATCGACTCTGCCGGCCGGTGTTTTGGGGGCCGACCCCGTTTGCGCTTCTGGGTCAGGATGCGGCCGTTGGCGAACAGCTCGCCGCCCCACACGCCGGCCGGCTCCCGCCGCTCGAGGGCGCCGGCAAGGCACGGATCGGCCAGGCGGCAGCCCAGGCAGATCATCTTTGCCCGACGGATGTCGGGGATCTCGTCGGAGAAGAACAGCAGCGTCATGGTTCCCGAGGCGTCGCGGCACAGGGCCTCGTCCCAGTCGGTGACCTCGAGGGGCTCGTTCACATCGTCCAGTACTTCGGAGGCGAACACGTCGCTCTCCCCTTCCTTGCGGTGGTCCTGTGAGAACGAAGAAGGCCGCCGGGGTTTCCCGGCGGCCTTGGAGCCCTGCGTCCGAACGGAGGTGGACCTATACGGTCCACCGGTCCGGGGAGCTCGTCGGCCGCGCGACGGAGATGGTCGTGGCGTCGGTGCGGATCGGGCAAGGCCCGTCCATGGTCTTCGCCTGCGCTCCGCCGGGCCACGGGTAGTCCCGCTCGAGCACGATCGGACCCTCAAGCGCGCCGAAGAGGGACGCCGGCGTCGGCTGCGTAGTGCAGTGGCTGCTCAGCACCGGTTCACTCCTTCCTCGCTATCCATGGGTCGTCACGACGTCGATCGCCGACGTGGCGTTGGATCCCAGCACGCCGAGCGTGTCTCGTCAACCGATTTTCTTCACGGGTCCCATCATCAGTCCTGTCCGAGCCATGCCGGTGCCTGCGCGAGGAGGTACTCGCTCACGGCGAGGGCGCGGTCGAAGGCGTCGCAGAGCAGCTCCTCGCCGGCCAGGATCCGCGCCAGGGACACTTGGCGGTGGGCGACGACGGTGACGCGCCGCTCCGACGGGTCCGTCGCCGACGGGTAGCTGTCTATCGCTGAGGACTCGAGGGGCAGGTCCACGCCGCCGATGCCTGCCAGCTCCATCGTGAGCCGCAGCAGGTCGGGGCCGTGTGCCAGCGGCGGGAGAGCCCACGTGAAAGTCAGCGGGAAGGTGTACTCGTCCGGTGGCTCGGCATCGTCGGGCAGCTCCATGACCTTGTCCTCGAAGGCGAGGAGCACCCGCGGGTCGACTTCGAGCGCGAGGTGGAGGTCGAGCGGCCCGTCGCAGCCCTCCTCCGGGTGCAACTCCACTTCCCAGGACTGGCGCAGAGAGTAGGTCTCGACGAAGTGACGCTCGTCGTGGACGTGGAACCCGTGGTCGATGGCATGGTCCTTGAGCTCTGCCACGTACCCGGCGACGTCGATGACGGCCATCGGGCCAACCCTACCGTGCGGGTGGGAGGGACCAGCGATGGCGCCGGTAGCGTCGGGTGGTGCCCGCCGCCACGGCCATCGACGTCCTCGAGGTGTTGCACGCCGTCGCGACGGCGATCCGCTCCGCCCTCGACGGCCTCGAGGACTGGGGGCTTGCCGGCACCAACGCCTGGCAGTACCGCCACGACCTGGTGGCCGATGCCGTGGGCGTCGAGTTGCTGGTCCAGGCCGGCTACGGTGTGCTCTCCGAGGAGTCCGGCCTTCATGACGGCGACCGGGAGCTGCTGGTCGTCATCGATCCGGTGGACGGCTCCACCAACGCTGCACGGCAGATCCCCTGGTTCGCGACGAGCCTCTGCGCCCTGGACGAGGACGGCCCCCTGGCAGCCGTGGTCGCCAACCTGGCGACGGGAAGCCGGTTTGAGGCCGTGCGAGGCGGTGGCGCCCGCCGCGATGGACTGCCCATCGCGCCGGCGCCGACCGCGCACATGGGTGCCGCTGTCGTAGCCACGTCCGGCTGGCCCCCCTCGCACCTCGGCTGGTCGCAGTTCCGCTGCCTCGGGGCCGCCGCGTTGGATCTCTGCGCCGTCGCATGCGGGACGCTCGACGGCTTCGTGGACTGGGGGCAGCAGTCGCTCTCACCCTGGGACTACCTCGGCGGCCTCCTGGTCTGCCGTGAGGCCGGAGCGGTGGTCGGCGACGCGTGGGGTCGGGATCCGGTCAGCCGGGAGGCCGGTGGGCGTAGGACGATCGTCGCTGCGGCCACACCCGCGTTGCACGCGGCGCTGGCAGGCGCACGGCGGGCGCACCCGCCGGCGCCGGGGCAAGGCGGGGCCTGAGCGTCAGGCACCCACTGCCAACGCGAGGTCCTTCAGTCCGGTGTCGAGGTGCCCGAGGAGCCGCTGCAGGTGAGGCAGGGCCCGCCGGTCTCCGGTGAGCCCAAACTCGAGGCTCCCGTCGTAGCTGATCACCGTGACGTTCAGCGCCTGACCGTCGATCGGGACCGACAGCGGGTAGAGACCGGCCAGGCGGGCTCCGTTCAGGTACCGGGGATGGCGCGGCCCGGGAACGTTGGAGATGATCAGGTTGAACGGCGGCGGGAGGAGCCCGACCAGCGGCCGGAAGATGCTGGTCGCCAGCGGCGCCATCTGGACGGCGCTGAGGGCGGTGATCTGAAGGGGCGTGAGCCCGGCCAGGGATGCCTTGCCGGTCGCCATGGACGAGTGGATGACCGCCAGTCTCTGGGCGGGGTCGGCCAGGTCGGTCGCCAGGTTGCAGAGGATCGCACCGACGGCGTTGCCGCCCTCGTCGGCTCCTTCCCTCCTTCGGAGCCTGAGCGACACCGGCGTCATGGCAACGAGCGGGGCGTCCGGCAGGGCGTCGAGGTCCGACAGGTAGCGCCGAAGGGCGGCGGCGCACATGGCCAGCACCACGTCGTTGACCGTCCCGCCTCCTGCCCTGGCCACCGCCCGTACCTGGTCCAGCGGCCATCCCTGGGCGGCGTAGCGCCGGGAGCCGGTGATCGCCACATTGAGGATCGTCCGGGGGGGCACGGCATGCTGATCGGCGCCGAGGGCAGCCTCGAGCACCCGACGGGCGAGGGCCGGACCCAGTTCGGCAAGGTCGATGCCGGCCTGCAGCAGGGTCCCGGGCACGGATGCCGAGGCCGCGTTCGCCGACCGGTTCCCTCCCGGCCGGGTCGCCCAGAAGGGGGCTACGTCTTCGGAGGGGTTGCCGGCCATCGCGTCGGCGAGCAGCCGCACCCCGGTGACGCCATCCAGGAGGGCGTGGTGGACCTTGGTGTACACCGCGAAGCGGCCCCCTTCGAGGCCGTCGATCAGGTGGAGCTCCCACAGCGGGCGCTGACGGTCGATCGGTGTCCCGTGGAGTCGCGACACGAGAGCGAGGAGCTCCCGGACCCTACCGGGACGGGGCAGCGCCGAGAGGCGGACGTGGTGCTCGAGGTCGATGTCGTCGTCCACCGCCCAGGCCCAGGCACCGAGCGTGCGTAGGGTCCGCACGGGGCGGCGCCGGAAGAGCGTGCGGACGTCGGTGCACTCCAGCCACGAGGCGTACAGGTTCGCCACCCAGTCGGGCCCGGCATCCTCAGGGAGCTGGTACACCTGCAGGGAGCCGACGTGCATGGGCTGTTCCCGGCGCTCAGGAACGAAGAATATGGCGTCGGCAATGGACATGAGGGCCACGGCACCTCCTCCCGAGGACGGCACCGGGCCGCCCTTTCTCCGACCCCATCCGCGGCCGGCGGCCGTCGCGAGCCTAGGACGATGTGCACGGACCGCAAGCGCCGGCCGCTCCCCCCGCCCCTCTCGCCAGTAGATTGAGCCCATGGGGGAGCCGGGCTCGGAGCTTGCCGGGCTCGTCGCTACCCGCCTCGAGCGGGCGTCGCGGCGCACCTCGCCCGGGGGCCTGGCGGGGGTGCGCGCCGACGTGGTCCTCGACGCCGGCATCGCCGGCGCGGCCACGCTCGTGATCTGGGACGGCCGGATCCGGGTGCACCCCGGACGCACCCGCACGCCGACGACCCGGGTCAGCGGCGACCGTGGCACCATCGTCTCGATCGTCAGCGGCGAGATCTCCGGCCTGGACGCCTTCCTCGACGGTCACATCCACGTGGAGGGCGACGTGGCGCTGTCCCTCCACCTCGACGGGTTGCTGGGCGCTGGCCCGGGGCGGGTGGTCGCCACCGGCGTCACCGAGGCCGCCGGGGTACGGACCGCCCTCGTGGAGGCCGGGGCGTGCCGAGCCCCGACCGCCGTCCTCCTGCACGGTCTCGGCGCCACGAGCGCCTCGATGCTGCCCGTCCTTCGTGACCTGGCGCCCGGCCACCGCGTCCTCGCCCCGGACCTGCCCGGCCACGGTGCCAGCTCCGCCCCGCCGGTGCGCTACAGCGCGGGGTTCTTCGCGACCTGGCTAGAAGCTCTGCTCGACGCCAAGGGGGTGGACAAGGCGGTGGTCGTCGGCAACAGCCTCGGCGGGCGCATCGGCCTGGAACTGGGCCTCCGCCGACCGGCTCGGACCTCGGCGCTGGTGCTGCTCGCCCCAGCGGTGCCCTTCCGCCGGCTCCGCCAGGCCGTGCCGCTGGTGCGCCTCCTCCGTCCCGAGCTCGCCGGCCTGCCCCTGCCCACCGCCGCCGTGCCGGAGTGGGCCGTGGCCGGCGCCATCCGCCTGCTCTTCGCTCATCCGGGGCGCCTCCCGCCGGGCGCGTACCGGGCGGCCGCCGGGGAGTGGGCCCGGGTGTACCGGAGCCGCCCCTACCGGGTGGCGTTCGCATCCGCGCTGAAGGAGATCTACGTCGATGACGCCTTCGGGGACGAGGGCTTCTGGCGGCGGTTGCCGTCTCTCCGCCCCCCGGCGCTGTTCGTCTGGGGAGCCAGGGACGTCCTCGTGCCGGCGGCCTTCGCCCGGCACGTGGCGGCCGCCGTTCCCTCCGCCCGCTCGGTCGTCCTCCCCGACTGTGGGCACGTCCCGCAGTTCGAGCAGCCCGCTCGGACAGCCTTCGTGACGCGCGCTTTCCTTGCGGATGCGGCACCGGCGGAGTCGGCGGCACCGGCGGAGTCGGCGGCATCAGCGGAGGCGGCGGAGTCGGCGGAGGCGGCGGAGTCGGCGGAGGCGGCGCTTGGTCCATCGCTCGCGTTGTTTGGGCAGTAGTCCGCGATCATCGCGGCGTACTGCCCAAACAACGCGACGAACCCGGCGCTTGGGTTCCGCTCAGGGCCGGTACGTCCCGTTTGGCGATCTCGCGGCGAGCTGCCGGCGGAGCCGGCTCACGACGGCCCCTGTGAGCCCGGCTGGTCCCCGTCCTCCTCGCCGTGCTGCTGCGCCTCCGCCTGGTCGTGCTTGCGCGCCTGACCGTGGCTGGCGGCCCCGTCGGAGCTGACCACGATCGCCTGGATCGCCTTGAACCGACCCGCCCGTGAGTCCGGTGAGACCGTGGCCCGGTGGGGATCGAACCCACGACCGAGGGATCATGAGGCCGGACAGAGAGGTGGCAGCAGCTCCAGCCTCGTCGCAGCGCGTGGCATCCAGGCTGGTCACAGGCAGCCCTTCGCCCGGTGAGCGCTACGGCAAGGGACCGCCGGGGACGGGGGGGCGGGGGGCACGGCTTTGTTGGGTGGCTTGTTGGGTCCACCCCTTGCCCGTGGAACAGCCGAGCGATCGGCTCCCGATCCGCTGGCGAGTCCGAGGGGGGCACTACGGTGCCGACATGTGAGCTCAGAGGCCCTTGAATCGTGGCGTAGTCGCCGGGCCGGCCGGCTGGACGAGCTGGCGGTCGCCCATCGGCCCGTGGGAGGCACCGGCCCGGGGCGGAGATGGCGAACAGCGGCGTTGAACGAGGCCCTGGTCCTGCGCCTGGCGGCCGAGTTCCAGGGTTTCGCTCGAGACCTCCACGACCTGGCCTGCGACACGTTCGCCTCCTGGACAGCCGCGACCCGGCCGGTGATCGAGTCGGTCGTCCGCACCAGGCTTCGGGAAGCTCGTAGCCTTGATCGGGGCAACGCCCACCCCGGCTCGCTGGGCAGCGACTTCGGTCGCTTCGGGCTGGACCTCTGGTCGACACTGGCCGCCCGCGACCCATCGTCGACTGTCCACAACCGATCCCTGGACCGGCTGAACGCCGCCCGCAACGCGGTGGCCCACGACGACGAGGCCGCTTTGGCTGTCCTGCGTGCCGAGGCCACCCGTTGACGTTGCGGACCTACCAGCAGTGGCGGCGGGACCTCGACGTCCTGGCGGGTAACCTCGACGCGGAGGTATCCCAACATCTCGGTCGTCTGTTCGACCGGCCGGGGCCTTGGTGAGGAGCTTTGGATGGCACGACAAGTCACGCTGAAACCCGGCGACAAGGTGGCAGTGCCGTGGGGGCTGGACGAGATCGTCGGCGTCGTGCGCGAAGTGTACGGCCCTCCCCTTCGCAGGTCCGCCGTCGTGCGCGTACCGGTCCACGGCCCTTCTGGAGAGGCTCTGGACGAGTCGGACATCTCTTTTCCTGCCCATGTTCTCCGGATAGTCGCCCCGGCATAGCCGCTCGACACCCACAAGTAGGGCCTACCCTCGGCAGAACAACGACGGATCCTTCGGGCTGCGCCCCATGGCCCATTGGGCGTTTTGGCTGGCTGGTGGGCCCGGTGGGGATCGAACCCACGACCGAGGGATTATGAGTCCCCTGCTCTGACCACTGAGCTACGGGCCCTTACCCTGCTCATGCAGGGCATAGTAAGGGGTCGCCCCACCCGCCGGCGCCTTCATCCGGCGGCGCCGGGAACCAACGCCCTCACGCCGGCGTCCAACGCTTCGATGCGCACCCGCCCCGCCGTCCTCGCCTGCGCCGTCGCCGTAGCCGTCACGGCCCTGGCCACCGGTCTCGGCGCCACACCGTCGGGCGCCACACCGTCGGTCGCCGCCTCCCCGCCGCACCCGCACCTCACCGTCACGCCGAGCCACGCCATGGCCGGCCGCCGGCTCGTCGTCAGCGGCTGGGGCTTCCCGGCCGGCACGAGGGTCACCCTGGCGGAGTGCGGCGCCAAGGTGTGGATCGCCCCCAAGGACCCGTGCGCCCACGGATCGGTGACGGTGAAGACCGACGGGCACGGCCGCCTCCACACCCGCATGACCGCCCGGCTGTGCCCGCAGACCAGCCGGGCGAAGCGCACAGAGGACACCTGCTACGTCGGCCAGCCGATGGGGCGGGACGTCGACGTGATCGTGCTGCAGGGCGCGGCGAGGGTCGTGGTCAGTCAGCCCTGAGCCGGCGCCGGCCACGACGGGAACGGCCTTCCGGCCTTCTCGGCCCTACCCGTGGCGCGGCATGATCGAGGCGGTGCCGGCCGACCGGCCGGCCGCGGAGGTCGCCATGCCCGCCAAGCCCATCAACACCGACGATTTCGGCGGTGAGCTGTACAACCTGTCGGTCTCCGAGGAGGCCCGCCCTCTCCTCCAACGCGTCAAGCGGTTCGTGGCCGACCAGGTCGAGCCGATGTCGGCGGAGTTCTTCGCCCTCGGCGAGGGGCGTGCCGACCGGTGGAGCTTCGCTCCGGGCCAGCTCGAGCTGCTCGACGGCGCCAAGGCGCAGGCGAGGGCAGAGGGTCTGTGGAACTTCTTCCTGCCCGACGCCGAGACCGGTGAGGGTCTCGCCAACCTCGATTACGCCTACATCGCCTTCGAGCTCGGGAAGAACCCGCTGGCCTCCGAATGCCTCAACTGCTCGGCGCCGGACACCGGCAACATGGAGGTCCTCCAGCGGGTGGGCACCCCCGAGCAGAAGAAGCGCTGGTTGGAGCCGCTGCTCGCCGGCGAGATCCGTTCGGCGTACGCGATGACCGAACCGGATCTGGCCTCCTCCGACGCCCGCAACATCGCCTGCTCGGCCGTGCTCGACGGTGACGAGTGGGTGATCAACGGTGAGAAGTACTTCATCTCCGGCGCCGGCGACCCTCGCTGCCGGGTCCTGATCGTGATGGTGCGGACCAACCCCGACGGACCCACGCACCTGCAGCAGAGCCAGATCCTCGTGCCGATGGACGCACCTGGTGTCGAGGTGGTCGGGCCCATGCTCGTCTTCGGCCACGACGACGCGCCACACGGGCACATGCACCTGCGGTTCTCCGACGTTCGGGTCCCCCGCGACAGCATCCTCCTCGGCGAGGGTCGGGGCTTCGAGATCTCCCAGATGCGACTCGGACCCGGTCGCATCCACCACTGCATGCGCTCCATCGGGGCGGCCGACAAGGCGCTGGAGCTCATGGTCAAGCGTGGCCTGTCGCGGGAGGCATTCGGCAAGCCGATCATCGCCCTCGGCAAGAACACCGAATGGGTCTCGCGTGCTCGCATCGACATCGAGGCGATGCGCCTGATGGTGCTCCGGGCCGCCAAGGCGATGGATCTGATGGGCAATGCCGACGCCCGGGTGTGGGTGAGCGCTGTCAAGGCGATGGTGCCCCAGCGGGTGTGCGCCATCATCGACCAGGCCATCCAGATCCACGGAGCCACCGGCGTCTCGCAGTGGACGCCGCTCGCCGAGATGTACACCGCGCAACGGACGCTGCGCTTCGCCGATGGGCCGGACGAGGTCCACCACATGGTGGTCGGCCGAGCGGAGATCGCCCGCTGGCAGCATGGGTCCGGGTGAGCTTCGCCGCTGCACCGACCGCCGCAACGACGTGGCTCGGCCCAGGACGCGTCGGGACGGTCTTGTTGGGACTGGCGTTGGGACGCGACAGCTCTCCGTCCTGCTCTGTTCGCTGACCGTCGAAGGCATCCGGGGGGCGCTGGCCTACGGCTCGTGGCTTGCTCGCCAAGAGGTCCATCGGCTGGCGCCCGTCGCCCGCTAACGAGCCAGTGAGGTTCAAGCTCGACGAGAACCTCCCTCACCTGGCCACCAACATTTTCCTCGAGGCCGGCCATGACGCCGACACCGTCTTTGACGAGGATCTCGCCGGTCAGCCCGACGAGATCGTGGTGGCGGCCGCCGTGTCCGAGAATCGGGTCCTTGTGACGCTGGACCTGGACTTCTCCGACCTTCGCGCCTACCCCATCGGCACGCACTGCGGGATCGTCGTCCCCCGCCCGATCGACGAAAGCCGAGCAGCAACGCACGCAACCCTCATGACGCTGATCGCCGCCGGCGACCTCGACGGCCTTGGAGGAGCGCTGGCGATCGTGACTCACGATCTGATCCGCATCCGACGCTCTCCACCCTGATCTAACCTTCGTGTCAGAGGTTTGTGCGGTCGGCGGGAGACAGCGTGAGGCCTCCGGCGGCAATCTGGCCCAGTGCCGATGCCGATGCCGAGGGAGAGAGCCAAGGCCCCGTACTCGCCCGGGAGCTTGCTTGCCACCTCGCGCTCCCGGACGCGCAGCCGACCAGGCTCCGCCAGGATCGCGCGAACGCCCCTGCCTGCCCCGGAGCGGGGGCGGGACTGATCGGCGCCGAGCTGCGCGGCGTTCGCGGCACCGACGTTCGTCTGTCGCTCGGGCGGGGTGCTCGTTCTCGTCGGCGGTCGTCGGGCCCGCGCCGTGCCGGTGCTCTCCGACCACCACGACCGCCTGCTCGTCGGGATGCAGGTCTGCCTCGCGACCGGTCATGGGAGCGCGCACCCCACCGTCGGGCACGCGGCTCTCTGCGCCTCGAGCCGGCCGACCAGGTCCGCCTCGGGGTGCGGACCTCGTGGAAGGCCGGCCCGCATCTGCTCACCTGCCGCCAAGTGGAGTACACGACGCACCTCGTGGCGAAGGTGCTCGCCAAGGACCGTCCCGACGGGACGCCGTCCGAGGCGCTCCAACAGCTCTGCGACGCCCTCGTCGAGGCGAGCATCCCCGAGCGCTTCACGAGCACGTCTGCGAGCTATGCGATCGACTGGACCGGCGCTCCGGGGGAGGGACTCGAACCCCCAACCTAGTGGTTAACAGCCACCCGCTCTGCCGGTTGAGCTACCCCGGAAGGTCCGCTAGACCCTACCAGCTGCGAGGCGGCGCTACCGTCGGCGCCGATGCACCAGCGCGCTGACGCCCGGGGGTCCGGCAGGGTCAGCCGGCACCACCACCGGGTCCGCTACTTCGAGTGCGACCAGCAGGGCGTCGTGTTCAACGCCTGGTACCTGGCGTGGTTCGACGAGGCGTTCGGCACGTTCCTCGACGACGGCGGGGTGAGTTACGTCGCGCTCGTCGCCTCGGGGACCGACGTGCAGTTGGTGCACTGCGAGCTGGACTGGCGGGGGCCGCTGCGCTGGGGAGACGAGGCGGACGTCCTCGTCCGCCTCGTCGGGATCGGCGCCCACTCCCTCACCGTGGCCTTCCGCGTCGTCTCCGGGACCCGGGTGGTGCTCGACGCCCGGACGGTGTACGTGACCGTCGGCCTGGAGACCGCCGGGCAGGGGACCGCCGGCGAGCCTCGAGGCAAGATCCCGGTCCCCGAGCAGCTGCGTGCCGCCCTCGGGCCGCCGGCCGGCGGCGACTGGCCCTGACCCCACCGTCCCAACACCCCTACCGGTCGTCGAGGTAGTCGCGCAAGTGACCGTGGCGGGACGGGTTGCGGAGCTTCGCCAGGGTCTTGGACTCGATCTGGCGGATCCGCTCGCGGGTCACCCCAAACTCGCGACCCACCTCCTCGAGGGTGTGCACGTGGCCGTCGTCGAGGCCGAAGCGGAGGCGGACCACCAGCCGGTCCCGCTCCGGGAGATCAGCGAGGGCCGCCGCGACGGCGTCGTTCAGCAGCGAGCGGGTGGCGGCATCGGCCGGGCCGAGCGCACCCACGTCCTCGATGACGTCCGACAGGCTGAAGTCGTCCTCGCCCATCGGCTGCTCGAGGGAGACCGTCTCCTGGCTGACGCGCAGGATCTCCCGCACGCGGCTCGGGGTCATCTCGGCAGCCTCGGCCACCTCCGCCACCGTCGGCTCCCGACTCAGGTCCTGCAGCAGCTGGCGCTGCACGCGCACCACACCGTTGATGGTCTCCACCACATGCACGGGGATGCGGATCGTCCGTGCCTGGTCGGCGATCGCCCGCGTTATCGCCTGGCGGATCCACCACGTGGCGTAGGTGGAGAACTTGAAACCCTTGCTGTAGTCGAACTTGTCGACCGCCCGCATCAGACCGAGGTTGCCCTCTTGGATCAGGTCGAGGAAGGGCATCCCCCGGTTGCGGTAGCGCTTGGCGATCGACACCACGAGCCGGAGGTTGGCCTCGACGAGCTCCTGCTTGGCGGAGCGGCCGTCGACGCGGAGGCGCTCGTCGGCGCCGTCGTCGACGTCCTCTCCGGCCTCGACCCGTTCCACGAGCCGGCGGGTGGCGGCCAGGCCCCGCTCGACGCGTCGGGCCAGGGCGACCTCCTCGGCGGAGCTCAGCAGCGGCGCCCGGCCGATCTCACGCAGGTAGAGGCGGACCGGGTCGGCGCCCGCGCCACCCGCCGGCATCTCGCCGTCCTCGTAGCCGGCGGCGCGTGCCCGGCCGCCCGCCGAGGGTGTCCACCCGGTGGGCGCCGGCGGGGACGGACCCCCGCCAAGGAGCGCCGGCGGGGACGGACCCCCGTCGGTGGGCTCCTCGCGCCACTCGACGCCCTCGGCCCGGACCCGGTCCACGGCGGCGTCGATGAGCGCTGGGCTGAGCTCCACACCCTGCAGGACGGCCATCAGGTCGTCCGGCGACAGCCAGCCTCGCTCCCGCCCGACCACCAGCAGGGCGAGGAAGTCGGCGGTCGGCTCGCCGCCGTCGGTGAACGGCGTGGCCGGGCCGGCGATCATCCGCTCCCCCCCGTCGGCTCTGCCTGCTCGCCGGCGTCCAGCGGGCCGGGCGATTGTCGGGCCACGAACCAAGCTACCAAGCGACGCTCCGCCTCCGACGCAGCGGCGGCCCCCGACGGCGAGCCCGGCCGCAGCGCCTCGACCGCCAGCTTGAGCCAGGCGATGTTGTCGACGTACGCGGGGGCGTCCTCGCTTGGCGCGGCGCGCAGCTCGGCTTGCAGCTCGGCCACCGCACGCTGGCCGGCGAGCTCGACCACCCGCACCATCACGTCGTCAGCCGAGCTCTCGGGCTCCGTCACGGCCAGCTCTGCCAGCAGGCGGCCCACCTCGGGCGGCGATGTCTGCACCGCAGCGGCGAGGGTGTCGGAGCACGCCAGCTGGTCGTAGACCGCCCGAGCCAACGGGTGGGACAGCAAGCAGCGCTCCAGGCGGTCGGCGACGTCGCCGGGTTGGTGCACTGCGAGGGTCAGCGCCGCCAGTTCCGCAGCGGGCATCGATCGTTCCGGCGCCGGCCGTGGCGTGCCCGCTGTCCCCGCTGCCGTCGGGGACTGCCCCTGCCCGCCCGAGCCCCGCAGCGGCCGGTGCTCCTCCTCAGGCGATCGGTCGGGCACCGCCCGCTGCCCGGCACCTGACCGGCGGGATCGGGCCGCCTCCGGCTGGCGGTGTGCCTCGGCCGGTGCCGCCCGCAGCCGGCGGAGCTCGTCGGGAGGGATGCGGGTCCGATCCGCGATCTCCATCAGGTACTGGTCGCGCACCAGCGGGTCCAATCCCTCGGGGACGACCGCCAAGGCTCCCCTCGCCGCCCTCACCCGGCCCTCGGGGCTGGCGAGGTCGGCCCGGCCGAAGTGGCGCGCCAGCTGGAAGCCGACGAGGGGCTGGGCCCCGGCGATCGCCCGCTGCAGCAGGGCGGGGTCGCGGCGCGCGACGTCGGCAGGGTCCTCGCCCGACGGTAGGGCTGCCACCCGGACGTCGACGCCGTAGCGTCGCTCCCAGTCCTGGATGCGCTCCGCCGCCGCCTGGCCGGCGGCGTCGGCGTCGTAGGCGAGCACGACGCGGTGGGCGAACTTGGTGAGCAGCCGGAGGTGGCCGTCGGCGAGGGCCGTGCCGCACGTCGCCACCGCCTCGTCGACCCCGGCGCGCTGCAAGCCGATGACGTCGGTGTAGCCCTCGCAGACCACAACCCGGTCGCCGGCGACGATCGCCCGCTTGGCCCAGTTGAGCCCGTACAAGACGCTGCTCTTGTCGTAGACGGCCGTCCCCGTCGTGTTCTTGTACTTGGGCGGCCTGCCTCCGGGCAGCGAGCGGCCGCCAGCACCGATCGGCCGGTCGCTCGGGTCGAAGATCGGGAACAGCAGCCGGGAGCGGAAGAAGTCCCGGTACCGCCCCTGCCCGTCGAGGGAGCCCAGGCCGGCGTCGACGAGCGCCGCCTGGGGGAGGCGCAGCGCCCGCCGCAGGGGCTCCCAGCCGTCAGGCGCCCAGCCGAGCCGGTAGCGCCGCACCACCTCGCCGTCGTAGCCCCGCTCTGCCCGCAGGTAGCGGCGCGCCGCCGCCGCGCCGGGAGCGTCGATCAGCTGGGCGTGGTACCACTCCACGGCACCGGCGACGACGTCGTAGATGCGGGCCCGCTGCCGGTGGTCGCGTGCCGTCGCCTCGTCGTCGTAGCGCAGGGTGATCCCTGCCCGGGCGGCCAGCTTCTCGACGGCTTCGACGAAGTCGAGGTGCTCAAGCTCCCGCACGAAGGTGATGACGTCGCCGCTGGCCTGGCAGCCGAAGCAGTGGTACAGGCCCTCGGCGGCGTTCACGTACAACGACGGCGTCTTCTCGGTGTGGAACGGGCAGAGGCCGACCCAGCGGGTGCCGACGCGCCGAAGGGCCAGGTGCTCGGAGACGAGGGCCACGAAGTCGGTAGCGGCGCGGACGCGGGCGATGTCCTCGTCGACGATGCCCACGGCGCGCTCCCCCCTGCCGGTCGGGTGGGATCAGGAGCGGGCCACGACCGCCTGGGCCGCTGCCAGGCGGGCGATCGGCACGCGATAGGGGGAGCAGGACACGTAGTCGAGCCCGACGTCGTAGAAGAAGTCGATCGACTCCGGGTCCCCGCCGTGCTCACCGCAGACGCCGAGCTTGAGGTTCGCCCGGGTCGCCCTCCCGCGCTCGACGGCGGTGGTGACGAGCTCGCCGACGCCCGCCTTGTCGATGGTCTCGAACGGGTTGCGCTGGAGGAGCCCCTGCTCCAGGTAGGCGTTCATGAGCCGGCCCTCGACGTCGTCGCGGCTGAAGCCGAACGTCATCTGGGTGAGGTCGTTGGTCCCGAAGCTGAAGAAGTCCGCCTCCTCGGCGATCTCGTCGGCACGCACGGCGGCGCGTGGGGTCTCGATCATGGTGCCGATGAGCACCTCCAGCTTGCCGGCCGTCCGCCTGGCTACACCGGCAAGCACCTCGGCGACCGTGTCGGCCACCCAGCCGCGAGCCAGCCCGAGCTCCTGGCGGGTCACGGTGAGGGGGATCATGACCTCCACTCGGGGCTTGCCGCCGGCCTCGACGCGCTCGGCAGCGGCTTGCATCAGGGCCCGCACCTGCATCTGGTAGAGGCCCGGCTTCAAGACGCCGAGGCGAACGCCGCGGGTGCCGAGCATCGGGTTGGCCTCCTTCCACTCCTTGGCAGCCGACAGGAGCTTGCGCTGCTCCTCCGACAGCCCGGTGGTGGCATCCTCGAGCTCCAGCTCCTCCGTGGAGGGCAGGAACTCGTGGAGGGGAGGGTCGAGCAGCCGGACGGTGACCGGCAGGCCGTCCATGGCCTCGAGGATGGCGAGGAAGTCGGCCTTCTGCGCCACCCGCAGCTCCTCGAGGGCGGCGCGCTCGTCGTCGGCCGTGGAGGCGAGGATCATCCGGCGGACGATCGGGAGGCGATCCTCGGCGAGGAACATGTGCTCCGTGCGGCACAAGCCGATGCCCTCGGCGCCAAACTGCCTGGCATTGGCGGCATCGGCTCCGTTGTCGGCATTGGCCCGCACGGCCAGCTTGCCCCTGCGGATCCGGTCCGCCCAGCCGAGGACGACGGCGAGCTCCTCCGGCGGGTCGGCCAGCGTGAGGGCGACCTCGCCGAGAGCGACCTCGCCACTTCCCCCGTCGATGGAGATGACGTCGCCCTCGCGCACCGTCGTCCCCTCGACGGTGAACGATCTGCCGCTGATCCGCACCGCTTCGGCCCCGACGACAGCAGGCTTGCCCCAGCCGCGGGCAACGACGGCGGCATGGCTCACCAGGCCGCCCCGGGAGGTCAGGATCCCCTGCGAGGCGATCATCCCGTGCACGTCCTCCGGGGAGGTCTCGGTGGTGACGAGGATCACCGCCTCGCCCTTCTCGGCGGCCGCGGCGGCGTCGGTGGCATCGAAGTAGACCTTGCCGACGGCGGCGCCCGGTGAGGCAGCCAGGCCCCTGGTGAGAAACGTGGAGGGCTTCTCCGCGAACTGCGGGTGCAGGACCTGGTCGAGGTGCTCGGCCGTGACGCGGGCGATGGCCTCCTCACGGGAGATCTTCCAGCCCCGCTGCCTGGTCATGTCGACGGCCATGCGCAGCGCCGCCCGGCCGGTGCGCTTTCCGACCCGGGTCTGCAGCATCCAGAGCTTGCCCTGCTCGATGGTGAACTCGGTGTCGCACATGTCCCGGTAGTGCTCCTCCAGCCGGGCGAAGACCCCCATGAGCTCCCTGAAGATCTTCGGGAACCGGTCCTGGAGGGCCGACAGCGGGAGCGTGTTGCGGATGCCGGCGACCACGTCCTCGCCTTGGGCGTTGACGAGGAAGTCGCCGTACTCGCCCTGTGCGCCGGTGGCCGGGTCGCGGGTGAAGCCGACGCCGGTGCCGGAGTTGTCGTCGCGGTTGCCGAACACCATCGCCTGCACGTTCACGGCCGTCCCGAGGTCGTGGGGTATGCGCTCCCGCACCCGGTAGGCGACGGCCCGGGCGCCGTTCCAGCTGCGGAAGACGGCCTCGATGGCGCCCCGCAGCTGGTCGGCGGGATCCTGGGGGAAAGGTTGGCCCGTGGCGTCGGCCACGACGGCTTTGTAGGTCTCGGCCAACTCGCGGAGCGCGCCGGCGCCCACGTCGGCGTCGCTGTCCACCCCGGAGCGCTCCTTCGCCTGCTCGAACGCCCCGTCGAAGAGCTTGCCGTCGAGGCCGAGCACGATCCGCCCGTACATGGAGGCGAACCGCCGGTACGAGTCGTACGCGAAGCGCTCGTCGCTCGTCTGCACCGCCAGACCCTTCACCGACTCGTCGTTGAGCCCGAGGTTCAACACGGTGTCCATCATCCCCGGCATCGAGAACCTGGCTCCGGAACGGACGCTCACGAGCAGCGGGTCCGACGGGTCCCCGAGCCGCTTGCCCATGGCCCGTTCCAACTTGCGGACCTGCCGGGTGACCTCGGAGTCGAGGCCGTCCGGCCAGCCTCCCTCGAGGTAGGCGCGGCACGCGTCGGTGGTGATCGTGAAGCCCGGCGGCACAGGCAACCCGAGCACCGAGGTCATCTCCGCCAGGTTCGCCCCCTTGCCCCCGAGCAGGTCCTTGCGCTCCATCGGCTGCCGGCGGTGCTTGTGGTCGAAGGAGTAGGTGAACGGCATCGGCGGTCCTCCGGGAGCGGACGGGTTGGCGCTGAGCCTACCGACCGACGCGAGCGGCGACCTCCGCAGCGAGGGCGTCGATGGGGACACGCACCTGCCCGGTCGTGTCGCGGTCGCGGATCGTCACCGCCCGGTCGTCGAGGCTGTCGAAGTCGACGGTGACGCACAGCGGCGTGCCGATCTCGTCCTGGCGCCGGTAGCGCCGGCCGATCGACTGGGTCTCGTCGTAGTCGCACATGGCGACCGGCGCCAGCAGCCCCAGCACCTCCAGGGCGACGGGGACGAGCGTCTCCTTGCGGGACAGGGGCAGCACCGCCACCTGGTAGGGGGCGACATCCGGGTGGAGCCGCAGCACGCTTCGCGCCTCGCCCCCCACCTCGTCGGTGTCGTAGGCGGCGATGAGGAACGCCATCATCGTCCGGGTCGCCCCAGCGGCCGGCTCGATGACGTACGGCAGGTAGCGCTCGCCGGTCGCCTGGTCGAAGTACTCGAGGCGCACGCCGCTCGCCTCGGAGTGGGCGCGCAGGTCGTAGTCGGTGCGGTTGGCGACCCCCTCGAGCTCACCCCAACCCCACGGGAAGAGGAACTCGACGTCGGCGGTGCCCGCCGAGTAGTGGGACAGCTCCTCCTTGTCGTGGTGGCGGAGGCGCAGCAGCTCGCGCGGGATGCCGTAGCGCACGTACCACTCGAGGCGCTCCCGGCACCAGTACTCGAACCACTGGTCGGCCTCCGCCGGCGGGACGAAGAACTCGAGCTCCATCTGCTCGAACTCCCGCGTCCGGAACACGAAGTTCCCGGGCGTGATCTCGTTGCGGAACGACTTGCCCACCTGGGCGATGCCGAAGGGGGGCTTCTTGCGTGACGTCTGCAGCACGTTCAGGAAGTTGACGAAGTGGCCCTGGGCCGTCTCCGGGCGCAGGTAGGCCTCGTTGGCCCCGTCCTCGACGGGACCGACGTGGGTCTTGAACATCATGTTGAAGGCACGAGCCTCGGTGAGGTCCGTGCTGGCGCAGTTGGGGCAGCGCACGACGCCGTCCCCGCCCGCCTGGAGGTGGTCGGCGCGCCAGCGCTCCTTGCAGCTGCGGCAGTCGACCAGCGGGTCGGTGAAGTTGGCGAGGTGCCCGGACGCCTCCCAGATCCTCGGGCTGGAGAGGATGGCTGCATCGAGGCCGACGACGTCGTGGCGCAGCTGGACCATCGTTCGCCACCAGAGGTTCTTCACGTTGCGCAGCATCAGCGCGCCGAGGGGCCCGTAGTCGTAGGTCGAGCGGAACCCGCCGTAGATCTCCGCAGAGGGGAAGACGAAGCCCCGCTGCTTGCAGAGCCGGACGATGTCGTCGAGGTCGGGCGCGGCCATGACCGGCCACCGTACCCGGCAGATCAGTGCGGGCTTCGGTCCAGCAGGCGGGGCACCCGCAGCCGGCGCTCGAGGTGCGCTTCGAGCGCCTCGGTCGCCACGTCGGTCACCTCGGCCGCTACCGGCCCGGCCGGCGTGGCCAGCGCCCCGGCGAGGTCACCGCCGAGGATCCGCCCCACGAGGGCGAGGGCATCCGGGCCGAGCGCCCGCCGGCCTCCGCCGGTCGGCAGGCAGGCCCGGCACACGGCACCCCCTTGGGCCAGGTCCAGCGCCACCAGCCCGTCACCGGACCCGCAGCGGATGCAGGCACCCACCTGCGGTGCCGTGCCCTCGTGGGCGAGCAGCTTCAAGTAGAACCCCGCCACGACGAGCGGGGCGGGGCGCACGGCGAGTGTGCGCAGCGCGCCGAGGAGCATGGCGAGCAACCCCGGGTCGGCCTGGCCCTCCCGGGCGACCTGGTCGACGGCTTCGAGCACGGCAAGCGCGTCCCGGAGGCGGGCCAGGTCTTCGCGGAGCGCACCGAAGTGCTCGACCACCTCGGCCTGGCTGACGACGTCGAGCTCGCGCCCCTCGTAGATGAGCAACTCGACATGGCTCGCCGGCTCGAGCCTGCCACCGAGGCGGCTGCCTGTGCGGCGCACGCCCTTGGCGACGGCCCGCACCTTGCCGCGCCCGGCGGTGAGGAGCACGACGATGCGGTCGGACTCAGCCAGCTTGTAGGTCCGCAGCACGACGCCGGTGTCGCGGTAGAGCGCCACGGGTTCAGCTCGGGATGCCGTCGTGGCGGCCCGTCGTCCCGAAGCGCCGGTCCCGGGCCTGGAACTCGCGGATCGCCTCGACCAGGTGCTCCCGGCGGAAGTCGGGCCACAGCACGTCGGTGAACACGAGCTCCGAGTAGGCCAGCTCCCAGATGAGGAAGTTGGAGATGCGGTACTCCCCCGACGTGCGGATCACCAGGTCGGGGTCGGGTATCGACGGGTCGTAGAGGTGGCGGGCGATGGTGCGCTCGTCGATCTTCGACGCCGCCACCCCCGAGGCGACGATGGAGCGCACGGCGTCGACGATCTCAGCGCGGCCGCCGTAGTTGAACGCCACCGTCAACGTCATGTTCCGGTTGCCGGCGGTCAGCTCGGCCGCCTCGTCCATGCGGCGGGCGACCCAGCGCGGCACCCGCCAGTCCCGGCGCCCGATGAAGCGGATCCGCACCCCGAGGGCGTGCAGGTCGTCACGCCGGCGGGTGAGGAGCTGGTCGGCGATCACGTCGAGGAGGAACCGAACCTCCTGGTGCGGCCGGCGCCAGTTCTCCGTCGAGAACGCGTACACGGTGAACCACGACAGCCCGAGCTCCAGGGCCCCTTGGGCGGCATCGAACAGCGCCTCCTCACCGGCCCGGTGGCCCTCGGTGCGCGCCAGCCCCCGCTTGGTCGCCCAACGCCCGTTGCCGTCCATCACGCACGCCACATGGCGCGGCATGCGGTGGTGGTCGAGGCCGTCGAGGTCCATCGGCGGTCACGGTACTGCCGCGCGTCACCCGCGCCGGGGCGCGATGCAGCTTCGTGCGGGCACCCTGCCCGCTATGGTCCGCCGGTGGCGAGCTCACCGGTCGAGGGGGCGCTGCGGCGGGTCACCGCCACGCTGCCCGGCCACGAACGCCGGCCGTCGCAGGTGGCGATGGCCGAAGCGGTGGCCACCGCCGTTTCCTCGCAACGCCACCTGGTCGTGCAGGCAGGCACGGGGACGGGCAAGAGCCTGGGCTACCTGGTCCCGGCACTCGCCGCCGGCGCCCGCGTCGTCGTCGCCACGGCGACGAAGGCCCTCCAGGACCAGCTCGCGAGCCGGGACCTGCCGCTGCTGGCCGAGCACCTGGGCGTCCCCTTCGAGTTCGCGGTGCTCAAGGGTCGGTCCAACTACGTCTGCGTGCAGCGCCTCCGCGAGCTGGCCGCCGCCGGCGACCAGCCGTCCCTGCCCGAGCCCGGCGTTCCCGTCGCCTCCCTCGGCCCCCTGGGCCGGGAGCTGCGACGGCTCGCTGCGTGGGCGGACGAGGCGGCGACCGGTGACCGCGCCGAGCTCCCGTGGGAGCCGAGCACCGCCGCCTGGGCGCAGGTGAGCGTGACCGCCCGGGACTGCCCCGGCGCCGCCCGCTGCCCCTCGGGCCCGGAGTGCTTCGCCGAGGCAGCCCGCGCCCGGGCCGCCGAGGCAGACGTCGTCGTCGTCAACACCCATCTCTACGCCGCCCACCTGGCGAGCCACGGCGAGGTGCTGCCGCCCCACGACGTCGTCGTGTTCGACGAGGCCCACGAGCTGGAGGACATCGCGTCGGCGAGCTTCGGGGTGGAGCTGTCGCCTGGGCGGTTCGCGGCTCTGGCCCGCACCGCCCGCCCGCTGCTCGCCGACGCTGCCGCCGCCGAGGCCGTCGACCAGGCGGGTGGCTCCCTGGCGGCCGCCCTGGAGGCCCATCTCGGCCGGCGGCTCCACCCCGTCCCCGAGGAGCTCGCCCGCGCTCTCGGCGACGCCCGCACGAGGATCTCCTCCCTCGACGCCGGCCTGCGCCACGGCCCCGACGACGGTGCCCGCCGGTTGCGCGCCCAGAAGGCGGCCCTGCACCTCGCCGGCGACATCGACACCGTCCTCGCCCTCGACGACGGCTCCGTGGCGTGGGCGGAAGGCCCCGCCCACGCCCCCGTCCTGCGGGTGGCGCCGCTCGACGTCGGCGGGGTGCTCGCCGATCGACTGTGGTCGGGTGAGTCCGCCCCGACCGGCGTGCTCACCAGCGCCACCGTCCCGCCGCGCATAGTCGAGCGGGTCGGCCTCCCGCCCGAGGCGACCGACGAGCTCGACGTCGGCAGCCCGTTCGACTACGAGCACCAGGCGCTGCTGTACTGCGCCGCCCACCTGCCTGTCCCCAAGGACCCGACGTTCGAGGCGCTGGCCATCGACGAGCTCGTGGCCCTGATCGAGGCGGCCGGCGGCCGCACGATGGCGCTGTTCACCTCCTGGCGGGCCATGACCGCTGCCGCGGCCGCCGTCGCGGCGCGCGTCCCCTGGCCGGTGCTCGCCCAGGGCGAGCTGCCCAAGCCGGCGCTGGTGGCCCGCTTCGCCGCCGATGAGCAGTCGTGCCTGTTCGCCACCATGGGCTTCTGGCAGGGCGTCGACGTGCCCGGCCGTGCGCTCTCGCTGGTTGCGATCGACCGGCTGCCGTTCCCCCGCCCCGACGACCCGCTGCTCGAGGCGCGCCGTGAGCGGTTGGGGCGGGCTGCGTTCGGGGTGATCGACCTGCCCCGGGCGGCCACGCTGCTGGCCCAGGGCGCCGGTCGGCTCATCCGCTCCTCCGAGGACCGCGGTGTCGTCGCTGTGCTCGACCCGCGCCTGGCGACGGCCCGGTACCGCTGGGAGCTGATCGGGGCCCTTCCTCCCATGCGGCGCAGCCGGCACCGCAGCGACGTCGAGGCGTTCCTCGCCCCGCTTCGCACGCAACGATGATGACGCCGCCTACGATCGGCGGAAGACATCGTCGTGCGGGGACAGCTACGGCCCCGTCGTGGACCGGTAGGAGGGCTCTACGTCGTGACCGTGATGGTGGGCGTCGCCAGGGAGGACGGCGCGGGCGAACGCCGGGTGGCACTCACCCCCGACGTGGTGGGGCGCCTCGGCTCGGTCGGCGCGCAGCTGGCCGTCGAGGCCGGCGCCGGCGCCGCCGCCGGGTTCCCCGACACCGACTACGAGAAGGCGGGCGCGACCGTCCTCGGCCCGGGGCAGGCGTTCGACCGGGCAGACATCGTCGCATGCGTGGGCCTCCCCGACCCCGCCCGGCTCCGAGCCGGGAGCGCGGTGGTCGGCCTCCTCCAACCGTTGCTGCGCCCGCAGCTGATGGAGGAGCTCGCCGCCCGGAAGGTGACCGTCGTGAGCCTCGACGGCCTGCCGCGCACCCTGCCGCGTGCGCAGGCGATGGACGCCCTTTCGTCCCAAGCAAGCGCTGCCGGCTACAAGGCAGTGCTCGTCGCCACGGAGCACTTCGGCCGCTACTTCCCGCTGCTGATCACCGCCGCCGGCACCTCCAAGCCGGCGGAGGTCCTCGTCCTCGGTGCCGGCGTCGCCGGCCTCCAGGCCATCGGCACCGCCCGCCGGCTCGGCGCCGTCGTCCGCGCCTACGACGTCCGCCCCGCCGCCAAGGGCGAGGTGCAGTCCCTCGGCGCCCAGTTCGTCGAGCTCACCTCCGTCGGTCCAGCGGCCGGCGAGGGCGGCTACGCCCGGGCGTTGACCGCCGAGGAGCAGGCAGCGCAGCAGGCCGAGCTCGAGGGCCACATCGCCCGCCACGACATCGTGATCACCACCGCCCAGGTCCCGGGGCGCCGCCCCCCCGAGCTCGTCACCGCCGCCGCCGTCGCCGCCATGCGCCCCGGGTCGGTGCTCGTGGACATGGGCGCCTCGGACCTCGGTGGCAACGTCGCCGGCTCGGTGCCGGCCGAGACCGTCGTCACCGCCAACGGCGTGACGATCGTCGGCGCCGGCGACCTGCCCTCCAGGCTGGCCACCAGCGCCTCGGCCGCCTACGCCCGCAACCTGACCGCCCTCCTCGGCCACCTGCTGGCCGACGGTGCGCTGCACATCGACCTCGATGACGAGATCACCGCCGGCGTGGTGGTCGCCCACGGCGGCACCGTCGTGCATCCCGCCACCGCCGCTTTGCTCACCCACCCCCAACCGAGGGAGGCCCCCCAATGACCACCGGCTTCGTCGGCGAACTGACCGTCTTCGTCCTCGCCCTGCTCGTCGGCTTCGAGGTCATCAGCAAGGTGCCCGCTACCCTGCACACCCCGCTGATGTCCGGCGCCAACTCCATCCATGGCGTCGTGCTCGTCGGCGTCATCGTGCTCTCCTCCGAGGTGCACGGCCCGCTCGGCTACACCCTCACCTTCCTCGCCGCCGCCTTCGCCGGCGCCAACGTCGTCGGCGGCTACGCCGTCACCGACAGGATGCTCCAGATGTTCAAGAAGCGGCCCACACCGCCGAAGGCTGGGACCGGGGTCGACGAGCGGTGAGCTTCCACCAGGGCGTCAACCTCGCGTTCCTCTTCGGCGCCGTGTGCTTCGTGCTCGGCCTCCACTTCATGAACTCGCCGGCGACGGCGCGCCGCGGCAACCAGCTGTCGGCTGCCGGCATGGTCGTGGCCGTCGCCGGTGCCTTCGCCCTCGTCGCCCAGGGCGGGACCATGAACGCCACCCGCTGGCTCGTCCTGCTGATCGGCGCCGTCGTCGGAGCCGGCTTCGGCCTGTACGCCGCCCGCTCCGTGCTGATGACCGCCATGCCGCAGCTGGTGAGCCTGTTCAACGCCGTGGGCGGCGGCGCCGCCGCCATGATCGCCGTCTCCGACTACGCCCGCAACCCCACCCAGGGATCGGCCACTGCCGTCGCCACCGTGCTCGACGTGGTCATAGGCTCCGTGACCTTCCTCGGCTCCCTGATCGCCGCCGCCAAGCTGCAGGGCTACGCCAGCCACCCGGTCCGCCTCCCCGGTGGGCGGGCGGCCAGCTACCTGCTCGCCGCCGCCGCCGCCGGCTCGGCGGCAGCCGTCGTCGCACGCGTCGACCTGCTGTGGGTGCTGCTCATCACGGTCGTGGCGGCGCTCGGCGTGGGCGTGCTCATGGTGCTCCCCATCGGCGGCGCCGACATGCCGGTGGTCATCTCGTTGCTCAACGCCTTCACGGGCACGGCTGTGGCCATGGCGGGCTTCGTGCTCGGGAACATGATCCTCGTCGTCGCCGGCGCCCTCGTCGGGGCCTCGGGCGGCATCCTCACCAAGTTGATGGCCGACGCCATGAACCGCTCCGTCCCGGCGATCATGGCCGGCGGGTTCGGCACCGGCACCGTCGGGGCCGAGGCGGCGTCCGGCTCCGGCGGGTCGGTCCGCTCCATCCAGGCCGACGACGCCGCCCTCCAGCTGGCCTACGCCGAGAAGGTGATCGTCGTCCCCGGCTACGGGCTGGCCGCCGCCCAGGCCCAGCACGAGCTGCGGGAGCTCACCCAGGTGCTCGAAGGTCGCGGCGTGGACGTCTCCTACGCCATCCACCCTGTCTGCGGCTGGAGGC
>JAKAQB010000082.1 GCA_021811865.1 Actinomycetes bacterium | reverse complement strand
TCCGATCTTCGCTGTGGAGCGCCATCGCGAGGCGGCGGGGGCCGCCGAGGCCGTGGGCCGGGCACGTCGGGGCGAACGGGTCGCCGTCGTCACCGACGCCGGCATGCCCGGGGTGTCGGACCCCGGTGAGCGCATCGTCCGCGCCGCCGTCGGAGCCGGCGTGCCGGTTACCGCCGTGCCCGGGCCGACGGCCGCCGTCACCGCCGTCGTGCTGTCCGGCCTCGCCGGCGACCGCTGGTGCTTCGAGGGCTTCCTGCCGCGCAAGGGGCGGGAGCGGGCGGCGCGCCTCGCCGCCGTCGCCGGTGACGCCCGGGCGACGGTGCTGTACGAGGCGCCGGGCCGGGTGGCGCGCACGGTTGGCGATCTCACTGCCGTGTGCGGTGCCGAGCGGGACGTCGTGGCGGCGCGCGAGCTGACCAAGCTGCACGAGGAGATCTGGCGGGGGCCGCTCGGTGACGCCGGTGCGTGGCTCGAGCGGTGCGTGCCGAAGGGGGAGTGGGTCCTCGTCGTGGCCGGCGCTGTCGCCCCTGCGGTCACCGACGATGACATCCTCGAGGCGCTCGCTCGAAGCCTGCTGATCCAGCCGGACCGCCGGGCGGCGGTCGGCGCCGTCGCCCGTGACCTCGGCGTTCCCCGCCGGCGGGTGTACGAGCTGGCGCTGGCGTCCCGGACCGGTCGGGGCGACATCGCCGGCCGGTAACCTCCGACGGTGGCCCGGTACTACGTCACGACCCCGATCTACTACGTCAACGACGCCCCCCACATCGGGACGGCGTACACCACCGTGATCGCCGACGCCATGGCCCGCTGGCACCGCCTGCTCGGCGAGGACGTCTTCTTCCTCACCGGCACGGACGAGCACGGGCTCAAGATGCAGCGCGCCGCCGAGGCCAACGGGCTGACACCGCAGGAGCAGGCCGACCGCTACAGCCGGCGGTTCGCCGAGGCCTGGGCGAGCCTCGACATCTCCAACGACGACTTCATCCGCACCACCGAGGCGCGCCACCACCGATCCGTGCAGGCCCTGATGCAGGCCGCCTATGACAACGGATGGATCGAGCTCGGGACCTACGAGGGCCTGTACTGCGTCGCCTGCGAGGCCTACTACACCGAGGCCGACCTGCTGGCCGGCGGTCTCTGCCCCGTCCACCAGCGACCCGTCGAGACCCTCACCGAGGACAACTACTTCTTCCGGCTCTCCGCCTTCGCTGACCGTCTCCTCGAGTGGTTCGACGCCAACCCCCGGGCGGTCATCCCCGAAGCGAGGCGCAACGAGGCGGTCGGGCTCGTGAAGGGCGGCCTGCGGGACGTGTCCATCTCCCGCACGTCGATCAGCTGGGGTGTGCCCGTGCCGTGGGACACCCGCCACGTCTTCTACGTCTGGTACGACGCCTTGATCAACTACGCCACCGCCGCCGGCTACGGCGTCGACCAGGAGCGCTTCGCCACCTGGTGGCCGGCAGTGCACCACGTGATCGGCAAGGACATCCTGCGCTTCCACTGCGTGTACTGGCCGGCGTTGTGCATGGCCGCCGGCATCGAGCCACCCCGCCAGGTCGCCGTGCACGGCTACCTGCTGGTCGGCGGTGAGAAGATGTCCAAGACGGCCCTCAACCAGATCGCGCCCGCTGCCCTGCTTCCCGTGTTCGGCGTCGACGGCTTCCGCTACCACCTGCTGCGGGACCAGCCGTTCGGCCCGGACGGTGACTTCTCCTACGAGGGCATGGTCTCCCGCTACAACGCCGACCTGGCCAACAATCTCGGCAACCTGCTGTCGCGGGTTGCGACCGTCGTCGGCCGCAAGTGCGCCGGGGTGGGGCCGGCACCGGACCCGGCCAGCGCGCTGGCCGGGGTGGTGGGGGAGGCGTACGCCGCCGCCGCCGACGCCTGGCAGCGGGTCGCTCCGAGCGAGGCCCTTGACGCAACATGGCGGATCGTCCGCGAGACCAACGCCGCCCTGGAGGCTGCCGCGCCGTGGAAGGCCGAGCCCGGTCCGGCCGTCGACGCCGCCCTCGGCGACGCGCTCGAGTCCCTCCGCGTCCTCGCCGTGCTCGCCAGCCCGGCCGTGCCCAGCGCCGCCGCCGAGATCTGGCGCCGGATCGGCCTCAGCGGCAGCCCGACCGACCAGCGCCTCCCCGGTGCCGCTTCGTGGGGCGGGTACCCCGGTGGGCTGCCCGTGGCGACCGGCTCGCCGCTGTTCCCCCGCGTCAGCGACTGACGCGGGCGGAGCGTGCCGTGTGGACCGACAGCCACTGCCACGTCCCCTTCGAGGGCGTCGACGAGTCCGCCGTGGACGAGGCCGTGGCCGCCGGCGTCGGGCGGCTGGTCAGCGTCGGTACCGACGCCCGCCAGTCGGCGGCTGCCATCGATGTCGCCGGCCGCCGCCGGGAGGTCTGGGCCACCGTGGGGCTCCACCCCCACGACGCCGTCGAGGGGGTCGCGACCATCGAGGGATTGCTCGACCCGCTGCCCCCCCGGGTCGTGGCGATCGGGGAGTGCGGCCTCGACTACCACTACGACCACTCGCCCAGGGCGCAGCAGCGGGACGCCTTCGCCCTCCAGGTCGGCCTGGCGCACCGGCTCGGCCTCGCCCTCGTCATCCACACCCGGGAGGCGTGGGACGACACCTTCGCCATCCTCGCCGGGGAGGGGGTGCCGGAGCGGACCGTGTTCCACTGCTTCACCGGCGGCCCCGCCGAGGCCCGCCGCGCCCTGGACCTGGGTGCCTGGCTGTCGTTCAGCGGCATCGTGACGTTCCCCACCGCCGAGGACATCCGCGACGCCGCCCGCCTCTGCCCGGCCCACCGCCTGCTCGTCGAGACCGACTCCCCCTACCTCGCCCCCGTGCCGCACCGGGGCAAGCCCAACCGGCCGTCCTTGGTGCCCATCGTCGGCGCCTGCCTCGCCGAGGCGCGGGGCGAGCCGGCCACGGCCGTCGAGGACGCGACCTGGGCGGCTGCGGCTGCGGCCTTCGGCCTGCCGGCGTGACCCACAGCCGCGCCCAGGTGACGGCGCTGCTCGCCGCCGCCGGCGCCAGGCCGAGCCGGGCGCTCGGCCAGAACTTCGTCGCCGACCCCAACACCGTCCGCCGCATCGCCCACCTCGCCCGTGTCGGCGCCGGCGACCGGGTGGTGGAGGTCGGCGCCGGCCTCGGTTCCCTCACGCTGGCCCTCGCCGAGACAGGCGCTCAGGTGACCGCCGTGGAGGTTGACCGGGCGCTGCTGGCGGTCCTGCGGGGTGTCGTCGAGCCGGCGGGGGTGCGGGTCGTCGAGGGCGACGCCATGCGCCTGGACTGGGCCGGCCTGCTCGGCCCGCCACCCTGGACGCTCGTCGCCAACCTGCCCTACAACATCGCCACCCCCCTCGTCGCCGACCTGCTCGACGGGGTCCCAGTGATCACCCGGATGGTGGTCATGGTCCAGCGGGAGGTGGGGGAGCGCCTGGCGGCCGGGCCCGGCGACGACGGCTACGGCGCGGTCAGCGTGAAGGTCGCCTACTGGGCCAGCGCCGTCGTCGCCGGCAGGGTGCCGGCGACGGTGTTCGTTCCACGCCCCAACGTCGAGTCAGTGCTCGTGGTCATCGAGCGGCGGCCCGAGCCGGCGGTCGACCCTGCCGCCGTGCTGCCCGAGCGGCTCTTCACCCTGGTGCGCGCCGGGTTCGCGCAACGCCGCAAGATGTTGCGCCGCTCCCTCGCCGGACTGGTGCCGGCCGAGGCGTTCCCGGCGGCCGGCGTGGCGCCCGAGGCCCGTGCCCAACAGCTCGACGTGACCGCATGGGGACGCCTGGCCGCGGCGGCGCAGCCGCAACCGCAGCCCCAGCCGCAACCGCAGCCCCAGCCGCAACCGCAGCCCCAGCCGCAACCGCAGCCGCAACCGCAGCCCCGGCCCCAGCCCCGATGAGCGTTCCTCCTGCCGCGGTGCGGGTCGCCGCGCCGGCCAAGCTGACGCTGTCGCTGCGGGTGACGGGCGTGCGACCTGACGGCTACCACCTGCTCGACGCCGAGATGGTGACCGTCGACCTGGCCGACACGTTGGCGATCCGGCCCGGGGACGGGCTGGAGGTAGTCGGGGCGACCGGCGGGGCGGTGCCGGCCGACGACACCAACCTCGTCCGCCGGGCCCTGCTGGCGCTGGGCCGGACAGCAGCCGTCCGCGTCGACAAGCGCATCCCCGTCGGGGCGGGGTTGGGCGGCGGTTCGGCCGACGCCGCCGCCGTCTTGCGCTGGGCCGGCTGCGACGACCTCGAGCTCGCCGCCCGGCTCGGGGGCGACGTCCCCTTCTGCCTGGTCGGGGGCCGGGCGCGAGTCCGGGGGATCGGTGAGGTGGTCGAGCCGCTACCGCTCGCCGGCGTGGGAGGGGCGGAGCTCACCCTTCTCACACCGCCGTTCGGCGTTTCCACCGCTGACGTCTACCGGGCATGGGACGCTCTCGGTGGCCCGGAGGGCGCCGGCGGCAACGACCTGGAGCAGGCCGCCCTCACCGTCGAGCCGCGCCTGTCCCGCTGGCGCCACCGGCTCGAGGACCTGACGGGGTGCCGGGCCGCCCTGGCGGGAAGCGGCTCGACGTGGTTCGTGGCCGGCGCCCACCCCGCACCCGGGCTCGTCGTGGTACGGGTGGCCGGCCCGCCGCCGCCCGTCCCGATCGACGATGCGCCGGCGGCGCTGGGCGAGGGGTGGGACGCCACGCCGGCGTAGGCCAGGCGCGCCGGCCAGCTCGGTCAGCGGCCTGCCCGGCGCTGCCAGCGCGTCGCCTTCAGCATCTTCTTGTGCTTCTTCTTGCGCATGCGCTTGCGGCGCTTCTTGATCAACGATCCCATGCCGGCGGGCCAACCTAGCGGGTGGCCGCCCTACGTGCGAACCGCCGCTACCCGCCGGCCACCTTGCGGGGCGGGACACCGAGGCGCGGGGCGGCGACGGCCTGCTCGGGCCAGCGCCGGCGCGAGACCGTGGACAGCTTGCGCAGCAGGGCGATGGCACCGGGGTCGTCGTCGCCCGGGCGGGTCTCGATCGCCCCGTCGGCGAGCATGGCGTCGACGAGCTCCCGGCCGGCGTCGGTGCGCACGATGGTCAGAGTCCAGTCATTGAACGCCCCGATCCCGCCGGTCGAGATGTCGGCGTGCTCGGCGGCGAAGTCCGGGCACGCCTTGCACCCCTCCCGGGTCCAGGCGTGGCACTCCTGGAGCGGGACCTCGTGGTACGAGCCGTCGCGCATCCATATCTGGAACACGCCCTTGATGTTCATCTTGACCATGTCCTGGCGGGCCAGGCCGTAGCGGGCCTCGAACAGCTCCGGGAAGATGGAGTCGTCGAAGGTCTTGGAGCACAGCAGCCCGATCGACAGCGCGAGCCGCCGGGCCGGCTTGCCTGCCTTCCGGGCCCGCATGAGCGCAGGCACGGACGCCTGGCAGCTCATGGCGACCAGGGCGAGGCGTTCGGCCCCGCCGCCGACCGCCTCGGCGTAGGCGAGCGTGTTGGCCGAGTAGGTGTAGCGGGAGCCGGCGGAGGCGAGGACATCGGCGCGGGTGCGTGCCACCCCGGGCACCGCCCGCCAGGTGCTGCCGTCGCCCTCCAGGTAGGAGACGAGGGCGGCGTCGATGCGGCCGTGATCGAGGCACCAGGCGAGGATGGCCGACACGAGGCCGCCGTCTTGGCCGCGGGCGTGCAGCTCGGGGTCGGTGGCTCTCGCCAGGAAGATGTCCTTGCTGATGCCCGCCTGCTCGTCGGGTAGCCGCTCCCGGCCGTGGAGGGAGGCGTCGGTCTCGGTCTCCCAATCCCGGAAGCGAGGGCACGCCCGGGTGCAGCTCGTGCAGCCCCGCTCGCCGTGGACGCAGCCGCCCGGGCCGCCCTCGGGTTCGAGGTGGTAGGGCCGGTACACGCCGCCGGAGGTGTCGTAGCCGAGGACGTCGTGGGGGCAGGCGACGACGCAGCCGGCGCAACCGGTGCACAGCCCGGTGGTGACCACCTCGGCGAACAGCTCGGTCCACTGCGCCCGCCAGCGCTCACGTGCCGGGCGACCGGTCGCCTCCGGGGGGGTTGTCGTCATGGCAGGAGGGTAGGCGCTGGCGCCGGTCGGGGCGGCTGCGGACACGCCGAAAGACGCCGATCTCCCCGCTCGCCCCCTCCCGGCGGCTCGACAGGCGCGGCTGCGGGCCGGCCGCCTCGTAGCCTGGCCGGACGTGAGGCTTGCCACCGTCCGCGTACCGTCCGGAACCGCCGCCGTCCGCCTCGAGCCGACCGGCGCCATCCACCTCGGAGCCAGCGACGTCGGGGCGCTGCTGGCCGACCCCGACTGGAGGGAGCGGGCGGCGTCGGCGGCCGGCGAGCGCTTCCCGGCCACCGACCTCGACTTCGCCCCGGTCGTGCCCCGCCCGGAGAAGATCGTCTGTGTCGGGCTCAACTACCGCAACCACATCGAGGAGATGGGCCACGAGCTGCCGGCGTACCCAACCCTGTTCGCCAAGTACCCCCCGGCGCTCATCGGGGCCAACGACGACATCGTGCTGGCCGGTGGCTCGGAGGCCATGGACTTCGAAGCCGAGCTTGCCGTCGTGATCGGCGCCAGCGCCCGCCACGCCGACCAACGTGCCGCCCGGGCGGCGATCGCCGGCTACACCATCCTCAACGACGTGACCGCCCGGGACTGGCAGTCCCGGACGCTCCAATGGCTGCAGGGCAAGTCCTTCGAGGACACCACCCCGCTCGGGCCGGCCCTCGTGACACCCGACGAGGTCGACGCCGAGGCCGGCCTGGCCATCTCTTGTGCCATCGGGGGCGAGGTGATGCAGTCCGACGACACGGGCCAGCTGCTGTTCGGACCGGTGGAGCTCGTCGCCTACATCTCGGAGTTCGTGACCCTCCGGCCCGGTGACGTCATCGCCACCGGCACGCCGGCGGGGGTCGGCCACGGTCGCACCCCGCCGCGCTACCTCCGGGACGACGAGGTCCTCGTGACCACGATCGACGGCCTCGGGGAGTGCCGCAACCGCTGCCGGCAGGAGCGGCGTTGACCCTGACCGCCCCACCCAGCCCACCGGCAGCGGATGCCACCTCCGAACGAGAGAGCGCATCCCGCCGCCGGCGGACGACCGTCCTCGCCATCGAAGTCGTCGTCGTGGCAGCCGTCGCCGGCTTCGCTGGGGAGGAGGCGCCCGGCTTCGCGTCGGCGGTGGGCGCCGGCCTCGCCCGCCTCCGCCACCCCGACCCCGGTGGGCTGGCCGCGGCAGCGGCCTGCGAGCTCGTCTCGCTCCTCGCCCTCGCCCAGGTGCCGAGGTGGCTGCTGCGCCGCGCCGGGGTGGGCCTCGCCGAAGGCGACGCCGTCGCCCTCACGCTGGCGGCCAACGGGATGGCCATCGTGCTGCCTGCCGGCACGGTGAGCTCGAGCGTGTGGTCGGCGCACCAGTACGCCCGGCGTGGGGCCCGGGCGGCCCAAGCCAGCTGGGTGGTGCTGGCCGCCGGCTTCGCCTCGTCGGTGACGTTGATCGGCCTCGGGATCGCCGGCGTCGGCGTCGCCGGGGTGGTCCCGGGCGCAGTGGCCGCCGGTGCCTGCGCCGTCTTCGTCGCCGGGACCTTCGGGTTCGTCGCCCTCACCCACCGGCTCGACCACAGCCACGCCGACGACGGCCTCGTCCTGCCCTCACCGGCGGTGGGGATCCGCTCCCGCCTGCGGGCGGCCATGGTCCGCCTCGACGCCCTCCTGGCCGAGGCGGCCGGGCAGCGGGCCGGGTGGGCGACGGGCGGGGCGGTGCTGCTCGCCTGCCTCGTCAACTGGCTGGCGGACGCCGGCTGCCTGACCGCCGTGTTCTCCGTGCTGGCCCTGCCCGTTCCCTGGGCGGCGGTGTTGCTCGCCTACACGGCCGGGCAGTTCGCCGGGGCGGTCGTCCCCCTCCCGGGCGGCTTCGGCGTCGTCGAAGGAGGCACCATCGGCGTGCTCATCGCCCTCGGCATGCCCGCTGCGCCGGCGGTGGCCGTCGTGGCCGTCTACCGCCTCGTCGGCTACTGGGCGCCGCTGCTGCTGGCCGTTCCCGCCTACGGCTGGGCACGGCGTCGGGTGGAGCTCCTGTGACCGGAGCCCGGGCGCTGGTGGCCACGCTCGTCGCCTGCGGTGTCGACACCTGCTTCGCCAATCCGGGCACCTCCGAGATGCACGCCGTGGCCGCCCTCGACGCCGTCGACGGCCTGCGCCCCATCCTCGCCTTGAGCGAAGGCGTCGTGACCGGAGCCGCCGACGGCTACGGCCGCTTGGCCGGCCGGCCCGCCGCGGCCCTGCTGCACCTCGGCCCCGGGCTCGCCAACGGCATCGCCAACCTTCACAACGCCCGGCGGGCGCACACCCCGATCGTCGCTGTCGTCGGCGACCACGCCGTGGCCCACAAGCGCCTCGACGCCCCGCTCGAGTCCGACATCGACTCCCTGGCGTGGACGGTGTCGCGCTGGGTCCGCCGTTGTTGGCGGCCCGCCGACGTGGGCGGCGACACAGCGGCCGCCGTGGCCGCCGCCCGCCGGCCCCCGGGGGGCGTCGCCACGCTCGTCCTGCCGGCGGACGTGTCGTGGAGCCCGGGCGGCGTCGCCGGCTCGCCGGAGCCGGTGCCCGACCCGGCTCCGCCGGGAGAGGACGCCGTCGCCGTCGCCGTCGCCGCGCTCCGCTCCGGCGAGCCCGTCGCCATCCTCATCGGCGGTCCGGTGGTTGCCGACCCGGCGGCCCAGGAGAGAGCGGCAGCCATCGCTGCTGCGACCGGCGCCACCCTGCTGTGCGAGACCTTCCCGCCCCGGCTGGCTCGCGGCGCCGGGCGGCCCCGCCTCGCACGGCTCGCCTACCTCGCCGAGGTCGCGGCGCGCCAGCTCGACGGCCACCGCCACCTCCTGCTGGCCGGGGCCCGCCGACCGGTCGCCTTCTTCGCCTACCCCCACCTGCCAGGTGACCTGGTGCCGGCCGGGTGCGCCGTCCACGAGCTGGCCGGGCCGCAGGTCGACGGGGCTGCGGCCCTCCGGGAGGTAGCCGCCCGCCTCGGCGCCGCGCCCGCCGGCTCGGTAGCGGCGCCGGCGCGCCCAGAGCCCCCGGCCGGCCCGCTCGACGCTGCCACCTTTGCCGCCGCCATCGGCGCCACCCTGCCCGAGGTGGCCGTCGTCGTCGACGAGGCCATCACCGCCAGCGCCGGCCTCGGTGCGGCCCTGGCCGGCGCCCCGCCCCACGACCTGCTGACCCTCACCGGCGGGAGCATCGGCTTCGGCCTGCCGTGCGCAACCGGGGCGGCGGTCGCCGCCCCGTCCCGTCCCGTCGTGTGCCTCGAGGCGGATGGCAGCGCCATGTACACGTTGCCCGCCCTGTGGACTCAGGCGCGCGAGGGCCTCGACGTGACGACCGTGCTGGTCGACAACCGCTCCTACGCCATCCTCGCCCTGGAGCTCGACCGGGTGGAGGCCGGATCCCCCGGACCGCGCGCCGCCAGCCTCCTCGACCTCTCCCGCCCGGCCCTCGACTTCGTCGCCCTCGCCGAGGGCATGGGCGTGCCGGCGAGCCGGGCGACGACCGGCGAGGAGCTCACCGACCAGCTGCAGCGCGCCTTCGCCCAACCGGGCCCCCACCTGATCGACGCCGCCCTCGCCCCATGAGGGCCGGGGGGTTTGGCCGGGCCGGGCCGGGCTGGCGGGGCAGGGCTCGAACCTGCAACTTTCGGATCCAAAGTCCGACGTTCTGCCAGTTGAACTACCCGCCATGGCGGCCTCACCAGAGTCGCACATCGGCAGGCGACCGGGTTGGTAGAACGTAGACGATGGACCAGGGACCGGCTTTCGCCCCCAGCCGGACGCTCTCGGCGGTCGTCCTCGCCGCCGGGGAGGGCACCCGTATGCGGTCGGAGCGGCCGAAACCGCTGCACCGGCTGTGCGGTCGGCCCATGCTGCTGCACGTGCTGCACGCCCTCGTCGGCCTCGGTCTCGACCGGGTGGTGGTCGTCGTCGGCCACGGCGGGGAGCGCGTCGTCAAGGCGGTGGCGGAGGAGGCACCCCCCGACCTGCCGGTTGAGTTCGTCGAGCAGCGGGTGCAGCGCGGCACCGGCGACGCCGTGTCGGTGGCCATGACCGTGCTCGACGACGACCCGGAGGAGGGCGACGTCCTCGTGCTCCCCGGGGACGCCCCGCTGCTGCGCACCGCCACGCTGGCGCAACTGGTGGCCGTGCACCAGGCCACCGAGGACGCTGCGACGCTCCTCACCGCCCGGATGGGGGACCCGACCGGCTACGGCCGCGTGCTGCGCGGCCGTAGCGGAGGCGTCGCACGGGTGGTCGAGCAGGCTGACGCCACCGTCGACGAGGCGGCCATCGAGGAGGTCAACACGTCGGTGTACGTGTTCCGCCGGTCCGTCGTCGCCCCCGCCCTGCGCCGGCTCAGCCCCGACAACGCCCAGGGCGAGTACTACCTCACCGATGTCGTCGCCGTCCTCCACGACGCCGGCTACACCGTCGGCGCTCTCGCCGTCGCCGACCCGGAGGAGGTCGCCGGCGTGAACGACCGTGTCCAACTGGCGCGCGTCGAGGCGGAGCTCCGCCGGAGGGTCAACGTTGGCTGGCTCACCCGCGGGGTGACCATGGTCGACCCCGACAGCACCTACCTGGACGTGACGGTCGAGGTGGCCTCCGACGTGTGCATCTACCCGGGCACCCTCCTGCAGGGGCGCACCACCGTCGCCGGCGGGGCCGAGCTCGGCCCCAACACCCACCTCGCCGACTGCCGTGTCGGGGCGCGCGCCGTGGTGGCCACCACCGTCGGGCGCGGCGCCGACATCGGCGCCGACGCTCATGTCGGCCCGTGGGCCTACCTGCCGCCCGGCTCGAGGGTGGCCCCCGGCCGGGTCACCGGCCCCAACTTCACTGCTAGCGTCGCCGAGGAAGGCACCGGGCCGAGCGGAGCGCACCCATGATGGAGCTGGTCACCACCCGCAAGTTGCACCTGCTCTCGGGCCGCACCCACCCGGCCCTCGCCGAGGCCATCGCCACCCGGCTGAACGTGCCCATCGGGGATGCCCACCTGGTCGACTTCGCCAACGGCGAGGTCCGTCCTCGCTTCGCCGACTCGGTCCGGGGTGCCGACGTGTTCGTCCTCCAGTCGCACGGACGCACCGCCGGAAGGTCCATCAACGACTCCCTCGTCGAGCACTGGATCATGATCGACGCTGCCAAGCGGGCGTCGGCCAAGCGGATCACCGCCGTCTGCCCGCACTACGGCTACAGCCGCCAGGACCGCAAGTCCAAGAGCCGCGAGCCGATCACGGCCCGCATGGTCGCCGACTTCTTCCTGACGGCCGGTGCCGACCGGATCATCTCCGTCGACCTGCATGCCGGGCAGATCCAGGGGTTCTTCGACGGACCGGTCGACCACCTGACCGCCGTCCCCCTCCTCACCGACTACCTCCGGACCAACGCGCCGCGCGGCCACTTCGTCATGGTCTCCCCCGACACCGGCCGGTCCAAGGTGGCCGAGCAGGCCGCCCGCCACGCCGGCACCGACATCGACGTGGCGTCGGTGTACAAGCGGCGGGGCAAGGACAGCGTCAACCAGGTCGAGGCCTTCGACGTGATGGGCGAAGTCGAAGGCCGCCACTGCGTGCTCATCGACGACATGATCGACACCGCCGGCACCATCTGCGCCGCCGCCGACCTGCTCGTGGCCAAGGGCGCCACCGAGATCTGGGCGATGGCCACCCACGCCATCCTCTCCGACCCGGCGGTGGACCGCCTGAAGAACTCGGTGATCTCACGGGTCGTCGTCACCGACACCCTTCCCCTGCCGCCGGAGAAGCAGATCGACAAGATCGAGGTGGTCTCGGTCGCACCCATCGTTGCCGAGGCGATCGACGCCGTCTTCACAGACCGCTCGGTGTCCGCCATCTTCGGCGGCGAGAACCAGACCTGACGCCGGCCACTACACTCGTCGGGCCATGCCTGAGATCACTGTTGCAGCGGAGCCCGGCCGGTCGACCGGGAGCGCGGCGTCCCGCCGGCTGCGCGCCGCCGGCCGGATCCCCGCCGTCGTCTACGGCCACAGCGTCGAGGCGACGCCGGTGTCCGTGGACAGGCGGGACCTGCGCGCCGCCCTCTCCGGGGCGAGCGGCGTCAACCAGCTGCTGTCGCTCGACGTGGCCGGCACCCACCACCTTGCGCTGGCTCGGGTGCTGCAGCGCGATCCGGTCCGCGGGACCGTCACCCACGTCGACTTCCAGGTCGTGAGCCGCGACGAGGTGGTCTCGGCCGAAGTGCCGGTCGTCCTCGTCGGCGAGGCCCGGGCGGTGGAGCAGGAGAAGGGCATGCTCGAGCACCCGCTCACCTCTCTCACCATCCGCGCCCGTCCGGGCTCGATCCCGACCGCGATCGAGGTGGACGTGAGCGGCCTCGCCATCGGCGACGCCGTCCGGGTCGGTCAGCTGCGGCTGCCATCCGGGGTGACCACCGACATCGACCCCGAGGAGCCTGTCGTGGTCGCCGCCGGCTTGTCGGTCGCCGCCGAGGAGGCCGGGGCGGAGGCAGCCGCTGCCACCGGGGCGGCGCCGGACGAGGCGGTCGCCGCCGGGGAGGGCTGACCGGCGCTCCGACGTCAGCGGACGGGGACCCCGGCGGACCTCCTCGCCGTCGGTCTCGGCAACCCGGGCAAGGAGCTCGCCGGCACCCGCCACAACGCCGGGGCCGACACCATCGAGCGGCTCGCCACCCGCCACGGCCAGCGCCTGCGCGGCGGGCGCTACAACTCGCTCGTGGCCGAAGCGGTCGTCGGTGGTCGCCACCTCGCCCTGGCCGTGCCCATCACCTACATGAACGAGTCGGGCCTGGCTGTCGCCGCCCTCGTGCGCCGTTTCGGCGTCCTGGACCTCGCCAGGCTCGTGGTGGTCCACGACGAGCTGGACCTTCCCGTCGGCAAGATGCAGGTGAAGGTGGGCGGCGGTCTCGCCGGCCACAACGGGCTGCGCTCCATCAAGGCGCACCTGCGCTCCGAGGCGTTCAGCCGGGTGAGGATCGGGATCGGCAAGCCACCCGGCGGCAAGGACCGCGGTGCCGACCATGTCCTACGACCGCCCGGCAGGAGGGAGAGGACCGAGCTGGACGTGACCATCGAGCTGGCCGCCGACGCCGTCGAGTGCATCCTCGCCGAGGGCGTCGTTGCCGCCCAGAACCGGTTCAATGGGTGAAGACGTGACCGCCCCGCTCCAGCCCCTCCTGCGCCTGTTGCGCAGCGACCCGATCTTCAGCGACCTCGGCGGTCTCCGCTCCGCCGTCGTCGCCGTGCCCGAGGCGGCGCGCGCCCTTGCCGTCGCCGGCATGGCCGAGGCCGCCCGGCGCCGGCCGGCGCTCGTCGCCGTGCCCACCGTCGCCGACGCCGAACGGCTGGCCAACGACCTGGTTGCCTTCCTTGGCCCCGACCAGGTGGAGCTGTTCCCGGCGTGGGAGACCCTGCCGTTCGAGCGCGTCAGCCCGGGCGTGGAGACCATGGGCCGGCGCCTCAGGGTGATGTGCCGGATCCAGGGCGACCCGGCTCC
>JAKAQB010000210.1 GCA_021811865.1 Actinomycetes bacterium | reverse complement strand
GACGTCGGGGGGGAGCGCGGTGCTCGTCGCGCAGCCAAGGAGCGACTTCAGGGGTCGGTCCAACCTGATCGCGCACCAGCCACCCTTCCTGCCCGTGTGCATCACCGAGCTTGTCCGGGATCGGTACCCAGATTGCGCTCCGAGCCTCGACCGAAGCCCCAGAGTCCACCTCTCAAGCGGTGCACCCGGCCGGCCGCAGCTCGGCCATGCGCTCTGCGACTTGAGCGAAACTCTCGATGAAGATCGCCCCTCGCGGCGCTCGTGGGTTGGCGTCAGCTGGGCACCTGTCACCGAGTCGGCGTCCCCTCGAAGGAGCGCCTCTCGTCAGCTCAGGCAGCTTTGGCGTCAGAGCCGCCCCAGGGGAAGTCCCGGCCGCCCGGAGACGGGGTCGATCGCCACGATGAGATCGATCCGCCCGCCCAGGGCTTCTCGGCCGCCGCTTCACGATGAGCCGCCGCCGGCCGCCCTCCGGTGGTGGAGCGGCCGGGGACGCAGGAACTCGTGTGAGGCGGCGTCCATGGCGCCTGTCGAGGAGCGACCAGTCCGCTCGTGACCGACGACCGACGGTTCTCGAGGCTCACTCCCGATCGGCCACCAGTTGTCGAAGCTGCACCTCCAGCCTGCTTGAGCTCGGCGCCCATCGAGCCGAGTGGCGACGGGGAGGCACTCTCGTGGTCGCGGTCACTACGTTGTCAGGGCCGCACCGCATGCCTCTTGGCTAACGGATCACTTCGGTCGCGTACTTCGCCATCGTCCTTCCGATGTCGGCAGGGTCGAGGAGGCCCTGCTCGCCGACCGGGAGCCTGCTCAGGTCCCGGAAGTACTCCACGTACAGATCGGGTGTGAGAGTGCAGACGAACCCGGCTGCCTCGTCGAAGGGGTTGGAGAAGGTATGCGGCGTCCCGGCGGGGACGGTGACGCACGATCCCGCTCCGGCGTCGACGCTGTCGGCTCCGGAGGTGAACCTGAGCGTGCCGTGGGTCACGATGAAGATCTCGTCGTGGTCCCGATGGAGGTGCTGCGGTGGCGCAGCGGGGCCTGGTGGAACTGTCGCCTCGATCAGTCCGAGGCGATGCCCGGTGTGTGAGCCGTCCTCGATGATGCGACAGCGGATCGGCCCGCCGCCCGACTGCTCACCGGCATGTGGTTCGACGACGTGGATGGACACGGTGGCTCTCTTCTTGGCTCGGGGTTTGGAAACGATGGCGCTGCAGGGTCATGGAGTCGGTTCGGGTAGGAGGGCGAACTCGTACGAGGCACGCACGAGGCCCAAGACCACCTCGCCCTCGTATTCGTCTCGAGGGGCGTAGAGCATGACGATGGTCGCCGGCGCCCGGCCCGTGTGCACGAAGAAGTGAGGCTCTGCCCATCCTTCGCTCACGGCGGCTGCGGCCAGTGGGAGCGGCAGGGCGGCATGCAGGCTGCAGTCACCCTCGGCATGCACATGGCAGAACTCCCGGTCGACCATGAAGGCCTCCTTCGGCCCGGCGGCCCTGCCTTCGTCCAGCCTCAGTGCATGGGCGCCCTCCACGGAGATCGACGACGGACCTCCGAGAACGGCTGGCCGGGTCATTGCCGCCGCCAGGATGGCATCCACGTGCCGGCCGTCGTCTGGCTGCTGATCCAACTGGCGGTGGGGGATCTCGTTGCTGGTGCTCGGGCGGCGGCCGGCCCTCTTCGGGAGGTTCACCTGGCGTGCCACTTCACCCACCGAGCCAGAACAACTCGATCGCGATCCCGTCCGGGTCCCGGAGCACCATCATGGCGTGCGGCAGCGGCTCGGCAGTTTCGAACAGCGGGTCGTGATCGACCCCAAGGGCATCGAGGTGGGAGATCCACGTGAACATATCCTGGCGGCTCGCCACCGCGAGTGCCACGTGGTCGAGACCTGTGCGTAGCGGGTTGAACATCTGGCGGTCCGCGCCGGGGTGGTGATCGAGCCCAAGGAAGTCCGGTACCCGGACGCGTCATCACGACCGAATAGCCGTCTCCGGCCGAGTGCGGTTCGACGAAGGCACGAACCAGGCCGAGGACCTCGGTGTACCACGCTTCACTGGCGGCGACATCCCGGACGGTGAGACCGAGATGCTGGACGCCGGTCACCGCCGGACGTGCCACCCTGGCCTGGGATGCTTCGGCGGTGCTCGTCATGGTCGCCCTCCGCTTTCCTGTCGGATCTGTTTGGGACTCACCCTCTCAGATTGAGACTCCACATCTCATCATGAGATGACTGGTATCACGAGCCGTGGGGGCCGTCTTGTCAAGGAGCGAAGGCCGTGGAGCATCGGGGCAGCACGAGGGAACCGTCCGGTCCGAAGGAGCGCACCAGGCGTCTCTTGAGGGAAGCGGTTCGGGAGCTTCTGCGGACGGGTGGTCCGCTCACGGTCCCGGCCGCGGCCGAGCGCGCCGGTGTCTCTCGTGCAACGGCCTACCGCTACTTCCCGCACAGCGCCCGGGCCGCCGAGGTTGTGCGAGCCAGGGGAGCGTGGGCATTCGACCACGAGACCGAGCTCCGGACGTTCCTCCGCCTTTCCCTGGAATCTGCAAGGGAACGCGACAAGCCCCGCCGGGGGCTGACGAGCCGCGATCTCTGGATTGCGGACCTCCTCGAATCGTTGCCGCCCGAGGTCCGCCGGCTGCGCGTGACCGCCTCGCCAAGGCACTCGTCCCGCTGTTCGGAGCCGACGCCAGCGTCTGGACCACGGACATCACCGAATTGTCACGCGAAGAGGCCACCGAGCTGCTGGCATGGATGGCGCAAGACCTCGTCAAGGCGACTCTGGCGGGGTGGTAGCTCTGCCGGGAACCTCCAGGCGAGAGTGACGGGGGCATGGCTACGCGCCGGGCAGGG
>JAKAQB010000209.1 GCA_021811865.1 Actinomycetes bacterium | reverse complement strand
GGACTGTGAGGCGACGCGCAGCGCTTGGTGTCAGCGATCACCGAAATTCGCGGAAGATGATCATCGAAGTTCGCGACTGATCTGAGCCTCTCCGCTTCCTGGGAACCATCCACCACGGTCGGCGGGGAACCCTCCAGGCTCGGGACTTGCACGAGTTCCCGAGTACTGGAGGGCCCCACCGGTCATGTTGACCCAGGAGGAGTACATGGACGTCGTCGCACTTCGACGCCAAGGCTGGACCATCGGCCAGATCGCCGATGCCGTTGGCTGCCACCCGGCCACCGTGTCGTCGTGGCTGAAGAAGGGAGGCCCGCCGCCCAAGCGGCGCGCACCGGCCGGCCACGAACCCACCGTCTCGGAGCACTGGGCCGCCCGGGTGGCGACGCTCCTCGAGGCCAACCCAGAGCTGCTGGCCAGCTCGATCGAACGGATCCTCCGAGCCGAGGGCTTCACCGGCTCCTACCCGACCCTGGTGCGCCACCTCCGCCAGGTCCGCGGGGTACGCCGTCGACGCCCGCCGCTCGTGAGCGTGCCCATTGAGACCGCCCCGGGGGCGGAGTTCCAGTTCGACTGGTCCGACTGCTGCGACTGGGGGGAGACCTGGGGGCTCGGCGACCTGCACTGCTTCGGTGCAGTGCTCTGCTGGTCACGCAGCCGGCACTGGTGGTTCGCCCCCTCCTACGACCGGGCGCACACCTTCGAGGGCCTGGTGCGGTTCTTCGAGGCCGTTGGTGGGGTGGCCGCCGTCGGGCGGACCGACCGCATGGGGGCGCTCGGCATCTCGCGCGGCCGCGTCTACCGCTTCTTCCCCGAAGCCCTCGACTTCGCCACCTACCATGGCTTCGCGCTGAAGGCCTGCAAGGCACGAGATGCCAAGCGCAAGGGCAAGACCGAGCGGCCCTTCGGCGAGCTCAACTCCGCCTTCATGCAGGAGATGGCGCTCGATCCGCCCGGCTCGATCGCCGAGCTCAACACCCGAGCCAGGCGCTGGCTGGACCTCTACGTGGACCCCCGGCCCCATCGGGTCACCAAGGAGGCTCCGAGAGACCGCCTCGCCAGAGAGGTCGAGCTCTTGGGGCCCCTTCCCCGGGTCCGCTTCGACACCGCCCGCAGAGAGCCTCGGGTGGTGAACGCCCCGTTGCCGCTGATCGAGGTGGACACCGTGTCCTACTCGGTCCCACCCGAGCTCGTGGGCACCACCGTCGAGGTTCGCCTGCCCGTCGATGCCGGCATCCTCGAGATCCGCCACCGCGGCGAGGTCGTCGTCACCCACCACCTCGCCCCGCCAGGATCACCCCCGGTCTGGGACCCGGCACACCGAGCAGCAACAGAGGCCATCGCCCTGGCCCCCCATCGCCGCCACCAGGTCCCCCTCGCAGCCGGAAGGGATCCGAACACCGTGGTCCGCTTGGACCTCGGCCCGGGCGACTACGACGTCGACGAGGTCGACCTCTCCCGCTACGACGCCGGGTGCGGCTGCACGGGGAGGGGTCGATGAACGGCCCCTACGAGCAGCTCAAGGCCGACCTCGACTACCTGCGCCTCACCAAGGCAGCCGAGGTGTTCGCCACCATGGCCGAGGAGGCAGGCGCGCGCGACTGGAGCCACGTCGAGTACCTCGCCGCGGTCATGGCCGCGGAGGCACTCCACAGCCGCAACCGGCGTCTGGCTGCCCGGCTTCGCTTCGCCCACCTGCCCAAGCGGGCCGTGCTGGAGGACTTCGACTTCGACTTCCAGCCCTCGATCGACCGCAAGCTCCTCCACGACCTGGCGTCGTGCCGCTTCGTCGCCGAAGGGCGCCCCATTGTCTTCCTCGGCCAGCCCGGCACCGGCAAGACCTTCTTGGCCACGGCGCTGTGCACGGCGGCGGTCGAGGCCGGCTACCGGGGCTACTTCACCTCGGCGGCAGACCTGGTGGCCTCGGTGGCGAGCGCCTACGCGGACGGCAGCTTCACCACCCGCATCCGCACCTACACCGGGCCATCGGTCCTCGTGATCGACGACGTCGGACTGGTGGGCTTCGACCGCGCCCAGGCCAACGCGCTGTTCCAGGTGGTCAACCGCCGCTACGAGCGGGGCTCGTCGACCATCGTGACCACCAACCGGTCGCTGTCGGCCTGGGGCGAGCTCTTCGGCGGGGATCACGTCGTCGCAGCAGCCGTGTTGGACCGGCTCCTCGATCGGGCGGTGGTGATCAACATCAAGGGCCCCTCGTGGCGCCTGCGCGAGCACCAGGCACTCACCGAGGCCATGCGATGAGGATCCTCCTGCTCTTCTTGCTCGGGGCGCTACTCGGAGTCGAGCGTGCCCCGACGCCGGCTCTCATCCGTGCGCCTGGGCCGCTGCAGCTCTCCCCGGAGATCGCCCATGGGCCTCCGGCTCGCGCACGGGGGCCACCAGGGGCTCGACCCCCTGGCCTGACGGCGATCATCAGAGCTGGGCACGTCGCCCGGTCTTGTCCCATCCGCCCACGATCCTGTTCGAATCCCACCTACCACGTACCTGTCGACACGCTGGACCACGCACTGCCGTCAGGCCATCTCGAGGGGAGGATCCTCGAGCTCGCTCCCCTCCTCTGCCATACTCACAGCCAGGAAGCGGGGGGCTCTGCCATCGCGACTTTCGGTGATCGAAAATCGCGAAGTTCGTGTGATCGCTGACACCACCGATGCTGTTCCAAACCGGCACGATCGGGCGTTTCAGCGACCCAGACTGGACGGACCAGTTCTCGGCCAACGCGTACGCGCTGGCGTCGCCACCGGCCGCTTACGTGATCTCCAACAACTCCGGTCACATCTCGTCCATTCTCTGCCCGTCACAGATTCGGATGGCCGGTGGCGTGCCCGATCTCGTGC
>JAKAQB010000208.1 GCA_021811865.1 Actinomycetes bacterium | reverse complement strand
TTCCGATCTGTTGTTGAGGATCACGTAGGACTCCCCACTCTCGATCACTGAAACTCCCCACCCTCCCGGGACGGTCTGGGCCTCGATGGTCCACCAATCGGGAGGGGCTCCTTCCGAGACTGGCGGTTGGGATACCGACCAGTGGAGGGAGCCCCCACCCCATGTTCTCAACGGGAGACGACGTGGAAGCACATGCACTCAGAAAGCGGGGATGGACGATCTCGGCCATCGCCCGTCACCTCGGCCGTGACAGAAAGACGGTCCGTGATCACCTCAGCGGCAAGCGGGAGCCCGGCGTCCGTCGGCGCCCCTCGCCCGATCCGCTCGAGCCGTTCGTCCCATACCTGAGGGCCCGGTTCGTCGACGACGTGCACGTGTGGGCGTCCGCGCTCTTCGACGAGGTCGTCGAGCTCGGGTACGCGCGGAGCTACCCGAGCTTCGTACGTCAGGTGCGCTCGGCCGGGCTCCGGCCGCGCTGTGAAGCCTGTTCGGGCGTGACCGGCCGGGACACGATCGACATCGCCCATCCCGCGGGCGAAGAGTGCCAGTGGGACTGGTTCGAGCGGCGTCGGGCGCCGTGGGGCGGCACCGCCTACGTGCTGCTCGGCACGCTGCCGCACTCGGGTCGCTCCCGGGGGGTGATCGCCTCCTCCATGGACCAGGCACACTTGATCGAGGCGATGGACGGTGTGCTGCGCCGCCTTGGGGGCACGCCGAGGCACTGGCGGGTCGACCGCATGGCGACGGTGATCGTGCCAGGCACCGCGGACGTGCAGACGAGCTTCGCCCCGGTCGCCAAGTTCTATGGCGCGATCGTGGTCCCCTGTCCGCCCCGGCGGGGGAACCGCAAGGGATCCGTGGAAGCTGGGGTGCGCTTCGCGACCGGGCGGTGGTGGCGGACGCTTCAGGCGGAGACCCAAGAGGCGGCCCAGGTGTCCTTGGACCGGTTCTGGTCGACTGTCGGCGACGCACGGTTGCGCAGCCCGAGGGGCGTGTCAGAGCCGCCTCAGGACGCCAGCCGGCCGAGGTGGCCGACCGTTGGCGAGCTCGCCGAGAAAGAGCCGCTCCTGGCGCTGCCCGCCGCGCCCTACCCGGCGACGGTCTGCGTCGAGGCGCCGGTCGACCACCAAGCGAGCGTCGCATTCAGGGGGAACCGCTATTCGGTGCCGCCGGGGCTCTTCGGCGTGACGATGACGCTCCGTCAGCGCCTCGGGACGACGACCCTCGACGTCGTCTCGCCTTCGGGCGTCGTCTTGGTCACCCACCAGCTCGCGCCAAGGGGTGCGGGCGCGATGGTGCGCACCCCAGCGCATCGCGACGCCCTCGAGAAGGCGGTGCTCTCCCAGTTCAGCGCTGCACGGCCGTGTGATCGAAAGGAGAACCGTCCGCCGGGGGCGGCAGCTCTCCAAGAGCGGGCGAAGCTCATGGGCCAGGCTGGCAACGAGCCGACCGTCGACCTCGAAGAGATGGCCGAGGTCGTCCGCCTCGCCGGGAACGAGGAGGCGTCGGCATGACCGAGCGCTCCGAGTACCAGAAGCTCCGGGCCCACCTCGCGTATCTGCGCATGGGGGCGGCGGCCGAGGCGCTGCCGGGGCTCTTGGACGAGGCGATCAGGACCAAGTGCTCCACCCAGGCGTTCTTGGAGAAGCTGCTCTCGGTCGAGGTCCAAGCGGTCGAAGAGCGCAGGAAAGTGACCCTCGAGCGCTTCGCCTCGCTTCCCTCGCCGTTCACCCTCTCTGACTTCGACTTCACGGCCCAGCCCTCCTTGGACGAGAAGCTCGTGAGAGAGCTCGGCACCCTGCGATTCGTCGAGGACGCGACCAACGTGCTGTTCATCGGTCCGCCCGGGGTAGGAAAGACCATGCTCGCGGTCGCGCTCGGCCATGCGGCGGTGGCGGCGGGGATGCGGGTCCATTACACGACCGCAGCCGATCTCGCGGCGCGCTGCCACCGAGCGGCGATGGAGGGGCGGTGGGCGACGACCATGCGCTTCTACGCCAACCCGAGGCTCCTCATCGTCGACGAGGTGGGCTACCTGCCACTTCCAAAGGAGGCCGCAGCCGCCCTGTTCCAGGTCGTGAGCCAGAGATACCTGAAGGGCAGCATCTGCCTCACGACCAATCTGGGGATCGCCAGCTGGGGCCGGGTCCTCGGCGACGACCAGATGGTCGCAGGTGCCCTTCTCGACCGCCTCCTGCATCGGAGCGTCGTGATCAACATCGAGGGAGACTCCTACCGGATGCGCTCTCACCGTGCACGTGCAGAGGCAACCCGGCGGGCGGTGAAGAACCCGTGACGCCAACGACTGCATGCGCGGTGTGTGCGAATCCCGCACCGACGAATCGGATCACCCACGAACCGTGGTGCTGCTCGGTTGCCTGCGAGCACTCCTACATCTTCTTCGGCGCGTCACCGCTCCCGTCACGTCACGATGGCGTCACGATGACCTGTCCGCTGTGCGAGCAGAGCTTTTCACGCCGGGGTCGTCAGCGGTTCTGCTCGGACGCGTGCCGGGCTGCCGCGTATCGACGGCGGCGAGAGCAACGTCGAGCATCGCTCGTCGTGCCGAGAGCCCGGCCCCGCCGACCGATCACCGTCTATGAGTGCGACACCTGCGGGGCCAGGTCACTCGGCGAGCAGCGCCGCGCGCAGTGCGCGACCTTCATGCGCCAAGTCGGCATCGGAGGCTCGTGCCCGTGCTGTGACGAACCCATCGCTGTCGCTGAACTGGTCGGCGAGGAGGTGGTCGCCCAGAGCTGATCTACACTCCAACCAGCCCTCACCGCCTCGGGTCAACTGGGGAATTTCGGTGATCGACTCTGGGGAATTTCCGTGATCCGCGACACCCTCATGCGCGAGGGG
>JAKAQB010000081.1 GCA_021811865.1 Actinomycetes bacterium | reverse complement strand
CGATTGGCGCCCCGGCTACGCGAAGCGGGCTGCCGAGGACGGCGCGGACGCCGTTCGGGACGAGGATGCCGGCGAGGTCCGGCCAGCGCCCGTCCTCGAGGAGATCATCGCAGGCCACGACGACGTTGTCGACGAGCGCCTCCACGCACGGTCCCCGCCCTGTCGACTCCTGCACTGCCTCGAGCAGCCTCGCCTCGCGGTCGGTGGAGGCCACGTAGCGCAGCACCTGGTCGTCGTCGAGCAGCATGATCCCCGCCCCGTCGACCCCGAACAGCGCCGGCAGGGCGGTCGCCACCTCGCCGAGGGCTCCCTGGATCCCGAGCCGGCCCAGGTCACGGCCGATGAGCTGCCCGATCGTCCGCTCGACGGCTTCCTCTTCGATGTGCATGGACGCCCTCTACCTCGCGAAGCGGCATTTGATTCCTCGGCGGTGGGCTAGGGTGTACCAAACGCCGCCCTGACCCTGCGACGCCACACGACGATCGAGCGGGGCCAGATGCCAGGCGACGACCACAGCGGAAGCTCAGACGACGAGCGCGGGTCGGCATCACTCGAGGTCGTCGTGGAGGCGCGCGACGGCGCCGAGGTCGTCTTCCTCGCCGGTGAGCTCGACCTCATGGGTGCCGAGGTGCTCGCGGAGACCGCTCAGGGCCTCTCGGGCCACCGGGTGGCAGTGGACCTCTCCGGGCTCACCTTCCTCGACGCCGCCGGGGTGTCGGGCCTCCTCGCCGTCCGCACGACGGTGGCCGGCGGCGACGGCCACTTCGAGCTGCGCGCCGCCCAGGGGATCGTGCGCAAGGTGCTCGACCTGGTCGGCCTCGGTGGCCTCGTCACCGAGTGACCGCCTCCGGCGAACGCTGCGCCTCGACCGGGCGGCCTCGCCGGAACGGCCCCGGCGGCTCGCTAGGCGGCGCCGACCGCCTTCGCCGGGTCGACGGAGGGGATGCCGAGCGCCTCGGCGACCGCGGCGTTGGTGCAGTCGCCGCCGAGGGTGTTGAGCCCCCCGCGCAGCACCGGGTCGGAGGAGACGGCCCCCCGCACGCCGTGCTCGGCGAGGGACACCACGTAGGGGAAGGTGGCGTTGGTGAGGGCGTAGGTGGAGGTGTGCGGCACGGCGGCGGGCATGTTGCCGACGGCGTAGTGGAGGACGTCGTGGACGAAGTAGGTCGGGTCCTGGTGGGTCGTCTCGTGGGTGGTCTCGATGCAGCCACCCTGGTCGACGGCCACGTCGACGATGACCGCCCCCGGGCGCATGCCCGCCACCATGTCCTCGGTGACCACGACCGGAGCGCGACCGCCGGCGACGAGCACGGCGCCGATGAGCAGGTCCGCCTCAGAGATGGCGCGCTCGATCGATCCCCGGTTGGAGGCGAGGGTCATGATCCTGCCCTGGTGGATCTGGTCGACCCAGCGCAGGCGGTCGATGTTGCGGTCGAGGAGGAGGACCTCGGCCTCCATGCCCTGGGCGATCCAGGCGCTGTTCCATCCGACGTGGCCGGCCCCGATGACGACCACACGGGCGGGGCGGACGCCGGGCACGCCGCCGAGGAGGATGCCCCGGGTGCCGTTGCGCTTCTCGAGCAGGCTCGCGCCCACCTGGGTGGCGATGCGGCCCGCCACCTCGCTCATCGGGGCGAGCAGCGGCAGGTCACCGGTCGCCGTCTGGACGGTCTCGTAGGCGATCCCGGTCGTCTTCGCGTTGAACAGCGTCTTGGCGACCTCGGGGTAGGCGGCCAGGTGGAGATAGGTGAACAGGACGAGGTCCTCGCGCATGTAGGCGAACTCGGACTCCTGGGGCTCTTTGACCTTGCAGACGAGCTCGGCGCCCCAGGCATCCTCCGGGCTCACCATCACGGCGCCCGCAGCCTGGAAGTCCTCGTCGGAGAAGGAGGATCCCACCCCGGCGTTCGTCTCGACGAGCACCCGGTGCCCGAGCGCGGTGAGCTCCCGGACTCCGTCCGGTGTCATTGCCACGCGATTCTCGGCCGTCTTGATCTCGGCCGGGATTCCGATGATCACCTTGATCCCCTTCCTCGACTGTCGGCACGGCCCGGGCCGGCCGATCGCCGGTCGCCGCATCCGGGACGACTCCCTTCGGCCGCCTACGGAGGCCACGCTATCCGCGCTATCCGCAGACGGCCAGCCTGTAGATCACCGATCCGTTGTGAAACCGCCGATCGACGACGGATCACGTCGAAGGCCGTCGCCCTCCCGGTCGATGCCAGCCGCCGACCGCCCTCCGGTAGCGTTGACCCGACTCTATGACCCCTTCGCAATCGGGCCCGCCTGGGGGCGGGATCCTCCATCGAATCGACTCGCCCGACGGGCTGAAAGAGCTCTCGCTCGCCGAGTGCGAGGAGCTCGCGGTCGAGCTGCGGTCCTTCATCGTCGATGCGGTCTCGAAGACCGGCGGCCACCTCGGCTCGAACCTCGGGGCGGTCGAGCTCACGATCGCCCTCCACCGGGTCTTCTCCTCCCCAGAGGACGTCCTCTTGTTCGACACGGGCCACCAGGCCTACGTCCACAAGCTGATCACCGGGCGGCGGGAGGGCTTCGCCCGCCTGCGCCAGGCCGGCGGGCTGTCCGGGTACCCGAAGCGTGCCGAGTCGCCCCATGACGTCATCGAGAACTCGCACGCCTCGACGGCGCTGTCGTGGTCCCACGGGATCGCCTCGGCGAGGCGGCTCACCGGGCGCGACGAGGGCCGCCACGTCGTCGCCGTCGTCGGCGACGGCGCCCTCACCGGCGGCATGGCCTACGAGGCGCTCAACAACCTCGGCCACTCCTCCTCCCGGGTGGTGATCGTCCTCAACGACAACGGCCGCAGCTACGCCCCCACGATCTCCAAGCTGTCGAGCTCGCTCACCCAGCTGCGGCTCGATCCGCGCTACGTCCGCGTGCGCGAGAGGGTCCGCCTGCTGTTGAAGGAACTGCCGAGCGGCGTCGGGTCCGTCGCCTACACCTCCGTGCACGGCCTCACCTCCGCCCTGCGGGAGGTCGTCGAGCCGCACGTGTTCTTCGAGGCCCTCGGGGTGCGCTACACCGGGCCGCTCGACGGCCACGACATCGCCCAGCTCGAGCAGGCGCTGCGCCGGGCGGCGGCCTGGCCGGGCCCGATCGTGCTGCACGTCCTCACGACCAAGGGCAAGGGCTACCCGCCGGCCGAAGAGGACGAGGTCGCCCGCCTGCACGACCTGAAGGTCCCCTCGGTCTCGCCCTCTGCAGAGCGCCACCGCCCGACGGGCCCCCGCAGCTACACCGACGCCTTCACGACCGCCCTGTGCCGCCTGGCAGAAGACGACGGGTCTGTCGTCGCCCTCACGGCCGCCATGCCGGGCCCGACCGGGCTGCTCCCTTTCGCCGAGGCCTTCCCCGAGCGCTTCTTCGACGTCGGCATCGCCGAGCAGCACGCCATGACGGCGGCCGCCGGGATGGCGAGAGAGGGCCTGAAGCCGGTCGTGTGCATCTACTCGACCTTCCTCCAGCGCTGTGTCGACCAGTGGAACCTCGACGTCGGCCTGCACCACGAGCCCGTCGTCGTCGTGGCCGACCGGGCCGGCATCACCGGCGACGACGGCCCGAGCCACCACGGGATCTACGACCTGCACAGCGCCTTGTTGATCGACGGGGTGTCGATCTACTGCCCCTCGGAGCCCGACGAGGTGGGCCCGCTCCTCGCCGAGGCGCTCGCCTCGGGCGGCCCGGCCCTCGTCCGCTACCCGAAGACCCCCTCGAGCGGGCCACTCGCCCCGCCCGGCACCGGCTCGCGCCACCGGGTGCTCGCCGACGGCTCGCCCGAGCTCGTCGTTGTCGGGATCGGCAAGCTCGCCGGCCCGGCAGTGAGCGCCGCCCGCATCCTCGAGGCCGAGTCCGGCCTCTCCCCCCTCGTGGTCGACCCCCGGGTCGTCCGTCCGGCCGATGCCGAGCTCGTCTCGCTCCTGTCGGCCGCACGCCTCGTCGTCACCGCCGAGGACGGCGTCGCCCTCGGGGGGGCGGGCGCCTACCTCGCAGGCCTGGCGGAGAAGGCGGCCGAGCACGAGGGCCGTCCCGGCCCGCGGGTCCTCACCTTGGGGGTGCCGGGCGGCTTCCTCGCCCACGGCAAGCCGGACGACATCCTCTCCGGCCTCGGCCTCGACGGTCCCGGGATCGCCACCTCGGTCCTCGAGGCCGCCCGGCGCTACGGCCTCCTGCGGGCGGGGAGGGAGGACGGGGAGGGCTTCTCGCTCGGCGCCTCGGAGCTGCACCGGCCGCACGTCGGCAACGGCGCGCCGCTGCACGCGAGGCGACGGCGGTGACTGCCGTGGCCGGACGCGACCTCCTGCCGGTCGCAGACGGCGTGCTCGGCCAGGCGGACACCGAGAACTTCCCCGTGGCGCTCCGGCTCCTTCCTGCGACGCGCCGGGAGGACCTGCTCGCCGTCTACGGCTACGCCCGCTTCGTCGACGACGTGGGCGACGAGCTCGAGGGGACGCCCGAGAAGCGCCTGGCCGCCCTCGACGAGGTCGAGCACGAGCTCGACCGGACCTTCTCGGGGAGGCCCGAGCATCCTGTCTTCCGCCGGTTGGCGGTGACGGTCGACCGCTGCCGTCTCGACCGGGAGCCCTTCCTCGCCCTCATCGAGGCCAACAGGATGGACCAGCGGGTGACGAGCTACGCGACCTTCGACGCCCTGCTCGGCTACTGCCGGCTGTCGGCCGATCCCGTCGGTCGCCTCGTGCTCGGCGTGTTCGGCCAGTCGACGCCCGAGCGGGAGCGTCTCTCCGATCTCGTCTGCTCCGGTCTCCAGGTGGTCGAGCACCTCCAGGACGTGGGCGAGGACGCCTCGCGGGGTCGCGTCTATCTCCCTGTCGAGGACGTCGTCCGCTTCGGCGTCGACCCGGCGCTCCTGGCGCGCCACGCGGAGGGGGACCCGACGCCGGACCCTGTCCGCCGGCTGGTCGCCTTCGAGGTCGCCCGCACCCGGGCGATGCTGCGCGAGGGGGCCGCGCTCGTCGGGGCACTCGACCGCTTCGATGCCTCTCTCGCCGTCGCCGGCTTCGTGGCGGGTGGCCTCGCCCAGCTCGACCACATCGAGAGGTGCCGCTACGACGTCCTCGGCCGCCAGCTCAAGGCGCACAGGCGCGCCGTGGGGGTGTGGACGGCCCGCCAGCTCTGGCAGCGGTGGAGGGCGCGATGACCGACGTCGTCTCGGCCTACGAGCACTGCGAGCAGATCACGCGCCAGGAGGCGAAGAACTTCGCCTACGGCATCCGCCTGCTCCCGCCCGAGCGGCGGAGGGCCATGGCGGCGCTCTACGCGCTGGCACGCAGGGTGGACGACATCGGGGACGGGACGGCACCGGTGGCCGAGAAGCTGGAGCGTCTGGAGGGCGTCCGTGCCTCGCTCGCCGCAGTCGAGGGAGGCGACCCGGACCCGGCGGACCCCGTGCTCGTCGCCCTCGCCGACGCGGCGGCCCGCTTCCCGATCCCGATCGCCGCCTTCGGCGAGCTCGTCGACGGCTGCGAGATGGACTGCAGACAGACGACGTATGAGACCTTCGACGACCTCGTCGTCTACTGCCGCTGCGTAGCCGGCTCGATCGGCCGCCTCTCGCTCGGCACCTTCGCCATGGTGTCGGGGACCCGGGAGGAGGCCGAGCACCTCGCCGACACCCTCGGGATCGCCCTGCAGATCACCAACATCCTGCGGGACGTCGTCGAGGACCGCACGACGATGGGACGGGTCTACCTCCCTCGCCAGGACCTCCTCGAGTTCGGCTGCCAGCCGGACGGCGCCGGCCCCTCCGAGGCGATGTCGGCGCTGATCCGCGCCGAAGCAACCCGCGCCCGGCAGCGCTACGACGAGGGGCTCGGCCTGCTCGGCCTGCTCGACCACCGCAGCCGGGCCTGCGTGGCGGCCATGGCCGGGATCTACCGCCGCCTTCTCGCCCGCATCGAGGCGGACCCCGGCGCCGTCCTCGTCCGGCGGGTGTCGCTCCCGACATGGGAGAAGGCCTGGGTCGCCGCCCGCAGCCTGGCAGGGGCGGGCACATGAGCCCCGTCGCTGCCGACGCCCCCCGGGTCATCGTCGTCGGCGGCGGTCTCGCCGGCCTCAGCGCGGCGATCGCCTGCGCCGACGGGGGAGCCGCTGTCACCCTCCTCGAGGGTCGGCCCCGCCTCGGCGGGGCGACGTGGTCCTTCGACCGCCACGGGCTCGTCTTCGACAACGGCCAGCACGTCCACCTCCGCTGCTGCGACGCCTACCGCGGCTTTCTCGACCGGCTCGGGACGGCCGACAAGGCGCCCTTCCGGGGACCGCTCGCCATCCCGGTCCTCCGCCCCGGAGGGGGCGGTTCGGCGCCGACGCTCTCGTGGATCCGGCGCGACCCGGTGCCGGCGCCCGGACACGTCGCCCGCTCGTTGCTCGGTTACCGGCACCTGTCGGTGCGCCACCGGCTGGCGCTCGTGCCGGCCGCCCTCGCGCTGCGGTTTGTCGATCTCGACGATCCCCGGCTCGACACAGAGACCTTCGCCGTCTGGCTCCGCCGTCACGGCCAGAGCTCGGCCGCCATCACCCGGCTGTGGGACCTCATCACGCTCCCGACGACCAACCTGAGGGCGAACGACGTCTCCCTGGCGCTCGCCGCCAAGGTCTTCAAGACCGGTCTGCTCACCACCGCCGACGCCGCCGACATCGCCTGGTCGGAGGTGCCGCTCTCCGAGCTGCACGTCGAACCGGCTCGCCGGCTCCTCGAGTCGCTCGGAGCCGAGGTCCGCCTGCGCTCGCGGGTGACCGAGCTGCTCCTCGCCGACCCCAGCCCGAGCCGCCCGGCGGGCGTCCGCGGCGTCGCCGTCGGCGGCGAGGTCCTCGACGCCGAGGCGGTGGTCCTCGCCGTCCCCCATGACGCCGCCGCCGACCTGCTGCCGCCCGAGGCCGGCGTGGCGGCGCCGCTGACGGCGCTCGGGTCCGTCCCGATCGTGAACGTCCATCTCGTCTTCGACCGCAAGGTGATGCCGTACCGCCTGGCGGCCGCGGTCGACTCCCCCGTCCAGTTCGTCTTCGACCGCACGGCGGCCTCCGGGGCCGACCCCTCCGGGGGCGCTCAGGTCTTGGCTGTCTCCCTCTCGGGGGCCGAGTCCGAGATCGGCGAGCGCCCGGAGGCGTTGATCGAGCGCCAGCTGGCCGGGCTGCGCGAGCTGTTCCCGCTCGCGAGGCAGGCCGAGGTCGTCGACGCCGTCGTCACGCGCGAGCACGAGGCCACCTTCCGCGGCGTCCCGGGCAGCCGGCCGCTCAGAGTCGGGCCGGCGACGAGGATCGCCAATCTGGCCCTGGCCGGAACGTGGACCGACACGGGCTGGCCCGCCACCATGGAAGGCGCCGTCGTCAGCGGCCAAGCCGCCGCCGACCTCGTGCTCGCGTCGACCGGTGCCCGTCGCCACCCGTCCCCCCGCCGCGAGGAGGTGAGCGCATGATCCCCATCCGATCCGTGCCAGAGGTCCTGGCGCGTGCTCGCGACCTGTCGTCCCCAGCGCTCGAAGACGCGCTCGGGCGGCTGTCGCCCGAGCTCCGTCCACTGGCCGAGTACCACTTCGGCCTCGCCGACGAGAGCGGCCGCCGGGTCGACGGTGCCGTCACCGGCAAGGGGGTGAGGGCCGCCCTCGTCGTGCTGTCGACGGAGGCAGCGGGAGCGCCGGCCGAGACGGGCGTGCCGGGAGCGGTCGGTGTCGAGCTCGTCCATAATTTCTCGCTCATCCACGACGACGTCATCGACTGCGACCGCGAGCGTCGGCATCGCCCCACGGTCTGGTCCCTGTGGGGCATCGGCCGGGCCATCATCGCCGGCGACGCCCTCCTGGCGCTCGCCCAGCAGATCCTGCTCGAGACGGACTCGGCCGTGACCACCACGGGTGCAGCGGCCGCCCGCTGCCTCGCCGAGGCGACGGGCGAGATGATCGCCGGCCAGGCGCTCGACATGGCCTTCGAGTCCCTTCCCGGCATCGACGTCGACCGTTGCCTGTCGATGGAGGCCGGCAAGACGGGCGCGCTGCTCGGCTGCGCCGCCTCCCTCGGCGCCATCCTCGCCGGCGCCTCCGCTCCGGTCACATCCGCCCTGAAGGACTTCGGCGTCCAGCTCGGCCTCGCCTTCCAGGCGGTGGACGACCTGCTCGGCATCTGGGGGGACCCGTCCCAGACGGGCAAGCCGATCGGCAACGACATCCGCCAGCACAAGAAGACCCTGCCGATCGCCGCCGCGCTGGCGGCCGGCGACGGGTACGCCGGCGAGCTGGCCGAGCTGCTCACGCACGAGGACCTGGCGGACGGTGAGGTCGCGAGGGCGGCCACGCTCGTCGAGAAGTGCGGCGGGCGCATGCTCGCCACCGACGAGGCCAAGGGGCGCCTCGCCGCCGCCCTCGACGCGCTCGGACGGGTCCAGATTGACGAGCGGTCGAGGGACGAGCTCTCCGACATCGCCCGCTTCGTCGTGGCGAGGGAGTTCTGATGCCCGAGCCCGACGACGCCGGCTCGCTCGCCCGCTCCACCCTCGGCCGGGCGCGGGACCACCTCCTCTCGCTGCAGTCCGAGGAAGGCTGGTGGAAGGGCGAGCTCGAGACCAACGTCACGATGGACGCCGAGGACCTCATGCTGCGGGAGTTCCTCGGCATCAGGACCCCTGAGCTGACGGCCGAGTCGGCAGCGTGGATCCGTTGCCAGCAGCGAGCGGACGGGAGCTGGGCGACCTTCTACGAGGGTCCGGCGGACCTCTCGACGACGCTCGAGGCCTACGTGGCCCTCCGCCTGGCTGGCGACGACCCGTCCGAGCCGCACATGGCCAAGGCGGCCGCCTTCGTCCGCGGTGCCGGCGGCCTCGAGCGCTCGCGGGTCTTCACCCGGCTCTGGATGGCGCTGTTCGGCCTCTGGTCGTGGGACGACCTGCCGGCGCTCCCACCGGAGATCATCTTCCTCCCGCCGTTCGTGCCGCTCAACATCTACGACTTCGGGTGCTGGGCCCGACAGACGATCGTGGCGCTCACGGTGGTGGCGGCGTACCGGCCCGTGCGCCCGCTGCCCTTTGGGATCGAGGAGCTCCGTTCGGGGCTGTCGCCGCTGCCGCCGAAGCGGTGGCGGACCCCCGAGGGCGCCTTCCAGCTGCTCGACCGGGTGCTCCACCGCTTCGAACGGCTCGCCCGCCGCCGCCTGGTCAGGTCGACCCTGCGTGAGGCGGCACTCGTGGCCGCCGAACGCTGGATCCTGCGGCGCCAGGAGGCCGACGGCGGCTGGGGCGGGATCCAGCCGCCCTGGGTCTATTCGATCATGGCGCTTCATCTCCGCGGCTACCGGCTCGACCACCCCGCCGTCGACCGGGCGCTCGAGGGTCTCGAGGGGTTCACGATCAACGAGGACGGGATGCGGCGTCTCGAGGCGTGCCAGTCGCCCGTCTGGGATACGGCGCTCGCCGTCGTCGGGCTCGCCGACTCAGGCGACGACCTCTCGTCCGAGCCGGTCCGCCGGGCGGTCGAGTGGATCGCCGGCGAGGAGATCCGGGTCCGGGGTGACTGGGGCGTCCGTCGTCCCCGCCTCGAGCCGGGCGGGTGGGCCTTCGAGTTCGCCAACGACAACTACCCCGACGTCGACGACACCGCCGAGGTCATCCTCGCCCTTCGCAAGGCGGGAGTCCGTCCGGACGACGGCCCCGTGGCAGCGGCGGTGGAACGGGGTCGGCGCTGGGTCGAGGGAATGGTGTCCTCCGGTGGCGGCTGGGGTGCCTTCGATGCGGACAACACCCAACAGCTCTGCACCCGCCTGCCGTTCTGTGACTTCGGAGCGGTCATCGACCCGCCGAGCGCGGACGTCACCGCTCACGTCCTCGAGATGCTGGTGCGCGAGCTCCACCTCGAGGAAGCGATCGGCGTTGCGGGTCGGCGGGCGACCGAGGCGCTCGTCGAAGGCGCCGTCAGCTGGCTGAGGGAGGCCCAGGAGCCCGACGGCTCCTGGTTCGGCCGTTGGGGAGCGAACTACGTCTACGGCACCGGCGCCGCCGTCCCGGCGCTCATCGACGCGGGCGTGGCTCGGGACGAGCCGTGCATCCGCCGGGCCGTCGCATGGCTCGAGGCCCACCAGAACCCCGAAGGCGGCTTCGGCGAGGACCTCCGCTCGTACGTCGACACCGAGTGGTCCGGCCGCGGCGCCTCGACCGCCTCCCAGACCGCCTGGGCGCTGCTCGCCCTGCTGGCCGCCGGCGAGACCCGCAGCGGGTGCGTGTCGCGAGCCGTCGCATGGCTCGCCGAGACCCAGCGCCCCGACGGCACCTGGGACGAGCCCTGGTACACCGGCACCGGCTTCCCGGGCGACTTCTACATCAACTACCACCTCTACCGGCTGGTCTTCCCGATCAGCGCCCTCGGGCGTTACGTGAGCGCCCTCGAAGGGCGGGCGTCATGATCGGAATCCGGCAACGAGCCGAGACGCGGGCCGACCAGCCAGGCGGATCCCCCTCCGGGCCCGTTCTCCTGGCGCCGCTCAGGGCCGAGGTGGCAGCCGTGCGGCTCGGGGCGCCGGGCCTCCGTGTGGAGCGGGTCGGGATGGGTCCCGCCCGCGCCGAGGCGGCCCGCGCCAGGCTCGCCCGCTCGCTGCCGCCCGGCGCGCCGCTCGCCGTGGTCGGCTTCGCGGCCGGGTTGTCGGCCACCGACCGGCCGGGGGACGTCGTCGTGGCCGACGAACTGGTGACCCTCGACGGCTCGAGGCCGCCGGCCGTGCTCGACGGCGAACTGGCAGAGCAGCTTCGCCGGGCCCTCGCGCCGAGGCTCGGCGGCCGTGTCCGGACCGGCCGCATCGCCTGCGCGAGGAAGATCGTCTCCGCCGGGGCGACCGCAGCCTCCGGGGCGGCGGCGGGTGCGCTCGCCTGCGAGATGGAGTCCGCCTGGCTTGCCCCCCTTGCGGAGAGGGGTCGTTTCGCCGTCGCGCGGGTACTCGTAGACAAGTCAGGGCGCGGGATCGTGAGCCCCTTCACGATCATCGGGGGAGCCGTCGCCTGGAGGCGTCTCGCCACGGTCGCCGCCGTGCTCGCGGACGAGCTGCCGCGGGCGGCACGACCTGAGCTGTAGCCAAGGAAGAGAGCAGATGCCAATCCCCGTCCGTCAGAACCTGAAGGTCGCCTCCTACCTGATGCGGCAGAAGCTCGCCAGGAAGGAGAAGTTCCCGCTCATCGTCGAGCTCGAGCCCCTGTTCGCCTGCAACCTGTCCTGCCCCGGCTGCGGGAAGATCCAGTACCCGACCGAGGTGCTCCGCAAGAGGCTGACCGTCGAGGAGGCGGTCGGTGCCATCGAGGAGTCCGGGACGCCCATGGTGTCCATCGCCGGCGGCGAGCCGCTGCTGCACCCTCAGATCGAGCAGATCGTGAAGGAGCTGATCAAGCGGAAGCGCTTCGTCTACCTCTGCACGAACTCGATCCTGCTGAAGCGCCGGATCGACCGCTTCGAGCCGTCGCCGTACTTCTCCTGGGTCGTTCACCTCGATGGGCTGAAGGAACGCCATGACGAGGCCGTCGACCGGGCCGGCGTGTTCGACACCGCCGTCGAGGCGATCCGGCTGGCGAAGGACAAGGGCTTCCGCGTCACCACGAACTCGACCTTCTTCACTACGGACTCGCCGAAGACGGTCCGTGAGGTGCTCGACTTCCTGAACGACGAGCTGGAGGTCGACGCCATGATGATCTCGCCGGCCTACGCCTACGAGAAGGCGCCGGACCAGGATCACTTCCTCGGCGTGAGACAGACCCGCGACCTGTTCCAGTCGGCATTCGGGGACGGCCGCCGGAAGAAGTGGCGCCTCAACCACACCCCCCTCTTCCTCGACTTCCTCGAGGGCAAGGTGGACTACCAGTGCACGCCGTGGGGCATCCCGAGCTACTCGGTCTTCGGATGGCAGCGGCCCTGCTATCTCATGGGCGACGGCTACGCGAAGACCTACAAGGAGCTCGTGGAGACGACCGACTGGTCGAAGTACGGCCGGGGCCGGGATCCCCGGTGCGACAACTGCATGGCCCACTGCGGCTACGAGCCCTCCGCCGTCCTTGCGACCACGAGGTCGCTGAAGGAGTCGCTCAGGGCAGCAGTCGGCACACACTGAGAACGTCTCGCCCCCGCACCCCCGTCCGACAACGTTGGCTGCCGGCTTTTCCGCCGGTCGATCTCGGCCCGAGGCAGCACGCGTCCGCCCGCCGGTTTCGCTGGCGGATACGGATCGGGTCGCTCACGGGACCTCGTCCTCCGCGGTCGGCTGGACAGTAGGCTCATGGCCTCGGGGCTGTAGCTCAGCTGGTCAGAGCGCCTGGTTTGCAACCAGGAGGCCACGGGTTCGAATCCCGTCAGCTCCACCAGATCGCCGTATTCGAACTCGCTCGAAGAAAAGAGCAGGTCAAACGGCGGGTGGTACCCCACGTCGGCGCGATCTTGCCGTCGCGTATGTCGATGCGGGTGAAGACGGCTTGGTTGAACCGCCGCCTGGTCGGCGCGGAGGCCCGCGTGTAGGCGGTGGCGCAGTTGGTGGCGAAGCGCATGGCGGTCTCCAAGATCTCCTGCCACTCGGCGAGGTGGGCGTCGACCGCGGCGAGGCGCTCTTCGGCCGAGTGGACGTCGATGGCGATGCGGGCCTGCTCGGCCTTGAGGGTGGCGACGCCGATGGCGTTGGCGTAGTAGGCGTCGAGGAGCTTGCGCCGTTCGGTGTCGGCCTTGGCGAGCTTGCGGGTGAGGAGCTCGCGTTCGGCGGCGTTGCGATGCTGGCGGGCGGTGATCTCGGCTTCCAGTTCTTCGCGGAGGCGCTTGAGCCACGACTTGGGAAGTTGGATGCGCTCGTAGAGCTGTTCGACTTGGGCTTCGAGGTCCCCGGCCGGGATGTAGGGCTCCTGACATTGGGCTCCGACCCGGAGGATCGTGTGCACCGCGCCCTCGGGGTCGTCGGCTTCGACGAGTACTCGGTGGACGTTAGGGTCGGTCTCGACGAAGTCGTCGATATGGACCAGCGAGTCGAGCACGGTCACCCGGCGGTGTGTGCTCGGCACTTCCAGTTGCGTAGCCATGAGATGGCCACCTCCTTCCCGGCGAACCGGGATCGGGGGCCGTGCCACGGGTACGCTGGTGGTTGCATCAACCGCCGCACCCGCGGCATCGGCCCGATTGGGTTTCTCTCGGAGCCGGAGAAGAAGGTCCGCTCTTGCCGGAGCAGGCCTTCTTCCGTCTCCGCCTGCCATGGTAGACGTCGGCGCTCGGCGCGAATAGCCTGGTAAAAGGACCAAAAGCATGCGGTCGCAGCGGGAAGGTAGTGCGGTTACACCGGTGACAGTGAGAGATTGCTACAGGAGCTCCATGCGGTTACAACCCCCGCTACCATGTGGTAGTGGCCAAGAGTACGGACCTCCAGGGCACCCACGAACCTCCAAGCAACCCTAGGACCACCGGTCGTACCGCAGCAAAGGTCGACGACTTTCGGCCGGAGCCCTCTCCGACCGCGCTCGCACGCCTGGAACAGATCGTGAGCCGGTCCCAACGCAGGAGCGGGGTTGCGTTCGGGGAAGGTTTCGTGCGGCGCCGGGACGACACGATGGCGCCACCGCTTGCACGCATGCTTCGAGGCGGTCAAGGGGGCGAGGTGCGCCTCAAGCTGTACCTGACGATGTCCTTGCTCGCGACCAACCCGCCGTATGACATCAAGGGGCCCATCCCAGCCCGGGCGTGGGCCGAGGCCCTCGGGCTCCCGGACCCAGACCGCAACGGCGCTCGACGAGTGAACGACGCCATCGACTGGCTCCACGAGCACCGATTCCTGAGATCGGAA
>JAKAQB010000018.1 GCA_021811865.1 Actinomycetes bacterium | reverse complement strand
AAGATGGCGGTGCGGGCGATCCTCGCCAACCCGCGCTACACCGGACGCCAGGTGTGGAACCGCCAGCGCCGCGACGAGGTGCTCCTCGACGTCGACGACGTCGCGCTCGGCCACGTCAGCAAGATGCGCTGGAACGACGAGGACGCCTGGATCGTCTCCGAGGCGCTCACCCACGAGCCGCTCGTGCCCGACGAGCAGTTCCGGGCTGTGCGCACCCTCGCCGCCGCCGGCCGGCGGCGCCCGGTGGTGCGCAAGGCGCGGCCCACCTCCCAGCCCTTCGCGCTGCACGGCCTCGTCGTCTGCGCCCTCTGCCAGCGCAAGATGCAGGGAAGCGCCAACCACGGACGAGCCCACTACCGCTGCCGCTACCCGAGCGAGTACGCGGTGGCCAACGAGCTCGACCACCCGAAGAACGTCTACGTCCGCGAGGACCAGATCCTCAGACCCCTCGACGGCTGGCTGGCCCAGGTGTTCGACCCCGGTCAGCTCGACTCCACCCTCGACGCGCTGGAGGCCGCAGCCTCATCGACCGGCAACGCCGGACAGGCCAAGGGCCGGGCCGCGCGTCGGCGGTTGACCGAGTGCGACGCCCGACTCGCCCGCTACCGCGCCGCCCTCGAGGCCGGCACCGATCCGGCGGTCGTGAGCACCTGGATCGCCGAGGTCCAAGCCGAGCGACTCGCCGCCGAGGTCGAGCTGGAACGGTCGACCGGCCAGCGGAGCCGGCGCATGACCCGCGACCAGCTGGCCGCACTGGTGAGCGGCCTCGGCGACCTCCTGGGCGTGCTCGCCACCGCCGCGCCGGAGGACAAGGCCGAGGTCTACCGCAAGCTCGGGCTCCGACTCACCTACGACCCTGCCAGCCGGGTGGTGACCGTCGAGTCGCACCTCGAGCCGGGGAGCAGCGGCGCGCTCACACGAGGTCCACAGCCAAGCGGTGGGCCAACGGCCAGCACCACCGAAGCGCCAGGCACCAGCGCCGTGGGCGAAAGTCAGTGTCGGAGGGGGGACTTGAACCCCCACGCCCTTGCGGGCACCAGCCCCTCAAGCTGGCGCGTCTGCCTATTCCGCCACTCCGACGTGGCCGCCGGCCTAAGCCGGCGCGGCGCGCCATGTTAGCCGCCGGCGCCGGCCCACACCTCCCCCAGCCACTCGAGCGGCGGGGCGAGGGGCGAGGTACGTTCGGCCTGTGGCACTGCCCGCGGCCGAGCCCCGGCGCATCCTGCTGCGCCCGCTGGAGATCGAGATGGCGCGCGCCGTGCTCAGCAACGACCGCCGGCCGGACTGGTCGCCGGGGTACCCGACCGAGGGCGACCAGGACATCTCGCGGTTCCTCACCGATCGGCCCCCGCCGCCGGAGGTGCCGGAGCTGTTCCTGCCTTACCAGATCGTCCTCGCCCGGGTCGGGACCGTCGTCGGCGGGATCGGGTGCCACCGGCCGCCCGACGGCACCGGCACGGTGGAGATCGGCTACGGCATCGCGCCGGAGTGGCGCAACCAGGGCCTCACGACCGAGGCGGTCCAGGTGCTGGTCGAGATGCTGCGCTCGGGGGGAGTTCGGAAGGTCACGGCCCGGACGGCCCCCGCCAACCTGCCGAGCCAGTCGGTCCTGCGCAACGCCGGCTTTTCCTGCAGCAGCCGGGGCGACGACGGATTCGTCCTCTGGGAGCTCGCCCTCCGGCCCTAGTAGTGCCACGGGAACCGGTCCCACTCCGGTGCCCTCTTCTCCAAGAACGCATCCCTCCCCTCCTCCGCCTCCTCGGTCATGTACGCCAGGCGCGTCGCCTCGCCGGCGAAGAGCTGCTGGCCGACCAGGCCGTCGTCGATCAGGTTGAACGCGTACTTGAGCATCCGGATCGACGTGGGGCTCTTGGCGTTGATGCGGGCGGCCCACTCCAGCGCGACGGCCTCCAAGCGCTCGTGGGGCACGGCGGCGTTGACCGTCCCCATGCGCACGCCCTCCTCGGCGGTGTAGGTGTCGGCGAGGAAGAAGATCTGGCGGGCGAACTTCTGGCCGACCTGGCGCGCCAGGTACGCCGAACCGAACCCCCCGTCGAAGCTCGCCACGTCGGCGTCCGTCTGCTTGAACCGGGCGTGCTCCTCGCTCGCCAGGGTCAGGTCGCAGACCACGTGGAGGCTGTGGCCGCCGCCCGCCGCCCACCCGGGGACCACGGCGATGACGACCTTAGGCATGAAGCGGATGAGCCGCTGCACCTCGAGGATGTGCAGGCGACCGGTGCGGGCAGGGTCGATGTGGGCGTCGCTTTCGGCGGAGGTGTAGCGGTAACCGTCCCGGCCACGGATGCGCTGGTCGCCCCCCGAGCAGAACGCCCACCCGCCGTCCCGGGGCGAGGGGCCGTTGCCGGTGAGCAGCACGCAGCCGACGTCGGCGCTCCGGCGGGCATGGTCGAGTGCCTGGTGCAGCTCGTCGACGGTCTGGGGGCGGAAGGCGTTGCGCACCTCCGGGCGGTCGATGGCGACCCGGACGACGCCCTGGCCCGCCGCCCGGTGGTAGGTGACGTCGGTGAGCTCGAAGCCGCCGACCGGCTCCCATGTGCCGGCGTCGAAGAGGGCGGACACGCCGGGCAGCGAGGGCATCGGGCGGGAGCCTACGTGCCGGCCGGCAGCGCCCAGCGGGTGATGTCCCAGGCGGGGCCGTCGGGTCCGGGGGCGGGGCCGATGCCGGTGTAGCGGGACTGGACGGCCCACAGCTGCGGCTCGAACATCAGCGGCAGGTCGACGGCGTCCGCCCACGCCTGGGCGTCGACCTGGTCGGCGAGGCGCTGCCGGGCCGGCCCGGCGGGCTCGGAGGCCAGGCGGGCGAGGAGGGCGTCCATCGTGGCGCTCGAGTAGCCGGTGAGGTTGCCGGCGGCCCCCGAGCCGTAGATCTGCGCCAGGGAGGAGGGGAAAGTGCCGACCGCTTCGGGCACGAGCGCCAGGTTCCAGCCCTTTCCCCCCAGCGCGGTGAGCGCCGACGCCCCTGCGACCACCTGCTCGGAAACCGCCATTCCGAGGCTGTGGCAGGCGGACACCACCGACGTCACCTCGAGGGAGGTGAGCGGCGAGGTGACGGCGACGAGGAGGCGCACGGCGACGGGGTGGCCGGCCGGGTCGAGGAGGGTGGTGCCCGCCAGCGTGAAGCCGGCGCCGGCGAGGAGGGACCGGGCCGTGGCGAGGCCACCCTGGCCGAGGTCGGAGCTGTCGTCGCGGTAGCCCGGCTCGCCGGGCAGGAACGCCCGGTTGCCCACGGGCAGCGCACCGACGTCGCCGTGGGTGTCGGCCAGCTCGGCCAGCGCCGAGCGGTCCACGGCGAGCAACACCGCCCGGCGGGCAACCGCCTGGGCGAAGGGTCCGGCCCTCTCGTCTAAGATCAGGTCGTCGTAGACCGCCGACGTCTGGGTGGCGACGCTCAACCCCGGTGTGGCCCGGAGGGTCTTGGCCGCCCCGGGGGTGAACGTGAGGAGAGCGGCGTCGAGCTGGCCGGTGAGCAGGCTGGCGCCGGCGACGGACGGGTCGCTGACGAAGTCGACGGTCACGGTGGACAGCTGCGAGGCGGGACCCCACCACGCCGGGTTGCGGACCAGCGTGACGGCCACCCCCGGCTGGTAGGACTGCACGACCATCGGGCCGGCCGACACCAGGTCGCGGACCGGGTTGGTGAAGCCGTGGTCGAAGCCGACGGCCCGCCCCACATGGGCGGGCAGGATCGGCGAGAACAGCGCCTGCCAGGCCGGGTCGGGGGAGGCGAAGGTGACGACCACCGTCCGACCCGCGTCGGATCCCCGCACCGAGGTCACGTCGGCGTAGCCGGCGGTCGATGCCGGCGTGTAGGCCGCCCCACCCACGTCCCGGAAGGCCGCCCGCCCCGAGTCCGCCTGCCATGTGTAAGCGAAGTCGGCGGCGGTGACCGGCACCCCGTCGGACCATGTCGCCCTGGGGTTGATCCGGTAGGTCACCGTCTGCGGGTCGGTGGCGGTGACCGCCGCCGATGTCACGACCTGGTGGTCGAGCAGCGGCGTGAGGCCTGGCCCGACCACGAACGCCGACGGCAGCACGGCATCGGTGACGATCTGGCGCACCGGGTCGGGGACCCGGGCCCCGGGGCCGGAGGGCCCGGTGGCGGCGAGCGGGTTCCAGTTGGTGGTCGCGCCCGGCAGCCCGACGGTGATCGACCCTCCCGTCTCCGCCGGGCCGGCGAGGGTGGGTGCCAGCAGCGACGCCGTCGACGGCGGGGTCGCCTGCCGGCGCGGCGGTGGGCCGCCGCAGGCCGACAGCGCCAGAACCGCCGCCAAGGCGGCGGCCGTAGCCGCGATCTTCGACCCGGCCGGGGCCGGCCGCAACATCCTCCGGCGCCGCAGAGCGATCCCCGCCAGCGTTACGACTCGGCGGCGCCGGTGCCGGCGGCGCTCGCCCCCGCCGGCTCCCTCATCGGCTCCTGCAGCGGGAAGTGGCAGGCCGCGACGTGCCCGGTCCCAAAGGGGCGGAGCTCCGGCTCCTCGTCGGCACAGAGCTGCTGGGCTCGGGGGCAGCGGGTCCGGAACCGGCAGCCCGACGGCGGGTTGACCGGGCTGGGCAGCTCGCCCCGGATGCCGACCTTGGTCTTGGCCCGCTCCAGCTCGGGGTCGGGGATCGGGATCGTGTCGATGAGGGCCGCCGTGTACGGGTGGGCCGGCCGGCGGTAGATGTCCTCGCCGCCGCCCTCCTCCACCAGCTTCCCCAGGTACATGACGCCGATCCGCCCCGACAGGTACTTGACGACGGCGAGGTCGTGGGAGATCACCACGTAGGACATGCCGTGGGTCGACTGCAACCGCCGCATGAGGTTGAGGACCTGTGACCGGATCGACACGTCGAGAGCGCTGACGGGCTCGTCGGCGACGATCACCCGGGGGTTGAGGGTGAGGGCACGGGCCAGGCCGATGCGCTGGCGCTGGCCGCCGGAGAACTCGTGGGGGTAACGCTCGGTCGCGTTGGCGGGCAGCCCGACCTCCCGCAACAGCTCCATGATGATCCTGTCCTGCTCCTGGCGGCTCCCCACCCCCTGGATGACGAGCGGTTCGCGCAGGATCGCCCCCACGCGCATGCGCGGGTCGAGCGAGGAGTAGGGATCCTGGAACATCATCTGCAAGTCCCGGCGCCGGTGGCGCAGCTCCCCGCCGCGGGCGTTGAAGACCTCCTTGCCCTCCAGGAGCACGCTGCCCCTGTCGGGCGGCTCCAAGCCGACTATCAGCTTGCCGAGGGTCGTCTTGCCGCACCCCGACTCGCCGACGAGACCGTAGATCTCGCCCTTGTCCACCTGGGCTGACACGTCAGACACGGCTTTCACCGAGCCGACCTTGCGCTTCAAGATGGCGCCGGCCGTAACCGGGAACTCCTTGACCAGGTGCCGCAGGTCGAGGAGGGGCTCCTCGTCGCGCCGGACCTCGGCGCCGACCTCCTCGTGGGCCAGGGCCAGGGTCGCCGGCCCGTCCACCGGGTGCCAGCAGGCGAAGAGGTGCCCGGGGGCAGCGGCGGTCCTGGCGTCCCCGTTGCGGGAGAAATCGACCGTTCCCGGCACGAGCGGCGGCTCGTCGGTGCGGCACCTCTCGTCGGCCCGCGGGCAGCGAGGGGCGTAGCGGCAGCCCGGTGGCGGGCTGGTCAGGTCGGGCGGGAGGCCCGGGATGCTGTACAGGCGCTCACGGTTGTCCTGGTCGAGGCGGGGGATCGACGCCAGCAGCCCCTGCGTGTAGGGGTGGTGCATCTCGGCGAACAGCTCGTCGGTCCTGGCCGCCTCGACGATGTGACCGGCGTACATGACGTTGACCCGGTCGGCGCGGCCGGCGACCACGCCCATGTCGTGGGTGACGAGGATGATCGCCATGCCCAGCTTGGCCTTGAGGTCGTCGAGCAGGGCGAGGATCTGCGCCTGGATCGTGACGTCGAGGGCGGTCGTCGGCTCGTCGGCGATCAGCACCTTGGGGTCGCACGACAGGGCGATCGCGATCATGACCCGCTGGCGCAGGCCACCGGACAGCTGGTGAGGGTAGTCGTCGAGGCGTTCCTTGGGGCGTGGGACCCCCACCAGGGTGAGCGCCTCGACGACCCGATCGAGTGCCTCCTTCTTGCTCGCGCCCCGGTGCAGGACCACCGGCTCGGCGACCTGGGCGCCGATCGTGGCCGTCGGGTTGAGGGAGCTCGCCGAGTCCTGGAAGATCATGGCGATGTCGTTGCCGCGGATCCTGCGCATCTCCGGGATCGGCATGCCGACCAGCTCCCGGCCGTCGAAGCTGATCGATCCCTTGACTATGTGCCCGCCATTGGGGAGCAGGTTCATGATCGACAGGCCGGTCATGGACTTGCCGCAGCCCGACTCACCGACGATGCCGAGCGTCTCGCCTGCCTCGACGTGGAAGCTCACGTCGTCGACGGCGTGCACGACCGAGCTGGTCAGGCGGATGTGGGTGGAGAGGTGGGAGACGTCGAGCACGGGGGGCACCGGACCTCCGGGGGGCTAGCGGCGGCGGAGGCGCACGTCGAATGCGTCCCGGAGCGCGTCGCCGATGAAGTTGGTGGCCATGACGACCAGGATGAGGCAGATCCCGACGGGGTACACCTGCCACCAGTACCCGTCCGAGAGGGCCGTCTCGGCACCGGAGAGCATGTCGCCCCAGTCCACTTGGGGGTAGTTGAGGCCGAAGCCGAGGAAGCCGAGGAAGGCAAGGGCGAGGATGGCATTCGCCACCTGGAAGGTGACGTTGACGATCACGACCGACAGGGCGTTGGGGATGAGGTGGCGGAACACCTGCCGGCGCTGCGTGGAGCCCATCACCTTGGCGGCGGCCACGAAGTCCCGGGTCTTCAACGAGAGCACCTCGCCGCGCACGAGGCGAGCAGGGACGAGCCAGGAGAAGACCCCGAGGAGGATGGCGAGGGTGACGACGGTGGCGCTGTACTTGGTGGCCAGGATGAGCACGATGAAGAGGAACGGGATCGCCAGGAACACGTCGACGATCCGCATCATGATCCCGTCGACCACCCCGCCGGCGAGGCCTGCGACCGCGCCGTAGATCGTTCCGATCACCGTGGCGATCGCAGCGGCCAGGAAGCCAACCTCGAGCGACGCCTGGCCGCCGTGCATGAGCTGGCCGAGGATGTCGAAGCCGTTGGGGTCGGTGCCGAGGGGGAAGCCGGGACCGGGAGGCAGGTCGCTGTTGGCCGGGTTCGCGCTGAGGACGTTGCCGTGGTAGAAGACCGGGCCGAGGAAGCAGAACAGCACCATCACGACGAGGATCGCCACGCCGACGATGGCCAGCTTGTTTTCGGCGAAGGAGCGGACGGCCAGCCTCCAGCCGCTGGAGAGGACCTGCACCTCGCCACCCTCGGGGGCTACGATCGGGCCGCCCAAGGCCGCCTCGGCGTTGGGCGCCAGGGCGACCTGGAGCTCGGCTCGGTCGTCGACGACGCCACCGGCCGCTGGAGCCGGGCCGTCGGCGAGGCCGGTGGCCACCTCGGCGTCCCGCCGGGGGGCGGTCACAGCCGGACCCTCGGGTCGGCCACGGTGATGGCGATGTCGGCGATCAGGTTGCCCACGACGACGGCGATCGCCCCCATGAGGGTGATGGCGAGGAGCACCGGGTAGTCCTCGTTCTGCAGGGCGGTGAAGAAGAGGAAGCCGAGGCCCGGGTAGTTGAACAGGCTCTCGGTGATGAGGTTGCCGGCGAGCAGGGCGGGGATCGACAGGCCGATCAGGGTGATCATCGCCAGGCTCGAGTTGCGGAACAGGTGGCGGGTGAGCACGGCCCGCTCCGACAGGCCCTTGGCCCGGGCGAGGCGGATGTAGTCCTGGGCGAGGTTGTCGAGGGCCGAGGAGCGCATGTAGCGGGAGTAGGCCGCCATCTGCACCGCCGTCAGCGTGATGATCGGCAGGAACATGGCGTGGATGTTGGCGATGACGGCGAGGATGTTGGTCTGCTGGGCCGCCTCCACCGGGAACCAGCCGAGCCGCAGTGCCAGGAAGTCGATGAGCAGCAGGCCGAGGAAGAACGTCGGCATCGAGTACAGCGTGAAGGCGACGGCCGTGACGGTGTAGTCGGAGATGCTGTTGCGCTTGTAGGCCTGCCAGATGCCGACCGGGAACGACAGCAGGATGGCCAGCGTGATCGCCGCGCCCGACAGGTAGGCGCTGCGCGCCAGGTTCTCCTTGATGAGGTTGGCGACGCTCTGGCCCTCCTTGTAGGAGTAGCCGAGGTTGCCCTGCACCAGCTGCCCCAGGTAACGGACGTACTGGATGTAGATCGGCTTGTCGTAGCCGTGTGCCCTGTTGAACGCCGCGACCGCCTGGAGGCTGGCGCGCAGGCCGAGCACCGCCCGTCCGGGCGAGCTCGAGATGACGTGCAGCAACCCGAAGGTGATCATCGTGACGCCGATGACGACGATCAGCGCCGCGAGCAGCCGCTTGACGATGTAGGTGGTCACTCCACCCGCCTCCTGTCGGGAAGGGGCGTCCGCCGGCCCCGGCCGGTCCCCCGGCCGGGGCCGACGGCTCCCGCCGTCGCTACTTCAACAGGTACCAGTCCTGGGGGGTCCAGGTGTACTGGGTCATGTTGAGGAAGCCGTCGGCCGGTCCGCCAACCTTCTTGCTGACCGCCCAGATCAGGTCAGGAGAGGGGAGGAACAGCACAGGGGCGTTGCTGGTGAGGTACGAGGCCTCCTTGGCCACAGCCGTTGGGTCGGCGCCGTACACGGAGTTGTGGATCAGCGTGTTGGCCGTCGAGCTGGCGTAGAAGCCGAGGTTGTACGAGCCACCCGTGTTGAACAGCGTGTTGGTCGTCGGGTACAGGCTCTGGGTGAAGCCACCGAAGTTGACCATCGCCCAGTCGTTGATCTTGGTCGGGGCGCTCGGGTCGTTGTCGTTGGCGATCAGGTTGTTGAACGTGTTGGACCTGAGCGCGATCTCGATGCCGACCTGCCTGGCCGCCGAGGCGAAGGCGATCGTCTGCTGGCCGAGGGCGGCCGGGCTGTTGCCGTAGTCCTCATTCCACTTGAGCGGCGTGCCCGCCGGGATCCCGGCGCCGCACTCGTTGGCCCCGGTGCCGGCCTTAGTGCACACCGTCTGGCCGCCCGGCTTCACCGTCCAGCCGTGGCTCGAGAGCAGGCTGGCGGCGGCCGAGGTGCTGAAGGGGTACGGGTTGGTGGTGGCGTTGGCGGGGGCGTACGGGCTCTTGGGCAGCGACGGGATGGGCCCGTAGGCCTGGGCGGCGGCGCCCTTGAAGATGCCCCGCACGTAGCCGGCCTGGTCGATCAGGTGGGCGAGCGCCTGGCGGATGTAGAGCTGGGAGATGATGTGGTTGAAGTCACCGGTCTTGTCGGCGAAGTTGAACCACATCCCGTCGAAGCCGAAGTCAGGCAGGCCGTAGACGGAGTAGGTCCCCGTGATCCTCGACACCTCGGGCAGGTTGGTGAAGTCCACGCCGCCGATGTCGAGCGTGCCGGCCTGCAGGGCGTTGAACTCCGCCTGGGTGCTGGTGAAGGTCTCGACCGACAGCACGGAGTAGCTGGCCTTCTGCGGGCCGGAGAAGTCCGGGTTGGGGGTCATCGTGTAGGCACCGGTCGTCGGGTTGAAGCTCTGGATGACCATCGGGCCGTCGGAGATCTTCCACAGCGGGTTGGTCCCGAACGTGGAGACGTTCTTGGCCTGGCTGTTGAGGTAGTCGTAGATCGCCTTGGCGTCGGCCGGGTTGGTGAACGGCAGCTGCTTGCCGCCGGCGCTCGACACGGCCCACTGCGGCGGCAGCGCGCTCAGCAGGTCAAGCTGGTCGTCGGTGAAGTACCCGGGGTTGTAGGCCTTGGTCAGCTGCAAGGTGAGCGTCTGGCCCGAGGCGGTGGCGCTCTTCACGTTGTCCGGGAAGAAGCCGGGGGTGTAGTTGCCGAAGTTGGCGGCGCTCTCCTTGATGGCCGCCTTGAGGACGTCGATGAACTCGACGACGTTCGCCGCCGTCACCGGGGTGCCGGTGGACCACTTCCACGCCTTGAGCGTGATCGTCACCGTCTTGTTGCCGTTGCTGTAGACCGGCGGGTTGGCGATGCTGAGCGAGTTGTCGTACTGCTCGGTGGCTCCCTGCGGGGCCCAGTAGATCGGCTGGTTCATCAGGTTGATGAAGTCGTAGCTCGTGAAGACGCTCGACAGGGCCGCTGGCAGGATCGGCATGACGTAGGCCGGCGTCGAGCCCTTCAGCTGGCCGATCGTGATCGTCCCGCCGGTGGTCGGGGTGCCGACCTTGGGGAGGGTGCCGTAGAGCCCGGTGAGGTGGGGAGCGCTGCTGGTGGTGGGCTTGCTGGCCGAGGTGCCGCTCGGCCCGCTGTTGGCAGCCGGGGTGGAGCTGCCGCAGGCCCCGAGGATCAGGGCGAGGGCGCCGGCGGTTGCGCCGGCGGCCAGCCACCGGGAGCGGCGCTGGATGGAACGGGGCGGCTTGACGCCGCTGTCGGGCAGGTGCCCTTTGAGGCTATCCACGAGTCGAGACCCTCCTTGTCTCCCAACCGGCCGGCGGCTCGGTTGGCATATCACGGTGAAAACACATCTGGCCCGTTGGTTGCTTGGCCACCGGAGCTCGTCCCCCTATCGTCGCCCTACTGGAGCCGGATCGCCAGGATGGTCGTCGTGAACGCGAAAGCGATCGCGCAGGCCACCGTGGCGCGGTCCAGGTTTCGCTCGGCGACCGTCGAGCCGGCCGCAGCCGCCCCGAGCCCACCGCCGAACATCTCCGAGAGCCCACCCCCCTTACCGCTGTGGAGCAGCACGAGGAAGATCAGCGCTGCCGAGACGATGACATGCACAACGATGACCACCGCCGTCAGCATCTGCGACTGAACCTCCCTCGGTCGGCTCCGTGGGCTGACCCTGTGGACAGCCGGGGTCACGTTACCAGCACCCGTCCCAGGTTTCGAGACGGGCGCTGTGGATGGTAGCGACCTCTGGAACAGATGTAACAGCGCGCGGCCGGCGCGGCCGCCGGCGGGCTCAGCCGGGGGCGGCGGCGCACCGGGCGGCGCCGACGATGGCGGCGAAGCCGTCCGGGTCGAGGCTGGCGCCGCCGACCAGGGCGCCGTCCACGTCTGGGCCGGCCAGGAGCCCGGCGGCGTTGCCGGCGTTGACCGAGCCGCCGTACTGGACGCGCACGCCCGCCGCCGCATCCGCACCGCAGCGCTCCCCGACGGCCGACCGCAACACCGCGCACACCGTCTGGGCGTCGTCGGGAGTGGCGTTGCGCCCCGTCCCGATCGCCCAGACCGGCTCGTAGGCGACGACCAGGCCGGCGACGGCAGCGGGGTCGACACCATCGAGGGCCGCCCGCAGCTGGCCGACGACCACATCGTGGGTGTGGCCGGCGTCGCGCTGGGCGAGGGTCTCGCCGACGCAGCAGATCGGCGTCATGCCCGCCCGTAGGGTCGCCCGCAGCTTGCGGCCGACGATGTCGTCGGTCTCGCCGCAGTGCTGCCTGCGCTCGGAGTGTCCGACGATCACGTAGCGGACGTTGAGCTTGGCGAGCATCACGGGGCTCACCTCGCCCGTCCAGGCCCCCTTCTCCTCCCAGTGCACGTCCTGGGCGCCGAGGGCGACGGGGATCTCGTCGGCGTCGATCACGGTCTGCGCCGACCGCAGGGCGGTGAAGGCGGGGTGCACGCTCACGTCGACCGCCTGGTGGTCCGTGCGGTCCAGGGCATACGACAGCTTCTGGATCACCTGGATCGCCTCCAGGTGGCTGAGGTGCATCTTCCAGTTGCCCGACACGAGCGGGCGGCGACCGGTCATCCTCCCGTGCGGGCGCGCTCGCGCTCGGCCGCCTGGCGGAGGGCCGCCAGCCCGGGGAGGTCCCCGTGCTCGAGGAGCTCGAGGGAGGCACCGCCCCCGGTGGAGACGTGGTCGACGCGATCGGCGAGCCCGAAGCGGGCCAGGGCGCTGGCGCTGTCGCCGCCGCCGACGACGGTGAACGCCCGGCTCGCCGCCACCGCCTCCGCCACCGCCCGGGTGCCGGCCGCGAAGCGCGGGTCCTCGAACACCCCCATCGGCCCGTTCCAAAAGACGGTGGCGGCGGCTTCGATGGCGTCGGAGAAGTCCGCCGCCGTGCCGGGTCCGATGTCCAGGCCGATCCACCCGTCGGGCACGTCGCAACCGACGTGGCGCACCTCCCCCGCCGGCGGCTGCCCCGGTCCCCAGGTTCCGCCCGGTGACAGGACGGTCAGGTCGCCGGGGAGCAGGATCGCCTTGCCTGAGGCGAGCAGCCGGGCGCAGTCGTCCACCCGCTCCGCCTCGAGCAGCGACGCCCCGGTCGAGTGGCCCTCGGCGGCGAGGAACGTGAAGCACATGCCCCCACCGACGACCAGGGTGTCCACCCGCGCTGCCAGGGCGGCGAGCAGGCCGATCTTGTCGCTCACCTTGGACCCGCCCAGCACGGCCACGAAGGGGCGGGCAGGGTCGTCGAGCAGTGACGAGAGGACCCCCACCTCGCGCGCCAGAACACGGCCGGCGGCCGACGGCAGATGCTGCGGCGGGCCGACGATGGAGGCGTGCGCCCGGTGGGACGCCCCGAAGGCATCGTCGACGTAGAGGTCCTGGCCCTCTACCAGCCGCTCGACGAAGGCCGGATCGCACGCCTCCTCACCAGGCTCGTAGCGCAGGTTCTCGCCGACGGTCACCCGTGAGGTGTCTGCACCGGCGCCGGCCAGGAGCTCCAGCAGGCGAGCACGCACCGGCGCGACGTCGTAACGAGGGTCGACCCGGCCCTTCGGGCGGCCGAGATGGGTGCATACGGTGACATGCGCCGCGCCGCGGTCGAGCAGCCACGTGAGCGTCGGCAGCGTCGCTCGGATCCGCAGGTCGTCGGTGATCCGGCCGCCGGCGATCGGGACGTTGTAATCGGCCCGCACCAGCACCCGCGACCCGGAGGGGTCGGGCAGGTCCTCCAGCTGCGGCAGGTCCATCGTCAGGCCGCCTTCGTCAGCCGGCCGAGCGGCCGACGAGGGCCACCAGGTCCACGGTGCGGCAGGAGTAGCCCCACTCGTTGTCGTACCACCCGAACACCTTGACCATAGACCCCATCGCCGTCGTGAGGAGGCTGTCGAAGGTGCAGGAGGCGGGCGACCCGACGATGTCGGAGGACACGATCGGCTCGTCGGTGTAGACGAGCACGCCCGACAGCGGGCCGTCCCCGGCGGCCGAGCGGAAGGCGTCGTTGACCTCCCCGGCGGTCACCTCCCGCCCGAGGATGCCGGTGAGGTCGGTGATGGACCCGTCCGCCACCGGCACCCGCAGCGCCGAGCCGTCCAGGCGGCCCTGCATCGAGGCCAGCACCAGCCCGGTGGCCCGGGCGGCCCCGGTGGACGCAGGGACGATGTTGACGCTCGCGGCGCGGGCCCGGCGCAGGTCACGGTGGGCCAGGTCGAGCAGGTTCTGGTCGTTGGTGAAGGCGTGGACGGTCGTCATCAACCCCTTCTCCAGGCCGAAGGCGTCGTCGAGGACCTTGACCATCGGCACGAAGCAGTTGGTGGTGCACGAGGCGTTGGACACGACCCGGTGAGCCGCCGGGTCGAAGGTGTCGTCGTTGACGCCGACGACGAAGGTGGCGTCGACGTTGGTGGCCGGCGCCGAGATGACCACGTAGGACGCCCCGGCGTCGAGATGGCCGGCGGCCCGCTTGCCGTCGGTGAACCTCCCGGTCGACTCGACGACGACGTCGACGCCGAGCTGCTTCCACGGCAGGTCCTCCGGGGCCTGACCGCTGAAGACGCGGATGGCGCGCTCGCCGACGGTGATCGACTCGTCGTCGTGGCCGACGGCGACGCCGAGCGTCCCGTGGGTCGAGTCGTAGCGGAGGAGGTGCGCTGCGGTGGCCGTCAGCATGATGTCGTTGACGGCGACGACCTCTATCTCCGGGCGGCCGAGGGATGCACGAACGAAGTTGCGCCCGATGCGGCCGAACCCGTTGATCCCCACACGAACCGACATGGGCTGCCTCCCGTCTCCGTCGAGCACCAGACCACGAGACTACGACACCGGCCTCGGGCCGGTCCCATCCACGTCAGCCGGGATCAGGTGCCGGGAGGGCCCGGACGGCGGCCGGCGAGGTCAACGCCCGACGTCGCGGTGGTGGACCGCAGGGTCGTAGCCGCGCTCTCCGATGCAGGCCGCCAGCGCCTCTACCAGCGCCACCGACCGGTGGCGACCGCCGGTGCAGCCCACCGCGATCGTCAGGTAGGCCTTGGCCTCCTTGTCGTAGGCGGGCAGGAGGAACCCGAGCAGGTCGTCGACGCGTTCGACGAACTCCTTGGCCGCCTCCTGGCCGAGCACCCAGTCACGGACCGGCGGGTCGAGGCCGGTGAGGGGGCGCAGCTCCTCGATCCAGTGCGGGTTGGGGAGGAAGCGGGCATCGAAGAGGGTGTCGACGTCACGGGGCACGCCGTGCTTGAAGCCGAACGACAGGACCGTCACCCGCATCGTCTTGGCGTCGGCGTCTGTGAACAGCTCGACGAGCCTCTCCCTCAACTGGTTGACGTTGGTCTCGCTCGTGTCGACGACGATGTCTGCGACCTCGCGCATCGGCCGCAGCCACTCCCGCTCGATGCGGATGGCGTCGGTCACGCCCTCCCGGCCGACGGGATGCCGGCGGCGGGTGCCCTCGAAGCGGCGGACCAGCACCTCGTCGGACGCCTCCAGGTACAAGACCCGCACCCGGGCGCCGCCCTCCCGGAGCTGGTCGACGGCGCCCTGGAGGTCGCCGAGCTGGGCAGCGTCGCGTCCGACGACGAGGGCGATGCGGTCGGTGCCGGCACCCGGGCGGGCGGTGAGCTCCGCGACCTTGCCGATCAGGGCGGTCGGCATGTTGTCGATGACGAACCACCCGAGGTCCTCGAGGGTGGCGGCGGCCTGCGAGCGCCCCGCCCCGGACATGCCGGTGATGATCAGGTACTCGACCACACTCGCATTGTGGCACCCCCACCGGCTCCGACGGCCGGCGTCAGCCCGGCTTGCCCGCCCGCAGCACGAGCAGCCGGGGGATCGTCGCCGCCTGGGCGTACTCCTCCGCCAGCGCGACGAAGCCGGGTGGGGGTGCGGGCTCCTCCATGCCTGTAACGACCAGGCCGGCGGCGACGATCCCGTTCACGTACCGGGACAGGGGCCGGTGGATGAAAGGGATCCAGACGTCCTTTGCCACCTCCTCCACCCGGCTGTCCTCGACCAGGTACGGGCCGATCCGCCAGTACTGCTCCCCGAGGATCGTGTCGTCGATCCACCCGGAGTCGGGCGCCTGCAGCAGCGGGTGGTTGAGCAGGAGGACGAACCTGCCCCCGGGCGCGAGGACCCGGCCGACCTCGCCGAGCGCCGCGTCCAGCTCCTCGACGTGCTCGAGGACGAGGCAGGCCACCACGGCGTCCACCGCCCCGTCACGCAGGGGCAGGTGGGCGGCGCCGGCGCGGACCAGGCCGACGCCACCGCCCCGGGCGGCCGCCAGCCTCAGCTGCGCCCACGTCGGGTCGACGCCGACGACCCGGTCGACGCCGGGGAGGGACCGGGCCAGTCGGGCGATCTGGCCCTCCCCGCACCCGACGTCGAGGACCCGGCGGGCACCGGTGAGCAGCCGGGCGACGATCGGGACGATCTGCTCCACGTACTCGGGGTCGGCACCCTCGGTGAACTCCTCCGCCCACCAGGCGGCGTTGATCTCCCACAGCTCGGCCGCCTCGGGCGGCAGCGACGATGCCCCGCTGTGTCCCGGATCCTCCGTCATGGGCGGCAATGCTACGACCGGCTCTCCCTCAAGCCCGGGGGGTCCCCCGCCGACAGGGCCGCGAGGAGCCACCCAGCGCGAGGAGCGGCGCTTGAAGACCCCCCTGGTCCGCGGACCGGACCCCGACACGGTGACGGCCGAGCCGACGACGCTGTTCGCGCCGGGGCAGCCTCCCGTCACCGTGCCCTACCAGCAGCTCGCCGGTGCAACGGTCGTCGAGCCCCAGCGGGTCGACCGGGGGTCGCGGGCGGAGACGATCGCCTACGGCGGCGGCCTGCGTGCCACGCCCCGCCGGATCGCGGCAGCCTCGGCGCTGGCGCTGGCCCTCGCCGCCGCGGTGGGCGTGATCGCCTACATGGTCAACGGCGAGGCATCCGGGAGCTACCCGGCGGCCGTGGTGCCGGCTGGGATATCGCCGCTCGACTTCCCGGCGACCCGGCCCCTCGCCAGCATCCTGGTGTCGCCGGGCCAGCGGGTCCGCCCCGGCCAACTGCTCGCCACCCAAGCGGACCCGGTGGCGGCCGCCGAGGCCGGCGCCACGAAGGTCGCCATCGCCGACGACGGCCAGCGCCTCACCGACCTCCGCGCCGCCCTCGCAGCGACCCCGCCTCCTCCTGCCGGCCACCCGGCGGCCGGGCGGCCGCTGATCCTGGCGCAGATCGCCGAGACCGAGGCGTCGCTCGCCCTGGCTCGCGAGCAGCTCGCCGTCGCCCGGGCAGACCTGCGCTCCGCCACCCTGCGGGCGCCAGCCGCCGGCGTCGTGCTGCGGACCGCCGGCACCCCCGGCGAGCTCGTCGGCCCCGGCGGCGTGCGGGACGCCTCGGCGCTCGGGCTGTCGCTCACCCCCCAGTCCGGCTTCCACCTGTTCCCCTCCTCGTCGGGGGCCTCCACCAACCTCGCCGATCTCACCCAGCCGGTCGTCGCCCTCGTGCAGGGTCGCCGCTGGCAGGTCGTCGCCGAGATCCCCGAGACGGCCATCACCGGCGTCACCCACGGCGAGCGGGCCACCTTCCGGTTCGACACGCTCGGGGGGCGTTCCGTCCCGGCGACGGTGTCCCAGGTGGTCGGCTCGCCCATCCAGGTCGACGGCCAGGTGGACTACCAGGTGGTCCTGAGCCTCAGGGCGCCCCTCCCCTCGGGGGTGCTGCCGGGCATGACCGGCACCGTGAGCCTCGGCGGCTGACCGTGCTCGGCACCGTCGCCCGCCCGGGGCTCCTGCTTGTCACCGCTCTGCTGCTGCTCTGCCTCGCCGCCCGCCCCCTCCGCCACTGCCGCCACGACGACCTAGGCGACGGGATGGCGGTCGTCTCGATCCCCCGCCCCCGCTCGGTGAGCCTCGGGCGGGTCCTCGCCTTCTACACCGCCTCGACAGCGATCACGCTGGCGCTGGTGGCACCCCGCCCCGGGCCGGTCGACCTCTACCAGGCGCTGGTCACCCGCCTCGCGCTGCTCGCCGACCCGCGCCCGCTCGCCGTCGTGCCCTACGCGCTGCACGTGAGCGTCGCCCTGCGCCTCGTCGTCGTCGCCAACATCGTCTCGTTTGGGGCGGTCGTGCGCGCCCGGCCGCTGCGGCGCGCAGCGATCGCCTGCCACGCTGTGGCGTTCGTCGCCGTGGCCGCGCTCCTCGACGCGCTGGAGGCGGTGGCGGCGTGCGTCGCCCACCTGCCCACCGAGACGGCGGCGCTGTACGGCTCGTTCCTCGTCCTCGTCCTCGCCGTGGCGCTCACGCTGCGACTCCTCACCACGACGTTCGTCCTGCCGAGGCCGACGGCCACGCCCGACCTCCGGACCCATCACCGGTCCGAGAGCGTGCTGCTGGCGGTCGGAGTCGTCGTCTCCGTCGTGGCGGTGCTGGCGCTCGTCGACTTCTGCGACACCCTCGTGGGCCGCTCGCACCCCGTCGCGTTCCTCGTGGCGTTCACCGGCTTCCCGCTCGTGTTCGACGTCCTGCTCCTCTTCCTCCTCGCCACCACCCGCTCGATCCGGCCGCCGGCGGGGGAGGGTGAACCGCCGCCGCTCACGACGATCACGCCGGCGTTCAACGAGGAGCTGACGATCGAGCGCACTCTGCGCAGCCTCGACGCGGCGGCAGGGAGCTACGGCGGCCGGGTCACCGTGATCGTCGCCGACGACGGATCCCACGACGCCACAGCGCTCGTGGCCGAGGCGGTGATGGCCACGTTCCGCCACGCCCGAGGCCGGCTGGTCCGCGCCAGGCACGGGGGCAAAGCCGCCGCCCTCAACAAGGCGCTCGGCGCAGCGGACACGGAGATCGTGGTGCGGGTCGACGCCGACGTGGTCGTGGCCGAGGACGCGTTCGACCACCTACCCGACTGGTTCGCCAACCCCAGCGTCGGCATGGTCGGCGCCCTCGCCCTGCCGGACCCGCGGGCGAGGTCGTGGTACGCCAAGGGGAGGCTGTTCGAGTGCCTCATCGGGTTCGCATTCGGGCGGCTCGCGTTGGAGCGTGTCGACGCCATCAACTGCATCCCCGGGACCTTCACCGCCTTCCGGGCGGCTCCGGCCCGCTTCGCCGGCGGGTTCGTCACCGGCATGAACGGCGAGGACTCGGACCTCACCATGGTGCTCGGCCGTCTCGGCTACCAGGTGGTCGTCGACACCCGGATCCGCATCTACGAGGACGTACCCGCCACCCTGCGGGAGTTCCGCGAGCAGCGGGTGCGCTGGAACCGGGCCGGCGTACAGATCCTCGCCCGCCACTCCCCCGTCCTCGCCCCCGGCGGCTCGCCCCGGTCCTGGTTCTTCTACCTGCGCGCCGCGACGGTGCGGATAACCGCCCTGCTGCGCCCGCTCGTCTTCGTCACCGGCATGGAGCTGTCGCTGCTCAACCCGGCGACGCGGGCGATCTTCGCCCGGGTCCTGGTCTTCTACCTCGTGGCCGGCCTGCCGGCCCTGGCCGTGCTCGTCGTCCTCGCCGTCCGCCACGGCTTCGCCCGCAAGCTCGTCTGGCTGCCGCTGTGGTTCCCCTTCACGCTCGCCCGGCGGGTGGTAGCCCTCGAAGGCCTCCTCACCCTGCCCACCCGACCCGTGCTCACCGCCCGCCGGAGCGCCGACCGTCCCGCTCCCGCCATCCCTCCCACCACCATCACTCCCACCACCATCACTCCCACCACCATCACTCCCACCACCTGACCCGAGGAGACCACCGTGAAACACCGCATCCTGTCCCTCCTGGCCGGCGCCACCCTCCTCGCCGGGGCCGGCGTCGCCACAGCGGCGCCGAGCGCCGCCGCGCCCCGCAAGCCTGTCGACAGCTACGTCTTTGCGTCCAAGCAGACCGGCAAGACGCTGCTCGTCGCCTACGCCGCCAAGCCCGCCGCGGCCGGCGTGAGGAGCGCGACGTGCTCCATCCACGCCAAGCCGACGCTCAAGCTCCCCAAGCCCTACTACTACAGCTTCCCACCACAGCACTTCGCGCTGCCGACGGCGAAGCGCAGCTACCACTGGATCGGGGCGCTCACCCTGCCGGCCCAACCCGCCACCATCACCATCGGGCACGTCTGGGTCACCTGCAGCTAGGAGGCTGGGACACCGCCCGGCTGGCTGGAGCTCGGTGCATTCGGTGTACCTCGGGAGATTCAGGCCCGGAAACGGCATCGAGTGCACCGACCTTTCCCGCCGTCCCTCCGCCGGCCCCTCGTGGCCGTCAGGGAAGAGGGCCGGCGGCGGTGGCGGCGCCGGCCGGCTCGTGCAACGAGCTGTACAGGGCGACGGCCACCGACTCCGGGAGCCAACCCAACTCCCGCAGCTCGGCCAGCGACGCCGTCCTCACGGCGCTGACACCGCCCAGCTCGGACACGAGCCGCTTGCGCCGGGCAGGCCCGAGCCCGGGGATGCCGTCGAGGGCGGAGGCGGTCATCCGCTTGGCCCGCAGGCTGCGGTGGTAGGTGATGGCGAAGCGGTGCGCCTCGTCGCGGACCTGCTGCAGCAGGTACAGCGCCTCCGACGTGCGGGGTATGCGGACCGGGTCGGCCCGGCCGGGAAGGAACACCTCCTCGAACTGCTTGGCGAGCGACGCCACCGGTATCTCCTCCTCCAGGCCGAGCTCCTCCAGCACCCTTGCCGCCACCCCTAGCTGGCCCTTGCCACCGTCCACCAGCAGCAGCTGGGGCGGGTAGGCGAACCGGCGCTTGCGATCCTCGACCGGCTTGTCCCGTTCGCTGAGGTAGGCGGTGAGCCGGCGGGTGAGAACCTCCTCCATCGCGGCATAGTCGTCGTTGCCCTCCACGGTCCGTACCTTGAACCGGCGATACTCGGCCGGACGCGGCATGCCGTCCTCCATCACCACCATCGACCCGACATAATCGGTGCCCTGCAGGTGGCTCATGTCGTAGCACTCGATCCGCAGCGGCGCCTCGGGCAGGTCCAGGGCGTCTTGGAGGGCGTTGAGCGCCCGCGCCCGGGCGTTGTGGTCGGAGGCACGCTTCAGGCGGTGCCGGGTGAGCTCCTCCTTGGCGTTGCGGGTCACCATCTCGAGCAACGCCCGCTTCTCCCCGCGCTGCGGCACCCGCAGCTCCACGTTGTGACCGGCCCGGGCCGCTGGGTTGACGCTGCGCTCCACCCGGTAGCGGTCGCTTGCCGCCCACCACTCGACGTCGCCGACGGCGCCGGCGTGGCCGGCCGCCTCCTGGCGCCCCGCCGCCAGCCACTCCTCGAGCACGCCGCACTCCTCCGGCATCTCCGCCACGACGACCAGCGGCGGCACGCCGAGCGGGGCGTCGGCGTAGTGCTGCTCGATCACCTGGCCCACCAGCTGGGCGGCGGTGAGGTCATCGACCTTGTCGACGATGAACCCCTTGCGGCCTACGACCCTCCCCCTCCGGACGTAGAACACCTGGACGGCCGCCTCCAACTCGTCCTCGGCGAGCCCGAAGCAGTCGAGGTCATCCGCCCGCTGGGTGACCATCTGCTGCTTCTCGATGGCCTTGCGCACGGCCAGGAGGCGATCGCGCAGGCGGGCGGCGCGCTCAAACTCCAAACCGGCGGACGCCTCGGCCATCTCCGCCTCCAGGCGGTGCAACACCGGCTGGGTGTCGCCGTCGAGGAAGGCCAGCAGCTCCCCGACGAGGAGGTCGTACGGCTCGTGGTCGACGGCACGCACGCACGGGCCGCTGCACTTCTCGATGTGGAACAGCAGGCACGGCCGGCCCTGGCGCTCGTGGGCGCGGAACTTGCTGTCGCTGCACGTACGGATCGGGAATGTCCGCAGCAGCGAGTCGAGTGTCTCCCGAATGGCGTAGGCGTGGGCGTACGGCCCGAAGTAGCGGCTGCCCTTGTCCTTCGCGCCCCGCCTGACCATCGCCCTCGGCCACTCGTCGGACACCGTGACCGCCAGGAACGGGTAGCTCTTGTCGTCCCGCAGGCGGACGTTGAAGCGCGGCTTGTGCTGCTTGATGAGGCTGTACTCGAGCATGACGGCCTCGACATCGTTGCGGACCTGGATCCACTCGACGGTCTCGGCCGACGCCACCATCTGGGCGGTCCGCGGCGGGAGGTGGGCCGCATTCTGGAAGTAGTTGGACAGCCGGCTGCGCAGCGACTTGGCCTTGCCCACGTATATGACCCGGCCGTCCCGATCGCGGAACTGGTACGAGCCAGGAGCGTCCGGGATCGTCCCCGCCGGCGGTCGATGGAGCACGTTCCCATCCTGGCGCGAGGACCGCTCGTCGCGGGGCCGGCGGATCGACGTGGGTTCAGCGTTCCAGGAGGCGGGCGAGGAATTTCCCCGTGTAGCTCTCCGGCGTCTTGGCGACGTGCTCCGGCGTGCCCTCGACCACCACCGTCCCGCCCCCGTCCCCGCCCTCCGGGCCGAGGTCCACGATCCAGTCCGCCGTCTTGATCACGTCGAGGTTGTGCTCGATGACCAGCACGGTGTTGCCCTGGTCCACCAGCCGCGACAGCACCGCCAGCAGCTTGCGCACGTCCTCGAAGTGCAGCCCGGTCGTCGGCTCGTCCAGCACGTACATGGTGCGGCCCGTCGACCGCTTCGACAGCTCCGACGCCAGCTTGATCCGCTGGGCCTCCCCGCCCGACAGCGTCGGCGCCGGCTGGCCGAGCCGCACGTACCCGAGGCCGACGTCGACCAGCGTCTGCATGTGGCGGGCGATCACCGGCTGGTTGGCGAAGAACTCGAGCCCCTCGCTGCACGGCATGTCGAGCACCTCGGCGATGTTCTTGCCCTTGAAGGTGATGTCCAGGGTGTCGCGGTTGTAGCGGTCGCCCTTGCACACCTCGCACGGCACGTACACATCAGGCAGGAAGTGCATCTCGATCTTGATGGTCCCGTCGCCGGCGCACGCCTCGCAGCGGCCCCCCTTCACGTTGAAGCTGAACCGGCCCGGCAGGTACCCGCGCACCTTGGACTCGGTCGTCGACGCGAACAGCCGCCGGACGTGGTCGAAGGCGCCCGTGTAGGTCGCCGGGTTGGACCGCGGCGTCCGACCGATCGGCGACTGGTCGATGCTGATCACCTTGTCCAAGGCGTCGGCACCCTCGATCCGGCGGTGCCGCCCCGGCGGCTCCTTGGACCGGTAGATGCGCTGCATCAACGCCTTGAGGAGGATGTCGTTGACGAGCGTGGACTTGCCCGATCCGCTCACCCCGGTCACCGCGACCATGCAGCCGAGTGGGAGCTCGACGTCGACGTCCTTCAGGTTGTGCTCACGAGCGCCCCGCACCGTGAGGCAGCCCTTGGGCTCACGTCGGATGGCCGGCACCGGGATGTGGCGCCGTCCCGTCAGGTACTGGCCGGTGACCGACCGCCGTTCCTTCAGCAACTGGGCGACGGTCCCGCTGACGACGACCTGCCCGCCGTGCTCCCCCGCCCCTGGCCCGATGTCGACCACGTGGTCGGCGACCCGGATGGTGTCCTCGTCGTGCTCCACCACGATCACCGTGTTGCCCAGGTCGCGCAGGCGCAGCAGCGTGTCGATCAGCTTGCGGTTGTCACGCTGGTGCAACCCGAGCGACGGCTCGTCGAGCACGTACAGGACCCCGACGAGGCCGCTGCCGATCTGGCTCGCCAGCCGGATCCGCTGCGCCTCCCCGCCGGCGAGCGTCGCCGCCGAACGGTTGAGCGTCAAGTAGTCGAGCCCCACGTCGAGCAGGAACTGCATCCGGGCCTGGATCTCCTTCAGGACCCGGTCGGCGATCATGTGGTCGCGCTCCGACAGCCGCAGGGCGGCCATGTCCCGGGCGGCGTCGCGCAGCGACAGGTCGCACAGCTGGTTGACGTTGTGGCCGGCGACGGTCACCGCCAGGCTCTCCGGCTTGAGGCGCGCCCCGCCGCACGCCTGGCAGGGCACCTCCCGCATGTAGCCCTCGATCGCCTCCCGCATGCTGTCGGACTCGGCTTCTGAGTGCCGGCGCTGCAGGTAGGGGACGACGCCCTCGTAGTGGGTGTGGTACGAGCGGGTCCGACCGTAGCGGTTGCGGTACTGGACGTGGATCTGCTTGCTGCCCGAGCCGTAGAGGACCACCTTCTGGTCGGCCTTCTTCAACTGGCGCCAGGGCATGGCCTGCGAGATCCCGTAGCCGGCGCAGACGGCCTCGAGCACGCGACCGAAGTACTCCCCCCGCGCCCCCGCCCAGGGGCTCACGGCACCGTCGGCGATCGACAGGTCCGCGTCGGGCACCACCAGCTCGGGGTCGACCTCGAAGCGGGTCCCCAACCCGTCGCAGGTGGGGCAGGCCCCGTACGGCGAGTTGAAGGAGAAGTTGCGCGGCGCCGGTTCGTCGAAGCTCCGGCCGTCGACCGGGCAGGCCAGGTGCTGGCTGAAGGTCAGCACCTCCGGCTCGGCCTCGCCCTCGCTGGGCACGATCTGGACCTCGGCGATGCCCTCCGCCAGGCGCAGGGCGGTCTCGAGCGAGTCCGTGAGGCGTCGCTCGATGCCCTCCCGCTTGACCAGGCGGTCCACGACGACCTCGATGGTGTGCTGCTCGTAGCGCGCCAGCTTGGGCAGGTCCGTGAGCTCGTGGACCTCGCCGTCGATCCTCGCCCGGCTGAACCCCTGGCCGGCGAGCTCCTCGAGCAGGCTCTGGTACTCGCCCTTGCGCCCGCGCACCACCGGCGCCAGCACCTGGAAGCGAGTCCCGTCGGGGAGCTCGAGGATGCGGTCGACGATCTGCTGCGGAGTCTGGCGGGACACGACCACGCCGTGTTCGGGGCAGTGCGGGACGCCGATCCGGGCGTACAGGAGGCGGAGGTAGTCGTAGACCTCGGTGATCGTCCCGACCGTCGAGCGCGGGTTGCGCGACGCCGACTTCTGGTCGATCGAGATCGCCGGCGACAGGCCCTCGATGAAGTCCACGTCCGGCTTGTCCATCTGGCCGAGGAACTGCCGGGCGTAGCTCGACAGGGACTCGACGTAGCGCCGCTGCCCCTCGGCGTAGATGGTGTCGAACGCCAGCGAGCTCTTGCCCGAGCCCGACAGGCCGGTGAAGACGATCAGCCGGTCCCGTGGCAGCTCGAGGGAGATGTTCCGCAGGTTGTGCTCCCTCGCCCCGCGTACGACGAGCTTGCCGGCCACCCCGCCCAGCCTACCAGCGAACGTACGTTCGCATCCAGCACCGCACCCGGACAGCGCCCGTCGGCACAGCGACTATCGCGGGAAACTGCCCAAACAACGTGTCGGAGCTTGCCCGCGCGACGTTCCCTTACCGCGAACCACCAAGTCGAGCCCCACATCGGCCCCGGCTACTCTGCGATCAGGGGAAAGTCGGTTTCAGCCGATGGTTTCGTCCGTAGCGGGGGCCAGGACCTCCAACGTCGGGTTGCGGATGGCCAGCGCCCCGTCGTAGTCGCCGACCATGCCTTCGGCGGACAGGCGCGCCGAGGGTTCAACGCCCTCGACCCTGCCCCGGCTGAACACGAGGTTTATGCCCCCCGTCTCGTCCTCCAGCCGGCAGATCAGCACCTGGATGCCGTCACGGGGCTGGATCTCCACCGACTTCACCACGCCGGCGACCCGCCCCCGCTGGCGATACTCGAGAGCGTCGACCGGGACACGGCCGGGCACATCCATCGTCGGCACCGCCTTGTGCTTGGCGCGCTTGTCGGCCTCGTGGCGGCCCTTGCGCTCGTGATTGTCCACCGCCCTGCGGGCCGCCATCCCTGCGAGGCGCGCCTCAACGGCCGCGTCCGAGAGCTGATAGGGCACGATCATGGCGTTGACGTTGGGGACGTCGGAGAGCACCAGGGCAATCCTGTCGGCGGTGCGGTCGTGTAGGACGCGGGCGCTGAAGCCACCCGACTCCCGCCGGGGCAGCAGCACGGAGACGTAGGTGTCACCGTCGAGGTAGCCCTCGACCAGGCCGAGGGTGGCCCGCCCGAGGCGACGGTCAGGACAGTCGAGGATCTCGAGCGGCACGTGCACGCCGGCCTCCCGCCACGACTCCTCCAGGGCCCGAGCCTGGGAGGGGTCGATCCGGAAGTGCACCACCCGCAGCGCGTCCGGCACCAGCGCCCGGGCGTAGCGCAGGGCATGCACCGTCGCCAGGTCGAGCTGGTCCGCAAGCAGGACCGCCACGTGGCGGTCCAGGCGAGGCGCCTCCGTCGCCCGCCCGGCGCCGATCCGCAGGAACTCCTCCTCATGCCGGTACCGCCGGTTGATGCGGATGAAGCTGTACACGAGGATCGGGAACAGCACGACCACCAACCAGGCGCCCTGGGTGAACTTGGTGTAGGCGAAGATCACGACCACCACTCCCGACAGCCCGGCGGCGAAGCCGTTTATCACCTGCTTGTGCTTCCAGCCCTGCTCTCGGGTGCGGCGGTGGTAGCGCACCATGCCGGCGCCGGCCATGGTGAAGCCGGTGAAGACACCGATCGCGTACACGGCGACGAGGCTGTCGACGTTGGAGTTGCTGGCCACGAGCAGGGCGACGCCGATGGCGGTGAGGACGACGATCCCGTTGGAGAAGGCCAGGCGGTGCCCCCGCTTCGTCAGCCACCGGGGCAGGAAGGAGTCGTGGGCGACGAAGCTGGTGAGGAACGGGAACCCGTTGAAGCTGGTGTTGCCGCCCGTGTAGAGGATGGCGACGTTCGACACGATGACGAGCAGGTAGAGGACCCGGCCGATCGCCCCGTGCCCGAAGACGTACTGCGCCTCCTGAGCGACGACGGTCGGCGAGCCGGCGGCGTAGGGCACCGCGTGCGTGATGTGCGCCAGCAGGGACACGCCGACCACCAGGCTGCCCAGGCAGACCGACATGACCACGAGCGTCCGCCGGGCGTTGCGCCCAGAAGGTGGGCGGAACGCCGACACACCGTTGGAGATGGCCTCGAGACCGGTGAGGGACGAACCACCGTTGGCGAAGGACTTGAGCATCACGAAGACCGAAGCGCCCATGAGCAACCCGACGTTGGGGGCATGGCCGATCGACACGGCGCCGTGCACGTGGAAGTTGTGGGCGTGAAGGTCGCCGAGCGCCGCCTCGACCAACCCGACGACGATCATCGCCCCCATGAAGAAGATGAACAGGTAGGTCGGCAGGGCGAACATCCGGCTGGCCTCCCGGAGGCCCCGCAGGTTGCCATACGCCATGACCAGGACCACCACAACACTGATGTACACCGAGTCGGGCAGCAGGCTCGGCACGGCAGAGGTGAACGCAGCGGTGCCGGCCGCCACCTGGACAGCCACCGTGACGCTGTAATCGATGATCAGGGCGGCGGCCGCCACCTGGGCCACGCGCGGCCCGAAGTTCTCCCGGGACACCATGTAGCTGCCGCCAGTCTTCGTGTACACCATGACGACCTCCCGGTAGGAGAGGGTCACGAAGAACAGCACCAGGATCACCGCCGCGGTGACGGGCAGGAGCAGGGTGAAGGCCGCCACCCCGACCGCCGGGATGAGAATCCGCAGCATCTCCTCGGAGCCGTACGCCGTCGAGGAGATGCAGTCGGGGGACAACACCCCGAGGGCGGCGATCTTGCCGAACCTCTGCTCGTGGAGCTGCTCGGAGGTCAGGGGCGAGCCGAGGACGAGGTTCTTCAGCCGGTAGGAGAAGGTCTCGGGCAGCTGGCTCGGCTCCGAGAGCGGCAGCGGGGCGGGCGCGACTGCGGTCTCCGAAGGCGAGTTGGAGGTGGTCGTCACACACACAGTAAAGCCTGGCGCAGACCCAGGCGCGGCGGCTGGCTCCGGCGTGCCCTCGTCGGGGCCGGATGGTGTGCGCTTGTGCTGGACGCCCGCCGCGTGTTCCGATGGGCGGATGCACGTCATCGTGGTCGGCTGCGGCCGCGTCGGCTCGGAGCTGGCCAGCTCCCTGTCAGCGGGTGGCCACGAGGTAGTCGTCATGGACAAGCGGGCCGAGGCGTTCCGCCGGCTGCCAGACGGGTTCACAGGCCGCACCGTCGTCGGGCTCGGCTTCGACCGCGACACGCTCCGGACTGGGGGCATCGACGAGGCCGGCGCCCTGGCGGCCGTCACCAGCGGTGACAACTCCAATGTCCTCACCGCCCGCATCGCCCGCGAGTACTTCCACGTCCCCAACGTCGTCGCACGGATCTACGACCCCCGCCGCGCCATCATCTACCAGCGGCTGGGCATCCCGACGGTGGCGACGGTCACCTGGACCGTCGACCAGGTCGCCCGCCGCCTCCTCCCCGACCAGGTGGTGACCGAATGGGCCGACCCCACCGGCCAGGTGGTGCTGGTCGAGCGGACCCTCCCCCGCACGTGGGTGGGCCGGTCCCTCGACGACCTCGAAACCCCCGACGTCGCCCGCCTCGTCACCGTCAGCCGGGCAGGACTCCCGCGAGTCGCCCGCCCGGGGATGATCGGCCAGGAGGGCGATGTCATCCACCTCGCCGTCCGCAAGGACTCCCTCGACCAGGTGCACCGCGAGCTTGGGGAGGAAGCGTGAAGGCGGTCATCGTCGGCGCAGGCCACGTCGGCGTGTTCCTCGCCGAGGACCTGCGCGCCGCTGGCCACGACATCACGGTGCTCGAGCAGGACCCGCGCCTCGTCGCCGGCCTGTCCGAGACCTACCCCGACGTCCGTTGGGTCGCCGGCGACGGCTGCGAGTACTCGACCCTCGACCACATAGGCCTGGCCGAGACCGACGTCGTCGTAGCCGCCACCGGTGATGACGAGGACAACCTGGTCGTCTCCCTGCTGGCCAAGCAGGAGTTCGCCGTCCCCCGCGTCGTCGGCCGGGTGAACCACCCGAAGAACGAGTGGATGTTCAACCAGACATGGGGCGTGGACGTGGCTGTCTCGACGCCGCACCTGCTGTCGGCCGTGGTCGAGGAAGCGGTGAGCGTGGGCTCGCTCGTGCGGCTGCTGCGTCTCGACGCGTCGGGTGTGAGGCTGGTCGAGGTAACGCTGTCGGGCACCTCAGCCGCCCGCGGGCGGGACCTGGCGTCCCTGGGCATGCCGCGCGACGCCATCGTCGTAGCAATCGTCCGGCGCTCCCACGTCGTGGTCCCCCGAGGCGACACCCGGGTCGAGGCCGGCGACGAGGTCCTCGTCCTCGTGAGCCCGGAGGCCGAGGACCAGGTCCGGCAGTTGCTGACCGGGGCGGAGGGGGCGCCCGCGCCGTAGCCGGCGGGCGGGGTCGGGCCGGCGGGCGGGTCAGGGGTGCGATGGTGCAGGTGGATCGGCGTGCGAGGCTCAGCCCGACTGTGAGCCGGCGAGCTCCCGGAGCTCGGCGCGAAGGTCGGCGATCTCGTCGCGCAGCCGGGCGGCGTACTCGAACCGGAGATCCGCCGCCGCGTCCCGCATCTCCTCCTCGAGCGTCGAGATGAGCCGGGCCAGCTCACTGTGTGGCAGCTCCTGCAGCTCCTTGCGGGCTCGTTCGCGCCCACGGCTACGCCGGTCCCGCCCCGGCGTCGGAGCCGTCGCCTCCCGTGTACCCAACATCACCAGGATGTCGGTGATCGCCTTGCGCACCGTCTGCGGGTCTATCCCGTGGTCCTCGTTGTAGGCCTGCTGCATCGCGCGGCGGCGGTGGGTCTCGGAGATGGCCCGCCGCATGGAGTCGGTGACGGTGTCGGCGTACATGATCACCTGCCCGTCGACGTTGCGGGCCGCCCGGCCGATCGTCTGGATCAGCGACGTCTCGGAACGCAAGAAGCCCTCCTTGTCGGCATCGAGGATGGCGACAAGGGAGACCTCGGGCAGGTCGAGACCCTCACGAAGCAGGTTGATGCCGACAAGGACGTCGAACTCACCCAGCCTAAGGTCCCGTAGGATCTCGATGCGCTGGATCGTGTCGATGTTGGAGTGGAGGTAGCGAACGCGGACCCCCAGCTCCAGCAGGTAGTCGGCCAGGTCCTCCGCCATCTTCTTCGTGAGCGTGGTGACGAGGACGCGATTGCCGCGCTCGACCCGATCGCGGATCTGCCCCATGAGGTCGTCGATCTGACCCTTCGTGGGCTTGACGATCACCTCCGGATCGACGAGACCGGTGGGCCGGACGATCTGCTCGACGACCTGTGTCGACTCCGAGATCTCGTAGGCGCTCGGCGTGGCCGACAGGAAGATGCACTGGTTGATCTTCCCGAAGAGCTCGTCCCACCGGAGAGGCCGGTTGTCGGCTGCTGACGGCAACCGGAAGCCGTGCTCGATCAGGGTCTCCTTGCGTGAGCGGTCACCTTCGTACTGGCCGTGCAGCTGCGGCACCGTCTGGTGAGACTCGTCGATCACGAGGAGCCAGTCGGGCGGGAAGAAGTCGATCAGCGTGTGCGACGGCTCACCGTGCTGCCGGCCGTCGATGTGGCGGCTGTAGTTCTCGATGCCGGAGCAGCTCCCGACCTCGGCAAGCATCTCCAGGTCGTACGACGTCCGCATCCTGAGCCGTTGCGCCTCGAGCAGCTTGCCATGCGATTCGAAGTGGGCCAAGCGTTGCTGGAGCTCCGCCTCGATACCCTTGATGGCGCCCTGCATCCGCTCGTCACCGGCTACGTAATGCGTCGCTGGGAACACGGTCAGCTCGTCGAGGTCCGCCAACTGCTCCCCGGTGAGGGTGTCGACGACGGTGATCCTCTCGATCTCGTCACCGAACAGCTCGACCCTGACGGCATTCTCCTCGTACGCGGGGTGCAGTTCGATCGTGTCACCCCTCACCCGGAACTTGCCGCGCACCAGGTTGGTGTCGTTGCGCTCGTACTGCATGTCCACAAGCCGGCGGAGGATCGCCCGCTGATCGTGCTCGATACCGCGCTGCAGGTGGAGTATGCGCGACCGGTACTCGTCCGGGGACCCGAGGCCGTAGATGCACGAAACCGAGGCGACGACGATCACGTCGCGACGCGTGAGCAGCGCGGCCGTCGCTGCGTGCCGGAGGCGGTCGATCTCGTCGTTGATAGAGCTGTCCTTCTCGATGTAGGTATCGCTCGATGGGATGTAAGCCTCGGGCTGGTAGTAGTCGTAGTAGGAGACGAAGTACTCCACCCGGTTGTGCGGGAACAGCTCGCGCATCTCGTTGGCGAGCTGGGCGGCGAGCGACTTGTTGGGGGCGATGAGGAGCGTGGGTCGCTGAACCTTCTCGATCGTCCAGGCGATCGTGGCGCTCTTCCCGCTCCCGGTGATGCCGAGAAGCGTCTGGAACCGGTCCCCCCTGGAGACACCGGTGGACAACGCGGCGATGGCCGCCGGCTGGTCACCAGCGGGCGCGAACTCCGAGACGACCTGGAACGGCGGCATCGCCACTCACGGTACCGGGCCGGTGTGACCGCGCCCTCGGGTGGCGGAGGAGCCGGCGCGACCGGCGTCCGCTGGCCCCGACTTCCTGGCGCTCTCCGCCCTCAACCAGACCCAGACCTCGTCGACCTCACGTTCGAGCCCATCCCGGTCGGCGCTGTTGTCGATGACCCAGTCGGCGAGCGAGCACCGCCTCTCCCGTGACATCTGCACCGCCACCCGAGCACGCGCGCCGGCCTCCGTGAACCCGCGGTGCTCGACGAGGCGCCGGACAGCCACCTCGACGGGAGCGTCCACGACCACCACGACGTCCAAGCCGTAGAGTGCCCGTCCGCCCTCGTCCAGAAGCGCGATGTCGAAGACCGTGACGGGCCAGCCGCCGTCCGGACGAGCACCGGCTGCATCCGATGCCCCCTCCGAGCGACCCCCTCGCGCCTCGGCAGCGGCGGCGAGCTCGAGCAACCGTGCGCCGATGGCGGGATGGGTCAGCTCTTCGAGGTCGGCCCTCGCCACCGGATCGGAGAAGACGATCGCCGCAAGCGCCGGTCGATCGAGCCGGCCGTCCGGCAGCAACACGCCGGGTCCGAACCGTGCCACTAGCGGAGCGTATGCCGGCGCTCCCGGCTCCACGACCTGCCGAGCGACGAGATCGGCGTCGAGGATGACGGCGCCCCGGGCAGCCAGGGCGGCGGCGACGGTCGACTTGCCCGACCCGATCCCTCCTGTGAGCCCACACCGCAGCACCGCTCGAAAAGCTACCGGCCCTGGGGCGGCGGCGGTTTGGCCGGGTCGCGCCGCATCACCACCCAGAGTCGCCGATATCCGACACAACGCCCGGCTCGCTGACGCTGACCGTGACGCCAGCCGCACTGGGCGTGCCCAAGCCGGAGAAGGGAGCACATCCTGATGCGGGGGCCATCCGGCAACGCTATTGTCAGATCGTTGCTCGCCTCTGGAGCAAGTTGTCAACCAGTCTCGTCGACCCGTGGCGGTGCCCATGAGCGAGAAGAACTTCGAGCAGCACCGTCAGCAGCTGTTGCAGAGCTTGTTCGGTGTTGACGTCCCCACCGGTCTGAGCAGCACCCTGCTCCGTACATCCGACGTGGCTGCCCTGTTCCAGGTGTCTGAGCGTACGATCTCCGACTGGGCACGCCGGGGACGGATCCCGTCGGTCCGCACGCCCGGCGGTCACCGACGGTACCCGGCGGAGGAGATCCGCCGGATCATGCGCGAGGCCGACTGGGACACATCACCCGCCGACGACACCCCCAAGGCCGGCTGAGCCTCTCTGGACCTGCCAGCACGTCGTCTCAGGCCAGCACGGACTCCAGCGCCACCGCCGGCAGCCCGTGCGCCTCGGCCACGGAACCATACGTGATCTGGCCCTCATGGGTGTTGAGCCCTCTCGCCAAACTGACGTCACGCCGCAACGCCTCCCGCCAGCCGAAGTTGGCGATCTCCACGGCATAGGGCAGCGTGACGTTGGTCAGGGCGAACGTCGACGTGTGCGGCACCGCGCCCGGCATGTTGGCGACGCAGTAGAAGACCGAGTCGAACACCCGGTAGACCGGATCGGCGTGTGTGGTCGGCCGCGAGCTCTCGAAGCAGCCGCCCTGGTCGATCGCGATGTCCACGAGAACCGAGCCTGGCTTCATTCGTGAGACCAGCTCGTCGGTGACCAGGGTCGGCGCCTTGGCCCCGGGAACCAGGACCGCACCGATGACCAGGTCGGCGTCGAGGCAGGCTCGCTCGATCTCGTAGGTGTTGGACGCCACGGTCTGCATGTGACCCTGGTAGATGCGGTCGGCCTCTCGAAGCTTGGCGACGTTCTTGTCCAGCACGAGCACCTCGGCCTGCATGCCGAGGGCGATCGCCGCTGCGTTCATGCCCGACACCCCACCACCGAGCACGACGACCTTGGCGGCGTAGACCCCGGAGACACCGCCCATGAGCACGCCCCGGCCGCCGCCATCCCTCTGCAGGTGGTGGGCACCGGCCTGCGGGGCCATCCGCCCCGCCACCTCGGACATGGGAGCGAGCAGCGGAAGACTGTGGTCGGGCAGTTCGACGGTCTCGTAGGCGACGGCAGTGGTACCGGCCGACAGCAGGGCGTCAGTGCACCCGCGAGACGCGGCGAGGTGGAGGTACGTGAAGAGGATGAGGTTCTTGCGGAGGCGGTGGTACTCCTCCTCCACGGGCTCCTTCACCTTGAGAACCAGGTCGGCACTGCCCCAGACCTCGTCGGCGTCGTCGATCATCGTCGCCCCCGCAGCCGTGAACTCCTCATCGGCGATCGACGACCCGATGCCCGCGCCGCGCTGGACGAGCACCCGGTGACCGCTGCGGGCGAGCTCGTGGACCCCCGCCGGCGTGCACGCCACCCGGTACTCGTGGTTCTTCACCTCGGTCGGGACGCCGATGTTCATGTGGGACTCAACCCCCTGCGACGGAAGGACGGGAAACATTCTTGACGGGGGGGATCGATACGGCGCACGTTCCCCCGACAGCCGCCGATCACGCTACACAGGACGGCGCGCAACGGGCCCCGCAAAGAGGCAGTCCTCCGCAGCGGCACGGCGCCCGGAGGGCGGTCGGACGGCGTGGTGCCCCGCCACGGTTGGAAGGCCGGGGCTGCGGCGCGGGATGCGGCATCGACGTCCTCGGGTCCCGACACGGGCGCGGTGCCGCGGGCCTCGCCGGTGCCCGGGTCGACGACATCGGCCGTCCTGCCGTCCTCGGCGGCGGCGGAGCTGCCGTCGAGGAAGTTGGGCATGGTCAGTCGGCTCTCGGTCACTGGAATCGAATCCCTCCCGCGTGCGGGCGCATCCTTCCACACGTGGTCCCTTCGAGGCAACGAATCCTCTGTGGAGAGGTCCCCGGGCGAAGGTTTCCTTGACAGCAGCACGGCTCGGCGGCACAATCGTGCGGAGCTCGCGCGCTCGTCCGCCGCGTCCTGGAAGGAACCGCACCGTCGTGAGTCGACCTGCGGGCCGCTCGCTTCGAGGGGCTCCGCTCAATCCACGTCCGGCTTCGAGCAGCGTGGCCGTCGGGCTGCTCGGGGCCTCGTCCGGCGCGTCGCGCCCCCACGCAGCCGGCGCAGGCATCAGCGCCGAGGAGCCAAGGACGTCTCCCGACTCCGGGATCCGGGACGCCAGTGGCCGGCTCGACGAGCTGTCCAAGCGGATCATCGAGCAGCTCCAACAGGACGGCCGCCGTTCCTACGCTGCGATCGCACGCGCCGTGGGTCTGTCGGAAGCCGCGACGCGGATGCGGGTGCAGCGCCTGCTCGAGGAGGGCATCGTCCAGATCGTCGCCGTCACCCGCGCCGAGGCCGTCGGCTTCCGCCGCCAGGCGATGCTCGGCGTCCGGGTCGAGGGCGACATCCGCTCCGTGGCGCGCAAGCTCTCTGCCGTGCCCGAAGCGGAGTACGTGGTCGTCTGTGCCGGGCAGTACGACCTGCTGGTGGAGCTCATCTGCGAGGACGACGAGCACCTCCTGCGGGTGATCGACAACGGCGTGCGATCCATCCCCGGCGTGCACAGCACCGAGACCTTCGTATATCTACGACTCGAGAAGGAGAACTATCAATGGGGGACACGATGATGACACCAGCGCCCGGAGACGAGCCGATCGTCGCCGAGGCCGACGACGCTCACCTGCAGGAGGCCGCCAAGCGCCACCTGTGGATGCACTTCACGAGGATGTCCTCCTACGACAGCCACGATGTCCCGATCATGGTCCGCGGCGACGGTCCGTGGGTCTACGACAGCCGAGGCAAGAAGTACCTCGATGGGCTGTCGGGTCTGTTCGTGGTGCAGGCCGGGCACGGTCGCCGCGAACTGGCCGATGCCGCCTCCCGCCAGGCGGAGACGCTGGCGTACTTCCCACTGTGGAGCTACGCCCACCCCAACGCCATCGAACTGTCGGAACGCCTCGCCTCGCTGACGCCCGGAGACCTCAACCGGGTCTTTTTCACGACCGGCGGCGGCGAGGCGGTCGAGTCGGCGTGGAAGCTGGCACGGCAGTACTTCCGATCCCAGGGCGAACCGGGGCGCTACAAGGTCCTGTCACGCAACATCGCATACCACGGCACCACCATGGGCGCCTTGTCGATCACCGGGCTGCCCGACATCAAGGCGCCGTTCGAGCCGCTCGTCCCCGGGTCGGTGCGGGTGCAGAACACCAACTTCTACCGCGCCCCCGAGCACGCCGACGACATAGAGGCGTTCGGGCAGTGGGCAGCCGAGGACATCGCAACCCGGATCGAGATGGAAGGCCCCTCGTCGGTCGCCGCCATCTTCGTGGAGCCTGTCCAAAACGCCGGCGGCTGCTTCCCGCCGCCTCCCGGATACTTCCAGCGCGTCCGGGAGATCTGCGATCACTACGGCGTGCTGCTCGTCTCCGACGAGGTGATCTGCGCTTTCGGGCGTCTCGGGTCGTGGTTCGGCGCCGAGCGCTACGGCTACGTGCCGGACATGATCACATGCGCCAAGGGACTCACGAGCGGCTACTCGCCGCTCGGGGCACTCCTCGTGAGCGATCGGATCATGGAGCCGTTCCTCACCGGCGAGGCATCGTTCAGCCACGGCTTCACCTTCGGCGGCCACCCGGTTTCGACGGCGGTAGCGCTCGCCAACCTCGACCTGTTCGAGAAGGAAGACCTGATCGGCAATGCCAACCGGCGGGCCGCTGACTTCCGGGCTGTGCTGGAAGGACTGCGGGACCTGCCGATCGTCGGCGACGTTCGCGGCGACGGGTATTTCTACGGGATCGAGATGGTGAAGGACAAGGCAACCAAGGAGTCCTTCGACGAAGCCGAGTCGGAACGCCTCCTTCGCGGCTTCCTGTCGCCGGCGCTCTACGACGCCGGGCTGGTGTGCCGGGCCGACGACCGCGGCGATCCCGTCATCCAGTTGGCACCGCCGCTCGTATGCGAGCAGGAGCACTTCAACTTCATCGCCGATGTCCTGCGCTCCGTGCTCAGCCAAGCGTGGGCGAGGCTCTGATCGCAGGCGACGGCGCCACTTCGCCCACCGCCGCCACGGCGCCGGACCCCCGCTCCGAGCGGCTCGTGAACGGGCAGGTCAGCTTCTGGCACTCCACCCTCGGACCACCACCTGCTCGTCCGTCGTTGCCGGGACCCACCGAGGCCGACGTCGCCATCGTCGGTGCCGGGTACACCGGGCTGTGGACGGCATGGGCGCTGCGCCGCGCCCAGCCTGGGCTCCGAGTCGTCGTGCTCGAGCGCAACCACGTCGGTTACGGCGCGAGCGGTCGCAACGGCGGATGGCTGTCCGGGCTGATGCCCGGCAACGCGCAGGTCCTAGCCCGAGGGCCAGCCGGACGCGAGGGGGTCGTCGGCCTCCAAAGGGCCTTGCAGCGTGCCGTCGACGACGTGCTGGCCGTCTGCGCCGAGGAAGGCATCGACGCCGATCAGGCCAAGGGTGGGACCCTGCAGGTGGCGACCACGCCGGCACAGCTCGGCCGCCTCCGCGCGCACCTGGCCGCAGGGCGGGCATGGGGCGTCGACCCCGAGGACGCTCGCGAGTTGAGTGCCGGGGAGCTCGCCGCGCGAGTGCAGGTCGCCGGCGCCCTCGGTGCCGTCCACAGCCCACATTGCGCCCGGATCCACCCCGTCAAGCTGGTTCGCGGGCTAGCCGACGCCGTCGAACGCCGCGGCGGCGAGATCTTCGAGCGCTCCCCGGTTCTCTCCATCGGCGACCACCGGGTTGAAACGCTGACCGGCACGGTCAGCGCCCGGTGGGTGGTGCGCGCCACGGAGGGCTACACCGCCGGTCTGCCCGGCCTGCGGCGCGCGCTGCTTCCCATGAACAGCTCCATGATCGTCACGGCACCGCTCGGCGACCAGCGCTGGGACGCCATCGGCTGGAAGGACTCCGAGACGATCTCGACCGCAGCACACGCGTACCTGTACGCGCAGCGCACGGCCGACGGCCGCATAGCGATCGGTGGCAGAGGAGTCCCCTATCGCTGGGCTTCGGGGACGGACCACCGCGGAGCCACCGACGCCTCGACGATCACCTCACTGGCGGAGGCCGTCTCGCGGCTCTGGCCGGCTGCGGTCGATGTGCCCGTCGAGCACGCCTGGTGCGGCGTGCTCGGGGTCGCCCGCGACTGGACCCCGAGCGTGGTGGTGGACGGCGCGTCAGGGCAGGCTTGGGCGGGTGGATACGTCGGCGACGGCGTGGCGGCCTCCCACCTCGCCGGCCGCACCCTCGCCGACCTCATCCTCGGGCAGGACACGCCCCTCACCCGGCTGGCGTGGGTGGGCCACACGTCGCGGCCGTGGGAGCCGGAGCCATTCCGCTGGCTCGGGGCCCGCGGGCTCTACGTCATGTACCGGGCGGCCGACAGGGTCGAGGCCGGTGGCCGGGCACGTCCGTCGGCGCTGGCTGCGATTGCCGATAGGATCGCGGGGCGCCCGTAGGGGGCGCCGGCGGGGCCGCTCCGCCGCCTGGGGAGCGGATGTCCCAGCCGGTCGGCACGACGAGCACCGGGCAGCGTGCCCGCTGCAGCACCTCCCGGGAGAGGCTGCGCTGCAGCACGCCGATCGGCCGGCGCCGGTGGCGGGATCCGATCACGATCATCGACGCTTCGGTCGCGGCGGCCTCGCCGACGATCGCCCCTGCCAGGTCCGAGATGGGAGCCCCTCGGACGGTCGCCTGCGCTTGCACTCCGCCGCGCCGCAGGCGCTCCACGCCGTCGTCGGCGGTGGCGCACGCCTCGGCCATGGACTCCGAGTAGAAGCGGCTGCCCCTCACGACGTCGTACGCCCGCAGGTGCAGGACCATGACCCCGCGGCCGGTCGCGCCGGCGAAGGCGATCGCCGCGTCCACCGCCCCACAGGCGGCAGGGGAACCGGAGTACGGCAGCAGCACCAACGACCCCCGGCTTCCGCCGGCTGCCTTGCCGTCGCCGTCGGGGTCGCCGGGTTGTAGGCGCAGGTAGTTGCCGATCTCCTCGAAGAGCACTGAAACTCCCGGCGCCCCCGAGCAAGGAGCGGCGGCGCCAGCGACACTCGCAGTCGAGCGTCGCGCCAGCTGGTTGAGCTGCGCAGCCGAAGAGCTCGTGTCAGAGGTGCCGCTCACCTCGGATAGCGAGCTTGCCATCTCACAGCTTCTCCGGGTACAGCACCGCCCAGAAGAGGAACACGAACAGCAGAATGCTCAAGATGAACGCTACGATTTCGACGATACTCACCGATCCACCTTCCCTGTTCCTGACGGTCCCTGCGGTCGCCCGCAGGATTCCAATGACTTCTTCAGCCGGAACCGGCTCTACCTGTCCTCAGAGGCGGTCACAGGCCCGGGCGTAGAGCCAGAACAGACCAAAGATCAGCACGACTGACACGATCCCGGCGGCTGTTTCCCATGCGTACGCCATCGCTTGCCTCCTTCCCACCTATCCGTGGGACGCCTCGAGCTTCAAGAGCGCCAGGTTGAGCTCGAGCACGTTGACGTGTGGCGCCCCGTACAAGCCGATGAACCGCCCGGTCACGTGACTGGCCACCAGGTCCCTGACGGTGGCGACGGGCAGGTGGTTGGCGCGGGCGACCCTCGGCACCTGCAGGTAGGCCGCAGCGGGCGAGATATCGGGGTCGAGCCCGCTGGCCGAGCTCTCCACCAGGTCGGGCGGGACCTGACTCGCCTTGATGCCGGGGTTCTGCCTCAAGACCGCAGCCAGGTTGGTCCGGATCTCCTTCAGCAACGCCGGGTTGGTGGGGCCGTAGTTGCTGGCCGCCGACGACGCAGCGTTGTACGGCGTCGGCGAGGTCGCACTCGGGCGGCCCTCGAAGAAGTGGGCAGAGGTGAACTCCTGGCCGATCAGCCGGGAGCCCACCACCTTCCCGTGGTAGGTGACGAGGCTGCCGTTGGCCTGGCTGGGGAAGATCACCGCGCCGACGCCGACCATCAACAGGTTGTAGCCGAGCCCGAGCACGACCACCGACAGGAGCACCAGCCGCAGGGCGCTCCAGAAGACTCTGAGGTTCATCGGATCTCCTTTCCGCTCTGGTAGAGGGGCGACGGTCGACGGACCCGGAGGCCGGGACGCGTACCAGCGGTCGCCACCGAAGACGGGGCTGCCTCGCCCGGGCAGCGCGCCGAGGTAGTCATCGTGTCGTGGACACCAGGTGCAGCGCGGTCACGATCATGTCGATGACCTTGATGCCGGCGAAGGGCACCACAAGCCCTCCGAGCCCGTAAACCAGCAGGTTCTTGCGGAGGATGCTCGCCGCCGAGGTGGCATGGTAGCGGACCCCCCGGAGGGCGAGCGGTATGAGGGCGGGGATGATGAGGGCGTTGAAGATGATCGCCGAGAGGATGGCCGTCTCGGGGGAGGTGAGGCGCATGACGTTGAGCGCGTTCAAGCCGGGATACGCCACGACGAACATCGCAGGGATGATCGCGAAGTACTTCGCGACATCGTTGACCACCGAGAACGTGGTCAACGCCCCTCGGGTTATGAGGATCTGCTTGCCGACCTCCACGATCTCTATGAGCTTGGTCGGGTTGGAGTCGAGATCGATCATGTTGCCGGCTTCGCGGGCGGCCATGGTGCCCGTGTTCATGGCCACGGCCACGTCGGCGTTGGCCAGCGCAGGGGCGTCATTGGTGCCGTCGCCCACCATGCCCACCATGTAGCCCTCCGCCCGGACCGACTTCACGTACTCCATCTTCCGTTCCGGCGTTGCCTCGGCAAGGAAGTCGTCGACGCCCACTTCCCGGGCGATCGCCTCAGCGGTGATCGGGTTGTCACCGGTGATCATCACCGTCTTGATGCCCGCAGCCCGCAGCGAGTCGAGCCGCTCCTTGATGCCAGGCTTCACGACGTCCTTCAGCTCCACCGCACCCAGTATCCGGCGGTCTTCGGCCACCAGCAGCGGGGTGCTGCCCCCTCGCGAGATCCGCTCGACCTCCGAAGCAGTCATGGGGTCCAGCTCGACCCCGGCCCACCGCGCGATCGAATCGGCCGCGCCCTTGCGTATCTGCCGTCCGCGGAGATCCACGCCGCTCATGCGGGTCTGGGCGCTGAAGGGAACGAACTCCACGCCCTCGCCATCGAGCGTCTGCTCTGCGAGATCAAAGCGCTCCTTGGCCAAGAGGACGATCGAGCGGCCCTCCGGGGTCTCGTCGGCGAGCGAGGACAACTGGGCCGCCTCGGCCAGGCGGCGCTCGTCGACCCCAGGTGCCGGCGAGAAGGCGGAGGCCTGACGGGCGCCCATCGTCAGGGTGCCGGTCTTGTCGAGCATGATGACGTTTACGTCGCCCGCCGCCTCGACCGCCCGCCCCGACAGGGCGAGAACGTTGCGCTCGAGCAGCCGGTTCATCCCCGAGATGCCGATGGCGGACAGCAGCCCGCCGATGGTGGTGGGGATCAACGCGACGAGCAGGGCGATCAGGACCGTCACCGACACCACGGCGTGGGAGTAGGTGGAGAACGGCGCGAGCGCGACGACCACCACCAAGAAGATCAGGGTGAGCCCCGCGAGGAGCAGGGCAAGGGCAATCTCGTTGGGTGTCTTCTGGCGTACCCCGGCTTCGATCAGGGTGATCATGCGGTCGAGGAAGGACTCGCCGCGCCCGGCGGTGATCCGCACCGTGATCTCGTCGGAGAGCACCGTGGTCCCACCGGTGACGGCGCTGCGGTCTCCCCCGGACTCGCGGATGACGGGCGCCGACTCGCCGGTGATCGCTGACTCGTCGACCGACGCGATGCCCTCGATCACCTCCCCGTCGCCGGGGATCACCTCACCCGCGGCCACGAGGACGACGTCGCCGCGCTGGAGCTGGGTCGCCGACACCCGCTCGACCCCGCCGGCGGTCACCCGCCGGGCCTCCGTCTCGGTGCGCGTCCTGCGCAGCTCGTCGGCGTGCGCCTGGCCACGGCCCTCGGCCATCGCTTCGGCAAAGTTGGCGAACAGCACTGTGAGCCACAGCCAGATCGCGATCTGACCAGTGAAGGAGAAGAGCCCGAGCTTGCCGCTCGCGAGGTAGCGGACGGCGTCGGCAGTGGTGAAGAGCGAGCCGACCTCCACGACGAACATCACCGGGTTGTGGGTGAGCGTCCGCGGGTCGAGCTTGCGCAGCGACTCGCGGAGGCTGCGCCTCACGAGAGCGCGGTCCCACATGCCCATGGAGCGGCGGCCCTTGGCGCCGGGCGCCGTCGCGCCGGAGACGGGCCGCGCCTCGGTCGGTGAACCGTTGGCCGATGCGAGCACGCCGGCCTGGTCCGGTTGGGTCATCTGTCACACCTCCGTCTGGGTGTCGGCCAAGTTCCCATCGTCGTGGGTGCTCACCCGTGGAAGAGCTGACCGGCGCGGGCTGCGAACTCCTCGGCGAAGGGCCCGAGGGCCAGAGCCGGGAAGAAGATCAGCGCACCTACGACGACGACGGTGCCGGTGAGCAGCACGGTGAAGAGTGGTCCGTGAGTCGGGAAGGTGCCGGCGCTCTCGGGTATCCGCTGCTTCTTCGCAAGCGCTCCGGCCATCGCGACGAGCGGTATGTACATCGGGTACCGGCCCAGCAGCATGGCCAGGCCCACCGTCGCCGCGTACCACGGCGAGGCCGAACTGAGCCCTCCGAAGGCCGACCCGTTGTTGCCCACCCCCGAGGAGAAGGCGTAGAGCACCTCCGTCAGACCGTGGGGGCCGGGGTTGAAGATGCCGGACAGGCCGGCGCTCACCACCACCGATATGGCCGCCAATATGAGGATCACCAGGCTCGGCACGATCATGGAGAGGACAGCCATCTTGACCTCGAAAGACTCGATCTTCTTGCCGAGGTACTCGGGCGTGCGGCCGACCATGAGGCCGGCGAGGAAGAGCGCTAGCACGGCGTAGGCGAGCATCCCTATGAGGCCCGCGCCCCATGATCCGAAGATGACCTCGCCGGTCATCATGTTGAACAGCGGGACCAGTCCCCCTATCGGCGTGAGGCTGTCGTTGGAGGCGATCACGCTCCCCCACGAGATGGTGGTCGTCGTGTTCTCGTAGAGGCTGGTGGTGCCCGTGCCGAAGCGGACGTCCTTGCCCTCCAGGTTGTGGCTAGCGGCGAGGTGGATGTGGTGGGCTGCGAGCACCGGGTTGCCGACCGCCTCGAAGTGGTACAGCACCAGGGCACCGACGACGAACATGAGGACCATCGAGGCGTATATGGGCCGCGCCTGGCGTGTGTTGCGCACCATCTTGCCGAACAAGAAGATGCAGGCCATCGGCACGCTGAAGCCGAGCAGCAACTGCACGACGATCGACGCGGCGTTTGGCCCCGCGAACGGCTGCGCCGAGTTCATGTTGAAGAAGCCACCGCCGTTGTTGCCGACCTGCTCGATGGCAGTCATCGATGCAACAGGGCCCTGCGCGATGAGCTGCTTGTGGCCCTGGAGGGTGTGCACGGCGGTGTAGGCGTGCAGGTTCTCCGGGCTGCCGAGCGCAAGCAGGACGACCGCCCCGATGACGGCCAGGGGGATCCCGACCCACAGCAGGGTGCGAACGAAGTCACGCCAGAAGTTGCCGAGGGTATTGGTCTCGTGGCGGGAGAAGCCCCGCACCACGGCGAGGAGAAGGCAGATGCCGGTGACGGGTGACAGGAACTGCTGGACGGTGAGCCACATCTGCGACAGGTAGCTGAGCGTGGTCTCGCCACCGTAGACCTGCCAGTTGGTGTTGGACACGAAGCTGATGGCGGTGTTGAGGTTCACCCAGAACGGGACCTTGGGCATGTGCGCCGGGTTGAACGGCAGCACCGGCTGGAGCGCCAGGAGGATCATGAGCACCACGAAGCCGACGGCGTTCACGGCCAGGAGCGTGAAGACGTAGCGAGTCCAGCGCATCTCCACGGTCGGGTCGATGCCGCAGACGCGGTATACCGCCCGCTCGCAGGGCACGAGCACCCGATCAGCGAAGGTCCGGCCACCTTCCAGAGCGTTGTACATGTAGCCGCCGAGGAACTTGCCGATGACGGTGGCGACGGCCAGAAGGGCGAAGATCTGCAGGATTCCTTGCCAGGTCAAGTGTCGCTCCTACTGGTAGGGGCGGATATGAGCTCGTAGAGAGGATTGAGGATCTCGATGCGGCCGGCGAGGGACCGGGCGGTGCCACACGCCTCCAGCACTGTCCCGGGCACGATTCCGGGAACCTCGCTCCGTCCGAGGAAGACGATCACGACCTCACCGCTCTGGTCGGCCACGACAGCCTCCCACGACCGGCCGTCGGGATGAGCCACCGACGCGGTCGAGGTCACCCGGCCCTGCACCCGGACCGGGCGGCGGAGTGGCAGGCGCCCGGCGGCCAGCACCGGCCCCCACCGGTCCCCGTCCGACGATCTCACGCGTGGGACGAAGCCTCCCGGGGACGGCAGCGGGGTCGGAGCGCCCCGCCCGTCTGGGTCCTCGGGCGTTGCACACATGTGGGATGCAAGGGAGCTGCTCATCACGCCGCTCGTTCCTCCTCGCGCTCGCTCGGACCGCCGATGCGGCCGGCCCGGGCAGCACTCGGATGGTTGTACCGCCACCCGAGCGGCAGCCGACGCCCGTTTCATGCCCTGTTCACGAAGAGGGACCGTCTATTACGGTCCTGTTTACGGCCACCCGGGAGGGTACCGATACGCTGGCGAGCGTGGCTCGAGGGTCGCTTCGCGTTTACCTCGGCGCCGCACCCGGCGTCGGAAAGACATTCGCCATGCTGAACGAGGGTTGCCGCCGGAAGGAGCGCGGCACCGACGTGGTGGTCGGCTACGTGGAGACCCACGGGCGGCCGGCGACCGCTGCGCAGCTAGGGAGCCTCGAGGTCCTCCCGCGCCGGCTGTCGTACCACCGGGGCCAGCCCCAGGAGGAGATGGACGTCGACGCCATCCTGCGCCGGCGCCCGGCGGTCGCCCTCGTCGACGAACTGGCGCACACCAACGCCGTGGGCAGCGCCCGGCCCAAGCGGTGGCAGGACGTGAAGGTGCTGCTCGACGCGGGCATCACCGTGGTGTCGACGCTCAACATCCAGCACATCGAGTCGCTCAACGACGTGGTCGCCGCCATCACCGGAGTGCAGCAACGCGAGACCGTCCCCGACGCCTTCGTCCGGGCGGCGGAGCAGGTGGAACTCATCGACATGACGCCAGAGGCCCTCCGCCGGCGCATGGCCCACGGTCACGTCTACCCCGCCGAGCGTGTGGACATCGCCCTGGCCAACTACTTCCGCTACGGCAACCTGGTCGCCCTCCGGGAGCTGGCCCTGCTGTGGGTGGCCGACAGCGTGGAGGAACAGCTGCAGGGCTACCGGGAGCGGCACGGCATAGAGGGACCGTGGGAGACCCGGGAGCGGGTCCTCGTCGCCCTCACCGGGGCCCCGAGCGGGGAGCACCTGATACGCCGTGCTGCTCGCATGGCGCGCCGCGCCCAGGGAGAGCTGATCGCCGTGCACGTGGTCTCCGACGACGGCCTGCGCACCCGGCCAGTCTCACACCTGGACGAGCAGCGCGCCCTCATCGCCGACCTCGGCGGCTCCTACCGTGAGGTCGTCGCCTCCGACGTGGCTGAGGCGATCCTGCTGGCGGCCCGCGCCGAGAATGCCACCCAGGTCGTCCTCGGCGGGAGCCACCGCTCCCGCTGGGCCCGCCTGAGCGGCGGATCTGTGGTGAACGCAGTGATCGCCGGGTCCGGCGAGACCCTCGACGTCCACGTCATCTCCCCACCCGCCTCTGCCCCGGACCAGCCGGAGGGGCGACGCCCGACCCCCGAGCGGCGCCCTGGGCCGCGCCTCCATGCCTTCTCGGGGAGGGTCGCTTCTATGAGCCGGCGGCGGCGATGGAGCGGGCTTCTCATCGCGGCCCTCACGCTGCCGTTGATCACGGTGGTCCTCGCCTCGACGCGCGGTGACCTGGCGCTCGGCACCATCTCGCTGATCTACCTGCTGCCGGTGGTGGCCGCCGCCGCGGTCGGTGGCGTCGCGCCCGGGCTGCTGGCCGGAGTCGCAGGATTCCTCCTGCTCAACTGGTACTTCAGCCCTCCCATACACACCTTCACCATCGCCGACCCCCGGGACATCATTGCCCTGGCGGTGTTCCTGGTGGTGGCGGCGGTGGTCAGCGCCTTCGTGGACCTCGCAGCGAGGCGGGCCAACGAGGCGCGCCGCACACGCGCCCAGGCAGCCGCCCTGGCGCGCGCAGCGAGCGCCCTGCTCGACGAGCCGGACCCCGTGCCGGCGCTGGTCGAAGAGATATACAGGACCTTCCTCGTGACTGGCGTAGCGGTCCTGCGAGCCAGTGACGCCGGATGGGAACGGGAGGTGCTCGCCGGTCCCCACCCACCGTCGTCCCCCCAGGACGCCACGGTCAGCCTGCCGATCGACGCCGAACGAGCGCTTGCTCTCTGCTCTCCGAGGCTGCGCAGCGAGGATGCCGAGACGCTCCGGATCTTCGTCAACCAGATCGCCGTCGCCGTCGCCAACCGCCAGTTGCGGGCGCGTGCCGGCGAGGCGGCAGCTCACGCGAAGGCCAACGAGGTCCGCACCGCGCTGCTCGCCGCCGTGAGCCACGACCTGCGGACGCCGCTCGCCTCGATCAAGGCGGCCGCGACCAGCCTCCTCTCCGACGACGTGGTGTGGGAGCCGGCGCCCGCCCGGGACCTGCTCGAGACCATCGACGCCGAAGTCGATCGCCTGACCGAGCTCGTCGCCAACCTCCTCGACATGAGCCGCATCCGTTCGGGCGGGCTCGTCGTACGCCTCGGTCCCGTGGGCCTCGACGAGGTGGTCTCCGCCGCGCTGCGGTCCATCCCTCGGACGGACCGGCGCGTCGAGCTCGATGTTCCCGAGACCGTGCCGGCCGTGAACGCCGACCCACCGTTGCTCGAGAGGGCCGTCGCCAACCTCCTCGACAACGCCCTGGCGGTGTCCGACGAGGGCCGGCCGGTCAGGATCCTCGCCGGGCGGCAGCCGGACGGCTGGATCGAGCTGCGGATCGCCGACCGCGGACCAGGCATCCCGTCCTGGGAGCGCGAACGTGTCTTCCTCCCGTTCCAGCGCCTCGGCGACCAGGGCGGGGGAGCGGGGGTGGGACTCGGCCTGGCGGTAGCGAAGGGCTTCGTGGAGGCGATGGGGGGCGAGCTCCTGCTTGAGGACACCCCGGGAGGCGGCGTAACGATGACCGTCCGGTTGAGGGAGTCCGAACGAACCGCTGGTGCGCCGGCCACCCGTCGGCTCGCCGGCGACCTGCCGGCTGCCCAGGCAAGGCGGGACGCGTGAGCCGGATACTCGTGATCGACGACGAGGCGCCGTTCGCACGTGCTCTCAGCATCAGCCTCCGTGCCCGGGGCTACGAGGTGGGCTGGGCCGCCTCCGGCAGCACCGGTCTGGAAGCGGCAGCGCGCGAGCACCCCGATGTCGTGCTGCTCGACCTCGGCCTCCCCGACCTTGACGGCCTCGACGTCCTGCGCGGGCTACGAGCCTGGACGACCGCCCCCGTCATCGTGTTGTCGGCCCGCAGCCAGGAGCACACCAAGGTCGAGGCCCTCGACGACGGCGCGGACGACTACGTCACCAAGCCCTTTGGCATGGAGGAGCTGCTGGCAAGGGTGCGTGCCGCGCTGCGCCGCGACGCGTCTGCAGGTGGTAGCGCGACGATCGTCACCGACGACTTCACCGTCGACCGAGCGAGCAAACAGGTGACCGACCGCGACGGCAAGCCGGTGCGCCTGACGCCGACGGAATGGAACATGGTGGAGATCCTCTCGCGCCACGCAGGCAGGCTCGTACCCCACCGTCAGATGCTCCAAGAGGTCTGGGGACCACAGTACGAAGACGAGCTCGAGTACCTGAGGGTCTACGTGGGTCGCATCCGCAGGAAGCTGGAACCGGACCCGGCCCGTCCCCGGTATTTCATCACGGAGCCAGGCATGGGCTATCGGTTCCGCGTGCCCGACCAGCCGTAGCCCCGGCACCCGAGAGGCTCGAGCGGGTCGTCGCCGACCAGGCAGTTCACGCCAGCGCAGGTTGGGCTCCCTCTCCGACGTCGCACGGGCGACACAGCTAAGCCATCCCGCTGGCTCGGGGCCCGCGAGCTCTACGACATGCACCGGGCGGCCGGCAGGGTCGCCGGCCGCCCGCAGGGCGTCGGGGGCGCAGGGCGTCGGAGGCGCAGGGCGTCGGGGGCGCAGGGCGTCGGGGGCGCAGGGCGTCGGGGAGCGTGACGGGGCGGCAGCCAGGCAGTCACAGGGGCAGCGCGAAGATCGGCCATGGCCACAGCACCTCTCGAGCGGGCACTCGACGCCTACCTGGCTCGGAACCATGGGGTCATCACCTTGGACGAGGCACTCACCCTCGGGCTGACCCCCGCCGGCGTGCAGTACCGACTCCGCACGGGACGCTGGCGGGCCGTTCACCGCGGCGTGTACGCACCCGCCGAGGTTCCGCTGTCTGCGCAGGGGGCGACCCTGGCGGCATGCGCGGCTGCAGGAGCATCGGCACGGGCGTCGCACCGCTCCGCCGGCTGGCTCTGGGGCATGCTGCCCTACGCCCCGGCACGGCCGGCGCTGACGGTACCATCGGCCGTTCGGCGCAGCCTGGTCGGCGTGGATCTTCACCGCTCCACGTACGTCCCAAGTTCACGACAACAGCGTCAAGAGATCCCCGTTACTGCTCCGATCCGCACGGTTATCGACCTCGCGAGCGTCCTGCCGGAGGCGGAGTTGCACCGCGCCGTCGACGTCGGTCTGGCACACCGGGTGTTCCGCGCCATGGAGCTGCAGGATGCCGTCGAACAGTGGGCCTCCCGCGGTCGCACGGGAATCCGACAGCTGCGCACTGCGCTCGACGCCCGCGGGTTCGTCCACCCGCCGGCACCGAGCGTGCTCGAGAGCATGACGATGCGGCTGCTTCGCAGCTGGGACATCAAGCCACTCGCGACCCAGGTCGAAGTTCTCGACGGCCGAGCGCGAGTGGACTTCCAGCTCTCCGCAATCGTCGTGCTCGAGGTTGACGGCTACTCCTTCCACTGGTCCCCAGAAGCGAAGGCGGCCGACAGCCGCCGGCGCAACGCGCTGCGCGCCGCCGGCTACAGCGTCGTCGAGTCCGACTGGGTGACGGTCACCCGCTACCCGCAGCTACTGCGGGCGGACATTGACGCTGCACTGCGAGCTTGCCCACCGAGAGTGGTCGCCAAGCTGCCGGCCTGATGGACCTTTGGAAGGTTGTTGTCGTCCAGCGACAACGGGCTTCCAAAGTTCGCAGCGAGGGACCACTTCCCGCCGCTCCCCGTGGTGTTGGCGGAGGCAATAGGAGTGCAAATGGTCCTGTTCGGCGAAAGTCCCGGACAACGGGGCTCACATGGGGAATGCCGGCCACGGCGGGCGGGGCAAGCGGGGGCGCCGGGCAGGTGACGAGCGGGCGACGGCGAACTGCAGGACAGGAGGACAGGAGGACCCGGTGCTAGCCCTCGGTGGCGGCGGACTCGGACTCGGGGGCGGGGGCGGACTCGGGGGCGGTGGCGGACTCGGGGGCGGTGGCGGACTCGGGGGCGGGGGCGGACTCGGGGGCGGTGGCGGACTCGGGGGCGGGGGCGGACGCGGGGGCGGACTCGGGGGCGGTGGCGGACTCGGTGGCGGCGGACTCGGACTCGGGGGCGCGGGCGGACGCGGGGGCGGGGGACTCGGCGTCGGCATCGGGGGGGCTGGCGGTCTCCTCCAGGTACTCGGCCCAGGCGGCCTGCGCCTCGGACTCGGGCTCGAAGTCGGCGAAGGAGGGACCGATGTAGTTGCCCTGCTCGTCGTAGGCGTGCTCGCCGAACGCCTCCCGGTACTCGGCGGCGACCTCCCCTCCCTCGGCGGCCTGCTTGATCGAGAGGCTGATCCGCCGGCGCTGCAGGTCGATGTCGATGATCTTCACCCACAGCTCCTCGCCGGGGGTGACGACCTGCTCGGGAAGGTCGACGTGGTGGGCGGCCATCTCGGAGATGTGCACCAGGCCCTCGATGCCCTCACCCACCTGGACGAAGGCCCCGAACGGCACCAGCTTCGTCACCCGCCCGTACACCAGCTCGCCGACCCGGTGGGCGGTGGCGAACTCCTGCCACGGGTCCTGCTGGGTCGCCTTGAGCGACAGTGAGATCCTCTCGCGTGAGAGGTCGACGTCGAGGACCCGCACCTCCACCTCGTCGCCGACGGCGACGACCGAGGAGGGGTGGTCGACGTGCTTCCAGGACAGCTCGGAGACGTGGATGAGGCCGTCCATGCCGCCCAGGTCGACGAAGGCTCCGAAGTTGACCACCGAGGACACGACGCCGCGTCGCACCTCCCCCGGCTTCAGGTTGGTGAGGAACTCGTCGCGCTGCTCCTTCTGGGTCTCCTCCAGGTATGCCCGGCGCGAGAGGACGACGTTGTTGCGGTTCTTGTCGAGCTCGATGATCTTGGCCTCGAGGCTCTTGCCCACGTACGGCATGAGGTCGCGCACGCGTCGCAGCTCCACGAGCGACGCCGGCAGGAAGCCCCGCAGCCCGATGTCGAGGATCAGGCCGCCCTTGACAACCTCGATGACGGGGCCGGAAACGACGCCGTCGCGCTCCTTGATCCCCTCGATCGTGCCCCACGCCCGCTCGTACTGGGCGCGCTTCTTGGACAGGATCAGCCGGCCCTCCTTGTCCTCCTTCTGGAGGACGAGCGCCTCGATGTGCTCACCGAGCGACACCACCTCGCTCGGGTCGACGTCGTGGCGGATGGAGAGCTCCCGGGACGGGATGACGCCCTCGGACTTGTAGCCGATGTCGAGTAGCACCTCGTCCTTGTCGACCTTGACCACCGTTCCCTCGACGATGTCGCCGTCGTCGAAGTCGACGATGGTGCCCGAGATGGCGTCCTCCAGGGACACGCCGCCGAGGTCGTCGACCACCACCTGGCGCGGGGTGTACTCCCCCGACTCGTCGAAGCTGCCCATCTCCGCAGGAGTGGGGCTGGTGGGGTCGGTCATGAGGTCGGCCTTCTTTCCGGGCGGGCACCCCCACGCGGGCGGTCGTGGCGGGGGCGGTCGGCGAGCGTTCGCCGGGGCCAGATGCTACACGGCCGCTATCGCCCTCCTGCCCGCGACCAGGAGTGACTGCCGGGGAAAGGGCAGCCGGCGCGCGGCCGCCCCGGTGGCCAGCCTCAACCCTTGGCTGCGGCCCAGGTGGCGCCCCAGGAAAGATTGACTTCCAAGGGCACACGCAACCCGGCGGCACCGCGCATGGCCTCGAGCACGACCTCGGCGGCAGCAGCCTCTTCGGCTGGGGGAACCTCGAGGATGACCTCGTCGTGCACCTGGAGCACGAGCCGGCTGTCCATGGACAGCCCCTCCAGGCGTTCGTCCACGCGCACGAGAGCGACCTTGAAGATGTCGGCGGCGAGACCCTGGATGCCGGCGTTCATCGCCTGGCGCTCGCCGGCGGCGCGCACCTGGTATCGGGTGGACTGCAGCTCCGGTATCAGCCGGCGCCGGCCGAAGAGCGTCTCGGTGTACCCCCGGTCGCGCGCCTCGGCGACGACCCGGTCCATGTAGCTGCTCACGTTGGGGAACGCCTCGAAATAGGCGCGCAGGATCTGCTCCGCCTCCGTCACCGGGATCGAGAGCCGCTGCGCCAAGCCGTAGGACTCCATCCCATAGGCGAGGCCGTAGGAGACCATCTTCGCCTTGGACCGCTGCGCAACGGTAACCGCTCCCGGGTCCACCCCGAACACCCGCGCCGCCGTGGCGTTGTGGATGTCCGCGCCAGACGTGAACGCCTCGATGAGACCGGGGTCCTCGGCGAGATGGGCGATCACGCGCAGCTCGATCTGGTTGTAGTCGGCGACGAGGAACCGGCAGCCCTCCGACGGGATGAAGCACCGGCGGAACCGCCGGCCCTCCTCGGTGCGGATCGGGATGTTGTGCAGGTTGGGCTGGTCGGAGCTGAGCCGCCCCGTGCGCGCCACCGTCTGGTTGAACGTGGCATGGATCCGCCCGTCGGCCGCCACCTCTGCGAGCAGCGACTCCCCGTAGGTCGAGCGTAGCTTCTCCACCTCCCGGTACCGGAGGAGGGACTCGACGATGGGGTGCTGCCCCCGCAGCTTCTCCAGGGTCTGGGCATCTGTCGAGTAACCCGTCTTGGTGCGCTTCTGGGGGGCGAGGCCGAGCCGGTCGAAGAGGACCTCCCGCAGCTGGGGCGTCGAGTTGACAACGAACGCCACGCCGGCCAGCTCCTGGATCTCCGTCTCCAGCCGCCGGGCCTCGGCGGACAGCTCCCCGGCGAGCTCCTCCAGCGCCGGCACGTCGACCCGGACCCCGATGTCCTCCATACGCCCCAACACCCGCACCAGCGGGCGCTCCACCTCGTCGTAGAGGCGCGACATGCCCCGCGCCGACAGCGCCGACGACAGCGGCTCCACGAGCCGCGCCACCGCCGCCGCCCTGCGCGCCGCCTCAGCACCCGGGTCGGCTCCGGCGCCGGCCAGGTCGAGCTGCCCCGGAGGCGGGGCGCCGGGGGCGGCCAGCTCGGTGCCTGCGTAGCGGAGGGCGAGATCCTCGAGCAGGTACTGGTCGCCGGCCGGGTCGACGAGGTACGCCGCTATCGCCGTGTCGAGCTGGAGGTCGGCAAAGTCGACGCCCATCACGGCGAGGCCCCGCATGAGCGCCTTGGCGTCGTGGGCCGAGATCTCCGCCCCGCCCGGCGCAAACAGGCCACCGAGGGCAGCCAGGACGGCGCCGTCGAGAGGGATCCACGTGACGGCGACCGGCTCGTCGGGCGGCACGGCGGCGAACGCCAAGCCGAGCAGCGCTGAGCGGCCGGCGACGCCCTCCCAGGCACCGGCGACGGCCAGGGCGGCGCCCTGCCCCCGCCAGCGCTCCAGGACGGAGACGGCCGCCGCCGCGCCGGCCGGCGAGGTCACCTCCACGTCGAGGGCAGCGCCGGCGGGGAGCGGTGAGCGGCCGGCGCTTTCGTCGGATGCCGTCGCCTCGACGAAGCGGTCCCAGAGCGTCCGCAGCTCGAGGAAGTCGAACAGGCGCTTCACCTCGTCCCTGTCCCACCCGCCGAGGGTGGCGGCCGCCGGGTCGACCTCGACGGCCACGTCCCGGATCAGCGGCGTCGCCTCGGCGTTCTTGCGGACCGTCGCCTCCCACGCCCGCAGGTTGTCCCGCAGCTTGGGTGACAGCTCGTCGAGGTGGGCGAACACGCCGTCGATGCCGCCGTAGGTGTTGATCAGCTTGGCGGCTGTCTTCTCGCCGACGCCGGGCACGCCGGGCAGGTTGTCGGAGGGGTCTCCCCGCAGGGCCGCGTACTGGGGGTACATCGCTGGGCTGACCCCCGTGCGCCCCTCGATGCCCGCCTCGTCGTAGAGGGCGTAGTCGGAGACGCCCCGGCGGTTGTAGAGGACCTTCACGTGCGGGTCCTGCACGAGTTGGTAGGCATCCCGGTCGCCGGTGACGATGATCACGTCGTCGCCGGCCGCCTCGGCCCGGGTCGCCAGCGTCGCGATGACGTCGTCGGCCTCGTAGCCGGGAACCTCCACGAGGGGTATGCGGAGGGTCTCGACCAGCTGGCGGACCAGGCCCATCTGTTGCCGGAGGATGTCGGGCGTCTCCTTGCGGCCGGCCTTGTAGTCGCTGATCATCTCGTGGCGGAACGTCGGCTCGGGCCGGTCGAAGGCGGCGATCACCTTGTCGGGACGGTGATCCTTCACCAGGTTGACGAGCATCGACGTGAACCCGAACACGGCGTTGGTCACCTGGCCGGACGCCGTCGCCATGTCGCTCGGCAAGGCGAAGAAGGCCCGATAGGTGAGGGAGTTGCCGTCGATCAGCATCACGCGAGCCACGGCGGGATGCTACGCCCAGGCCCGTGGCGGCGTCCCGGCCGCATGGGCTGCGGCGTCGCTTGACGGAACGCTACAAGTTAGGTACACCTAATACCGGTGATCGCGACCTTCGTCATCTTCCTGCGCGAGGGCATCGAGGCGAGCATGATCGTGGCCATCCTGCTCGCCTACCTGGACAAGGCGGGGCAGCGGAGGTACTTCCGGGACGTGTTCGCCGGGGTGGCCGCGGCGATGGTGCTCGTCCTCGCCGGCGGTGTCGCCGCCTACCTGCTGCTCACCCACTACGCCGGCTCGCGGGTGCAGACGATCTTCGAGACATGCACCTACCTGCTGGCGGCGGCGGTGCTCACGTTCATGACCTTCTGGATGCAGTCCCACGCCCGGTCCCTCTCGGGTGAGCTTCGCTCCCGGGCGGCAGCAGCCCTCGAGGGCAAGGCCCGCTGGGGCCTCGGGTTGCTCTCGTTCCAAGCCGTCGGGCGAGAGGGCGTGGAGACCATGGTGTTCACGCTGGCGATCGTCTTCGCCTCCTCGGGGCGGGGGGTCATCGCCGGCGGCGCCGCCGGGCTGGCCGTGTCGCTCGCCATCGCCTTCGCCGTCTACCGGTTGGGCCGGCGGATCGACATGGGGCGGTTCTTCGCCGTCGTCGGCACGCTGCTCATGGTCTTCGCCGCCGGGCTGCTCGCCGACGCCGTCGAGAACCTGCAATCCCTCGCCTGGCTGCCGACCGGGCCCCGCCTCTGGAGCACGGCGGGCGTGCTGTCGGAGAACAGCGCTCTGGGCGACATCGTGCACTCGTTCTTCGGGTACGCCGAGCGGCCTACCGCACTGCAGGTCGGGGTGTACGTGGCGTACCTGGCCGCTGCCCTCGGTGTGTGGGCCCGGCGCCGCCCGCGCCGGGGGGCGGGAGCAGGCGGGGCGGGAGCAGGCGGGGCGGGAGCCGGCGAGCGCCTGGCTCGGGCCTAGCATGTCCGGCGTGGCTGACGCCTTCCACCCTCCCCTCGAGGAGTACCTGGAAGCGATCCACGAGCTGGAGGAGGAGGGGACCCCGGTCATCCAGGCCCGGCTCGTCGAGCGCCTCGACCACTCCGCGCCGGCGGTCTCGGAGATGGTGCGCCGGCTGCGCGATGCCGGCTACGTCGCCCTGTCCGGCCGCACGGTCGGCCTCACACCGCTCGGCCGCGAGGTCGGCGAGAGCGTCGTCCGCAAGCACCGCCTGGCGGAACGACTGCTCACCGACATCATCGGCCTGCCCTGGGAGAGCGCCCACGTCGAGGCCTGCCGCTGGGAGCACGTGATCTCCGACGACGTGGCCTCACGGCTCGAGGACCTCCTCGGCCACCCGACCACCTGCCCGCACGGGAACCCGATCCCCGGGACCGGCCCCGACCTCCGGCGCCTCGTTCCCCTTGCCGGCTGCGTCGCCGGTCAGCTCGTGCGCCTCGAGCGCGTCACCGAGCAGATCGAGATCGACCGCGAGTCGCTCGCCTACCTGTCCGATCACGGGTTCGTGCCCGGAGTCGAGGCGGTCATCTCCTCGCGCGCGCCCGACGGCACCCTCACCCTCGACATCGCCGGCCGCGGCATGGCCCTCTCCCCCATCCTCGCCCAGCAGATGCACGTCGCCGCCCTGCAAGTGGCGCCGGCGCAGCCCGCCACCCTCCTCCAGCCGCCGGCGTGAGGATCTTCCCGTCCTCCGACATGGAGGGTGCGGCCGCGGTGGTCGACTGGGAGCAGGTCCGTTCGGAAGGCAGGGCAGCGCAGCTCGGTTCGGTTCAGCTCGGAGGCGGCCGCAAACCCTCGTCGATCACCCTCCGGGCGACGACGTCCATGCGAACCCGCTCGTTCATGGCCGTCTGCTGGATCCAGGCGAACGCCTCGTGCTCGGCCATCCCCTGCTCGTCCATGAGGATGCCCTTGGCCCGTTCGACCACCTTGCGGACCTCGAGCCGCTCCTCCAGGTTGCGCACCTGGTCCTCCAGGGCCACCATCTCGTTGAAGCGGCCCAGCGCGATGTCGATCGCCGGCAGCAGCTCGCTCTTCTGGAACGGCTTCACGAGGTAGGCGAGCGCGCCGGCGTTGCGGGCCTGCTCGATCAGGTCCCGTTGGCTGAAGGCCGTCAGGATCAGCACGGCTGCAAGCCGCTCGGCGCTGATCTCCCGGGCCGCGGTCAGGCCGTCGGCGCCCGGCATCTTGATGTCGAGGATGGCCAGGTCCGGTCGCTCACGACGGACCAGCTCGACGGCTTCGTCCCCGCGCCCCGTCTCGCCGACGACATGGTAACCCTCCTCCTCGAGGATCTCCTTCAAGTCAAGTCGGACGATCGCCTCGTCCTCTGCGATCACGACTCGCACGGCCATCGGTGGGCTCCTTGGGTCGGGGCGGTAGGCGTCGGGTGGGTGTCAGCGGCGGGTGGTCTCGGTCAGAGCGGTTGGCGGTGACAGCGGGTCCGACGGGGAGTAGCAGGCCTGGCGGTTTCTTGAACGTCGGCGCCGGGAGAGGGTCAGCCCTTGCGGCACCACCGACCGACCTGACCACCGCCTCTCCGACGCCGGCCTCTACCGTGCAGCATCGTCGGCAAGCAGCCGGTCGAGCAACTCGTCCTGGCTGGTGCGCAACCCGTCGACGGTCGCCTGCAAGCTGCGCCGGGCGCGCTCGAGCGCGTCCACGTGGCGCTGGGCCTCGGCGTGCTCGCGGTGCGCGAGCGGCGTCTCCGACACGAGCGACCGCACCCGGGCCTCCTCCGCCGTCTCGCTCAGCACCGCCAGCTGCTCGTCGAGCACCGCGAGCTCCTCCAGCGCCACACGCAGGCGCTGGGCGGTGTCGAACAGGCGGCGCTCGATGAGGGCCCGGGACATGGGACACCGATCGTAACCCAGCAGGTCAGCCGCCCATCGGCAACACCTCGGTAGGCCGGCAGGCTCCGGGCGTCGGATGCCCCCGGTCCCATCCCAGCCGTAAGAGCCCTCCCTGCACGGGCGGGCGCCGGCGGGGGGCCGGCGGGGGGGCCGGAGGGGGGCCGGAGGGCCGGCGGGGGGGCCGGGGGGCCGGCGGGGGGCCGGCGGGGGGCCGGCGGGCCGGCGGGGGGCCG